>CAZQER010000001.1:0-49330 GCA_964592095.1 uncultured archaeon
GCCGCCCATGAGATGAATCTTAAAACTATGAATTTATCGTCTTTTGAGAGATTCAGGTCATCTAAGACCGAGGGATTTGGTTTGAAGTAATTTGGATGTAGATAGGCGAGTTCATGGTAGCCGTTGTAGCGGACATGTTTTTTACCTAGGTCCCTTAGGAAACAGGAGGGTGTGCAGATTGTTGTAGCGAAGGGGAAGGTCAGCCAATTGGCAAGTTTTGCATCTTCTGTATCTGTAAAGATGATTGAGGGTTTTCTTAAAAGTTTTCCGACATGGGCAATGTAAGGGTTGTGAACCCCCATCAGAATATCCGGTTTGAATCTTCTGGCTATTTTATAGAGCCTGTAATCCATTCCAAGCATGCCGAATGCCTTCGAACTCATTCCTTCATATTGCCTGCCGCGGTTCTCGTACTTCAGATTATAAAGATTAAGCAGATCAAGAGTCACTTCCTTTTCTCTGGCAGTGATCTTGATTCCATGATCGCTATTCCCCAATTTCTTAATCACATTCCTGAAAAGGTGAACGTGTGCTGGATGACCGATATCTACGAGAACTCTCATTTTGCATTAAATAGTGTACTTTTGGCAATATAAATTGTCGTATTTTGTTTATTATAGATTCGGAAGATACCGGAGATGAATGGTAATGTTGAATCTGTAATTATCTGGATTTTGATGCTCCTTAATCAATTCGATAATATCTCTTGGATTGTAAAGAATTATGTCAGGATATTCAAGATTGATCCTTTTTCCTATAAGAACCTTATCACAGGAGAATTCCTCTACTTTTTCTTCAAATTTTTTCACATCCTTCCCCTCCACATTGCCCCATTTGACCTTTTCTCTGTCTGGTGATGGGAGATATTCTATCCCTCCATCATAAAATTCTGCGAATATCTCGGCACAGAAGTTTTGTATTGCCTTCATTCAGTCTCTGGAATTCATCTATGACTACTATCTTGTCCTGATTCAGAAGACTACGAACCCTATCTGAAACAGATGTTATGTCGACATCTACATCCTCAGACCAGAGAGATCCATCCCTTTTAACTAGGATGTATATATCAGGCTTATAGAGATTTCTTAGGTGTGTGATATCGGAGGAGATACAAATGAGATGCCTGTCATGGATAGAAGGGGATAACCTTTAATCCGCCTTCCTTGAATGTTCTCTCGAGAAATTCAAGTTCCTCTCTGCACTTCACAAATTTTCAGATCATAATGATGACATATTTAATCCGAATGTATAAAAATCAGGATATAAAATCAGGATATGGAGGGATACAGATTTCAGAAAGATTTTTAGTTTTCAGGTTGAGCAGTAGATTTATTCTTTCTAATGAGATGGGTTTTTTCTTTTTATCTATTTCTATTTTGTTTTCATTTTCAAGATCCGATAGTGCCTTTTCTAGCATATATCTTAGAAAACTTACAAATTCTCTGAGTTCGTTAATGATTCGGGAATACCTCACCCAGTTGACTCATTTCAATTTTTTCATCAATCTCTCTCATCTCTAAGTCTATCATCAACTCTTAGACTTATTACTTTCATATATTTAATACTGTAATACTGTATTACATAGATTTAAATTAACGAGAATTAACGAGAATTTCCCCAAGAGTATAAAGATTATCTTTTTCTCCATTAAACCTCCCCTTACCTTCATAGTCTTAGGTAATTATTAGTAAAATTTAAATCTATAATCTTTTGCCAACGGGCATTATGTAGAGGGGCTCTTCATTAGAAAGGTTTAGTAATCTCTTTATCATGTTGTCATCAAATGCACCAACAACCACGGTGCTGAGATTAAGGCTCTCTGCCTGAAGATAAACATTCTGAGCTACATGACCCACCCCCATATAGATATATCTTATGCCCCTCTCCCCATATTTTGATGTAGTTCTCTCATATACTGCAGTAATTAATATATCTACCGATGCATCCCTTACACACCCCTGATTCAGAGCAGTATTACATAGATCATCTCTCAAATCTCCTGGTATTTTTAGTGTGATTGTATTTTCTAATGGGTTATAGTGATAAACACCATTTTCAAGATTTCTAACATTTCCAGTGATTATATATATCTCAATAGGGTCGGTAGCACCAGCAGATGGTGCAGATTTATAGTATTGTGCATTACCAGTTATCCCCTGTGCAGCCCATAACAGTTGAGATACTTCTCTCAAATCTAATGCTTCGTTTTTGTAATTCCTTCTTGACCTTCTTATCTTGATTGCCTCTTCAACAGACATGTTTCCTTTTAAAGAAGGTTGCGGTAATCTTATTATATCCCTATTTCCAGTGATTTTGGTATCCATTCTAAATATAATAGATGAATTCTAATCTATTAATATGGATTGGGAGGGGTGTTTTATACTATTGTTAATATTATCATCCATTGGATGTATTGAACAGCATATAAAAGAGGAAGGATATGAAAAAATAGATTTGAGAGGTGAGAATATGAAGGCATTAATTGTATTGATACCCAAGGACTTCAGGGATGAAGAGTTTAGAATACCAAAGGAAAGATTGGAGAAGGCAGGTATTAATGTAACTGTTGCAGGTCTTGAATCAGGAACTGCAAGGGGGATGCTTGGAATGACTGCCCGGCCAGATGTACTTCTGGATGAAGTTGATATAAGTAATTATGATGTTCTTATTATTCCAGGAGGTAGTGGTTCTGTAAGGTATCTATGGAACAATCGGAAGGTATTGAACATGGTAAAGGAGGCGTATTCTGAAGGAAAGATTATAGCAGCAATATGTCTATCTGGTGCTGTTCTGGCAAACTCTGGCATTTTAGAGGGAAAGAATGCAACGGTTTTCCCGACATCCGATTCGGTGAGAATCCTGAAGGAAAAGGGAGCCAACTATATTGATAAAGGCGTTGTTGTTGATGGTAGGATAATAACAGCCAAGGGTCCAGATTATGCAGATGAATTTGCATATACAATTCTAAAGAAGTTATCCGAGTTAAGTAAAAAGTAAGTGGAATATGGGTCTGCTTGAAATCTACAGAAAACTATTAAATCATTTTGGAAAACAAAATTGGTGGCCTGCAGATAGTGAATTTGAGATGATTGTAGGTGCGATTCTTACCCAATGTACATCTTGGAAAAATGTGGAGAGGGTAATGGAGAATATGAAGGCAAAGGAACTCATAAATCCCAAACATATGATGGAAATTGATAGAGAAAATCTGAGGAGGATTATAAAGCCAGTGGGGTATTATAATTCAAAAACAGAAAAACTCAAGGCGTTTGTTGAATTTTTGTATAACAGATATAATGGTGATTTATATGATTTTCTTGCCCAACCACTTCCGTTGTTAAGAAAGCAACTCCTCTCAATATATGGTATAGGTCCAGAAACGGCAGATTCAATAATTCTTTATGCGGCAAATAAACCATCCTTTGTTGTAGATGCATACACTGTAAGGATATTTTCAAGGCTTGGTTTTATAGATAAGGATACAAACTATGATAAACTAAAGCGTTTCTTTGAGGAGAATTTACCAAGAGATGTTGAACTTTATAAGGAATATCATGCGCTCATTGATGAACTCGGAAAGAACTTCTGCAGAAAAGAGCCACATTGTAAAAAATGCCCTTTAAATGAATTCTGTGGATTTGCGAATTCATATTGATTTCATATTTAATTTACATTTATATTATGAAATTGTAACTATCTATATATCAAAATGTTGGATATCATTCCTATTTGGGGTTTGATAATGGCGGTTGCCCTATTATTTTTAATACTCGGAAGTTACTTTGATTTAATGACCGCTGAAATTCCAGATGTAATAACGGTAGGATTAACATTCATCATTTTAATAATATCACTCGTTTATTCTGCACTTGTATGGGATTTTTCCTTTTTTATATCCTCTGCTTCCATAGGTATTCTGTATTTTATCTTGGGATATATACTTTTCTATCTTGGGGAATGGGGGGGTGGAGATGTAAAACTTATTTCGGGTGTTGGATGTTCTATTGGATTTCTAGGGGCGATTAATTATTTAAAAGAGAGCATACTTCCATACTATATAGATTATCTTATAAATATGGCTATTGTATCTGCACCGTATCTTATCATATATGCTCTAATCTTGGGATTGATGAAACCAAGCGTATTTAATAGATTCTACAAAACAATGAGGAATATTGTTTCTATATTCGTTATAATCATATCCTTCATTCCATCAATATCTGCACTCTTTCTTAATTTGAAATCCATTGCCCTCATATATTTATTGATACCTGCACTGGTAATTCTATCCATTTACTTAAAAGCAGTGGAGAAGGAGGCATTGCAAAAGAGAATAAATGTTTCAGAACTTCAGGTCGGGGATGTTTTGGCAGAGGATTTAATAGTCAATGGAGAGAAGATTTTTAGTAGTAGAAATATCTCGGGTCTTGAGAGAAAGGATATTGAAAGGATAAAGATGCTTAGTAAAGAAGGTAAGATTCCAACGGAGATAACAATAAAATGGGGTGTGAAGTTCTCACCAATATTTCTATTTGCCTTTTTATTGTCAATATCTGTAGGTAATGCTCTTGAAACAATTGTGATGTATCTCTGTTCCATATAATGTTATATATTGGAGTTATATATTATAGCATTATTATAGCATTATGAATTATATAAATTCTCTTGGGTCAGTAATTCTTCCCTTAATGGCAGATGCTGCAACAGTGGCTGGAGATGCTAAGTAAATGTGTGCTTTATTATTGCCCATTCTTCCCTTGAAATTTCTATTAGCAGTTGATATTACATTATCCCCATCTGCTGGAATTCCATTATGTGTTCCAACACACGGACCACAGCCCGGGGTTACTAATGTTGCCCCTGCTTTGATAAGTATCTCTAATATGCCATTCTCAATTGCATTTAGGAGAATCTGCCTTGAGGCAGGTGCGATTATTAGCCTTACATTATTATCCACCTTTTTACCCTTCAGTATCTCGGCAGCAATTCCCAAATCTTCGAGCCTTCCATTTGTGCATGTTCCTATATATGCCTCATCAATATTTATTCCCTCCACATCCGATACTGGACATACATTATCAACCCTGTGTGGCTTGGCTATCTGAGGTTCCATATCTGTGGCATCATATTCTATTATTTTTGAATATGTTGCATCTTCATCGCCTTTTACGGAATTTGGTTTTCTTGAAGAATGTCTTTTTATATAGTGTATTACCTTATTATCTGCTTCCATAATGCCTGTTTTCGCTCCCATCTCAACCGCCATATTGGTAATTGTCATTCTTGCATCTATTGATAGTTCTGATATGGTATCCCCAACAAATTCAACTGACATATATGTTGCTCCATCTGCAGTAAGGTCCCCTATAATGCTCAGTATCAAATCCTTTGAATAAACACCGGGTGGGAGTTTTCCATTTATTATCAATTTTATGCTCTCAGGTACCTTAAACCAAAGTTTTCCAGAGGCATAAACTGCAGCTATATCGGTGGAACCAATTCCCGTAGAAAAGGCATTCAGAGCACCATATGTGCAGGTATGGGAATCTGCTCCAACTATTAGGTCTCCGGGAACTACATGCCCATTTTCGGGTATTAATTGATGACATACTCCACATCCGATATCGTATATATTTATATTCTGCTCCGTGGCAAAATCCCTCATCATCTTGTGGAGATTTGAAATACCTTCCAACGGGCTTGGAGCAGAGTGGTCTATAACAAAGGATATCCTCTCTGGATTGCAGACTCTTTTAATATCCATGCGTCTAAATGTTCTTATTGCCAACGGCGTTGTACCATCCTGACTCATAGCGTAATCTACAGCTGCTATAACGATATCCCCCGCATATACCTCCTTTCCAGAGCGGGTTGAAAGTATCTTCTCTGCTATAGTCTGTCCCATTTTCCAATAGATATTAATATTAAAAATACATCAATATATACGACACCATATTATCTAATTATACTATACCTAACGCAACACCTTTAGAAGGTCGGCATTTGTGATTATGCCCTCAATCTCGCCCTTTTCAATCACCAATACTGCCTTGTTATTCTCTAATAACTTTGAAATTGTAGATAAAGGTGTATTTAGATTCACAGATGGAAAGGATTCCTCCATAAAATTTTCTACACTTTTTGATGTCATATTACGGATATCAGCTCCCCGAGATATCTGGGTCAGGATTACATCCTCTGAGATTGAACCAACAACTCTGTTTTTTCTAAATACGGGGAGTTGGGATACATCATAATTCCTCATAAGTTCAACCGCCCTGCTTAATGAATCATCTATATCTACCCCAACAATCCTCTTGGACATTATCTCCCCTGCCTTTATCTCCTCTCTCTTGAGTTCGTTTAATGCCCTAAAGATTTTCTCTATCTTTGAATATCGTGGGTCTACATTTCCTGCCTCAACTCTTGCAATAAGTGATTGGCTTATCCCCGCCTTTTTAGATAGTTCCGTCTGTGTAATTCCCAGCCTCTTACGATACCTTTTTATCTCGGAAAGAGAGGGAAGTTCCATTTTGCTATGCAAATATGAATAATTATAGGATATCAATATTTATAAAAGAATAAAAATATATAAGATAATAAATATATGCAAATGTGCATAAAATATATAGTTCAATATTTATAGTAGAATAACAATATATTAAGTATTCTTTTTTTGTTCTTGTAACAACATGAAGACAATAAAGGAGATAAATGAAAGGATTAAAAAGGGGGAAGTGGTAATTGTAAGGGCGGACGAGATGCCTGAGATATATGAGAAAAATCCAAAGAGGGCAGTTAGAGAGGTGGATATTGTAACCACTGGTACATTTGGTGCAATGTGTTCATCGGGAGCATTTCTGAATTTTGGTCATTCCGACCCTCCAATTAAGATGGCTCAGGTATGGTTGAATGATGTTGAGGCATATACCGGAATAGCAGCTGTTGATGCATATATCGGGGCGACTCAATTGAGGAGATACAATGACTTTGATTACGGTGGTGGTCATGTGATAGAGGACCTGATTGCTGGAAAAGAAATAGAAGTGAGGGCTGAAGCCTATGGAACCGATTGCTATCCAAAAAAGAAGGTGGAAACAACAATCACAATAGATGACCTCAATCAGGCAATAATGTATAATCCCAGAAATTGTTATCAAAAATATATAGGGGCAACGAATTCATCAGATTCGGTTATTAGAACATATATGGGAACTCTATTACCGAATATGGGAAATGTAAATTTTTCAGGTGTTGGTGAATTGAACCCATTGGTAAATGACCCAGATTATGAGGTGATAGGTATAGGAACTAGGATATTTATTGGTGGTGCCAAGGGTTTTGTTGTTGGTACGGGTACTCAACACTCTCCAGATACGGAGTCTGGAAATATATCAACTACGGGGAATCTAAAGGAGATGTCCACTAAATATGTAAGGGGTGCAAGTATTCCAGGATATGGGACATCACTATTTTTGGGGATAGGGATTCCAATTCCTGTCCTTAATGATGACATAGCAAGAAAAACAGCTATCAGAAATGCAGACATAAGGACGGAGATTATAGACTATGGTACCCCCAGACTTCAAAAACCAGTTGTTAGAGAGGTAACATATGAAGAGTTATTTTCCGGAAGGATTGAAATAGATGGAAGAAAGGTGAGAACAAGCCCGTTATCAAGTGTAAAGGTTACATATCAAATTCTGGATGAATTAAAACTACTTATGGAGGAAAAAGAGTTCTTCCTTACGGAAAAGGTGGGTGATTTACCAAAAACGGGTAAAATCAGACCAATGAGACTGAAAAAAGGCACTAAATTGGTAAAGGATATAATGACGCGGAATGTAATAACAGCAACGCCAGATTCTACAATAAAGGAAATTTCAGAATTACTTATAAACAATCATATAGATCAGATTCCAATAGTCATTGAAGGTAATAAATTGGTGGGGATTGTTACATCAAGGGATATAACAAGGGCATTAGCAATGAATGTAAGGAAATTGGAGAAGGTTATGACAAAGAAGGTTATTACCTCGGATAAGGATGAAGCAGTTGATATTGTTATTAGGAGATTGGATAAGTACAAGATAGATGCAACACCGGTTGTTGATAAAAACAACAGGGTAATTGGGATAATAACAATAGCAGATATAATGAGGAGAGGTAGGTCAAGATGAGTAAATATCTTTTAGAATATTCAGCAGATATCGTTAATTCTCCCATTCTATCCAAAACGATAATTGACACCGGGGTATTGATAAATGTGCTCAGGGCGAATATAGAATATGACACTGCAACCATTGTAGTTGATATTCCAACAGATGAAAAAAAGGTTATAGAAAAATTCAAGGAATTTGGCGTGAGTGTAAAAAAACTGGATGAAATAATAATGAGAGATACCGAAAGTTGTATTGATTGTGGAGCGTGTATATCAATATGCCCCTCGGGTGCAATATATTTTAAGGACGATTGGGGTATTGAGGTAAGGAGTGAAGAATGCATTCAATGCGGAGCATGTGTATTGGCATGTCCTATGAAGGCGATGTCCATTCAAGAAATCTAAATCTGGAAAGATTTGAACTTAATTACAGAAATTCCAGGATGGTTGTGCTTAGTGATAAAAATCTCAGAAATGAGGCACAGAAGGAGTTAGAAAAAAACTACCTACTTTTGGAGGATTATATAAGAAAAGAACCTTTTTTTATGCTATCCTACGAACCATTTAGGGTTGGAGCAGATGCGCCTAAGATAGCCATGGCAATGTCAAATGCTGCAGAAAAGGCGAATGTTGGGCCAATGGCTTCCGTTGCAGGAGCGTTTTCGGAAATTGTAATGAATTCTTTACTAAATAGAGGCGCAAGAAATGCAATAGTTGATAATGGAGGGGATATATCACTCACAACAACCAATGAGATATGTGTGGGCATATATGCGGGTAGTTCCCCATTCTCTGGAAAGATAGCCCTGCGCATAAAACCGGAATTAACACCTCTGGGTATATGCACATCCTCTGGCTCTGTGGGTCATTCCGTATCGTTGGGAAATTCTGATGCCGTTGTTGTAGTAGCCAAATCAACTCCACTGGCAGATGCAGCAGCCACGTCCATAGGCAATGTGGTCAAGGGTAA
This sequence comes from uncultured archaeon, assembly GCA_964592095.1. Taxonomy (GTDB): domain Archaea; phylum Altiarchaeota; class Altiarchaeia; order IMC4; family QMZM01; genus EX4484-2. Next base: position 9,132 of record CAZQER010000001.1, read on the forward strand.
AAATGCTATCATGAAGGGCATAAAAGGGGCAAAGAGGATTAAACACATTTCTGGGGTTATCATAATAAAGGGTAAAGAGATTGGGGTGTATGGAAAATTGCCTGAAATCATCAAATTATAGTTTTTTATTGTTTTTACTATATTTTTACTGAAAATCTTATAAAATATCAAAATGCACGATTTGGTGGTAATAGGGGGTGGTGGTGCGGGATTAACAGCGGCACTCACTGCAAAGAAATTAAACTGGGAAGCCAATATAACATTAATTTCCAATACAGATGTCTATTATTCTCCGTGTGCACTTCCATTTGTTATAAGTGGCGAAATCCCTCATTTTGATAATATAATTCATAACCTAAAAAACCTGTGTGAGGAGATACATATAAATTGTGTGATAGACACTGCTGTTGAAATAGACATCAATAGGAATATTGTAAAAACAGAGAGTGGTAAGGAGTTTGGATATAAATCACTGATAATTGCAACGGGAGGAATACCCCGCACACTAAATATTGAGGGAAGTAAACTTGATGGCATCTTTACATTACAAAAAATAGAGGATGCGAAAAGGATTCTTGAAAGGGCAAAACATTCCAAAAGGGTTGCGGTCATTGGAGGGGGGGCAATTGGAGTGGAAATAGCATCTGCTTTGAAAAAGATATGTCTAGAGGTTACGCTTATTGAGAAATGTGATCACTTATTTCCCGGTTCCTTTGATACAGATTTCTCGGATATTATAAGAAATGTCCTGCGGGATGAAGGTATAACAATTATTACAGGAAGGTCTGTGGATAAATTTGTAGGTGATGACTATGTTGAGGGAGTGTTGATAGGGAATTATAAAATTTCGGTAGATATGGTTGTTTTGGGTGTTGGTTTAAAACCAAATGCCGTGCTTGCAGAAAGGGCAGGTATAAAGACGGTCAATGGAGCAATACAGGTTGATGGATGGATGCAAACAAATGTTAAGGGAGTCTATGCTGCGGGAGATTGCATTTTCACCAAATCGCTGGTAACTGGAAGACCCACACTGTCCCAACTAGGAACATCTGCAATAAGACAGGGCAGGGTTGCGGGAACAAATGCTGTAGGAGGTTATGCAACAATTGAGGGGGTTTTGAATTCAATGATACTTAAAATTTTTGACTTAGAAATGGGGAGAACGGGTTTGACAGAAAAAGAGGCAAAGGAATCGGGTATTGAAATCATTACGGGAAGGATTAAAACAACTACGAAGGCTCCATATTTCCCTGGTGCTGAGGACATTTTTGTAAAACTTGTTTTCAATAAACTTAACAGAAAACTCATTGGAGCACAGATAGTTGGTGGTGGTGAGGGGGTGGCAGATAAAATAGATTTATGTGCCTTTGCTATCCAGAATTATTCCACCATGGATGATTTAATGAAATTAAAATATTGCTATACTCCTCCCCTGACTCCAATAAATAATGCCATAGTGGATGCCGCTGAAAATGCATACAGAAAGCTGGCAAGATTAAAAGAGATTAGGAGAAAAAGCTTCTGATATTTAAGATCTGAAAATGTCTTGGAATATGTTGATTAGAAATTCAAGAATCTCCTGAAGTATATCCTTCTTCGTTTCATGCGTTCTTTTAATGCATCTGTTATTTGAGCAGAGATTGCTAATACATTGATAGTTATTTTTACATAAAGACCCGTCCTTCAATTGTGGTTTTATAATTCCAGTAGAACTACAATATGTGGAATTAATTCTGGTACCGTAAGGGATACATCTCTCATCCAGTATACAGCCATAACATGCGGTGGAGGATGTTGATGTTGATATTGTTGATATTGTTGTTAATGTCAGTATTGTGGTTGAGGATGTTGTGGTAACTGTCTCAATAGTTATACATTTCCCGTTTTTACATATCCCGTCTTCACATTTTGTTGCAACTATGGTGCATTTCTTGTTTATACATGCGTATTCAACAATTTTATCATTTATACAGATATCGATATGTTGACCATTATTATCACTACATACCCCCCTTATTTTGGTATTATTTCCTCTATCGGTATCATAGCAAATCTGTGGTTCGGTAGTCAGGATTTCCGCATATGATATTGATTTGGACCGATACGCATCAATAGCCTTTATCTCAATGCCGTCAACAATTCCACTGGAACCCATACTTATCTCTCTTTTTAAAAAACCTTTATCGGGTCTCATAATGCTCAATACTATCTTCTTTATATTACATCCGGTGCCATATACCAAATGGTCTACCTTGAATTTATAGTTTCTATATCCCGGGGTGTAGCCCATGCTCGTTATTGTTATTGCACCCTCTGTTTCATTTTCTGCTTCACTTGCATTTCTAATTTCAAATTCCACATAATCAACATTATCTCTCCTGTATGCTCTTATAAATCTCATACCAAAATTATCAAATTTGATTACTTTATCAGAATCTATTTTCTTTATATCCATTGTATTATTTGGCGTATAAATGCCTATCAGTGCTGAATTTATCCTGCAATCCTCCCCGGATTCTATAAGTGCATCAACCTTGAATCTGTAACCATTATATGTTGAGTTGAATGATTTACTATCTGCTACTATATCTACAGCATTGGTTACATTGCTTATCATGGATAGAATTAAGGATATGATCAATAACCTGCCAAATGACGATAAAAAATATAATTCATTTCTGTTCTTCCACTTCATTTTATTTTTGTTACCCTATTTGCATAATCATGTATTTATAGTGAAGATTTTTTTGAACAGATTTCTACAATCCTCCTTTTTATTGGCACATATTAAATCCTCTGATTTGAATTTTTTCTTTGCGTTACTGATATGGTTGTCTGTTGCAATGTCCACCTTGTTTATTGCCGTATATATATCCAAATGGATATTCTCCTTTATCTCGGATAACAATCTGTATTGCTTTTCAAGGTCCTGAAGAGGGTCAATTAAGAATAAAACCTTATCTGCCAATTCATTTATTGCAAGTATTGCCTTCATCTCTGTTTTATTTCTTTTTTCCATGGACCTATCCAAAAGTCCGGGTGTATCTATTATCTGATATCTCCGATACCCTATATTCGTATGTCCTATAAGAATCTCCGTGGTGGTAAAAGGATAGCATGCAACCCTTATTTTAGACCCCGTGAGATTCCTCGTAAATGTGCTTTTACCAACGTTGGGATAACCGGCAATTACCAGTGTTGGAATATCCTCTACTACCGGAAATGACCTTAGAATTTCTCTAATCTCTATAAGTTCGTTGAGTGATGATGAAATCTTTTTGATGAGTGTTGAAATTCTACCGAGATACCTACGGGATGCGTTAGTGTCAAGATTCGTTTTTATTTCTTTTACAGTTTCCCTTCTTAATTTTTTACATACTCTTAATGCTCCATTGACCGCACCAATAGATTTTTTGTATTTGTTTTTATCTATCTTCAGATCAAAAAGGGTCTGATAAAACGGAGTCAGTTGTTCATAACTTGGAAATTTCTTTACTATACTGTTTAATTTGTGCTCAATTATATTACCGATCGTATTTACCCTTACAATTTCAGACCTTATAAGCCTATTGTGTCTTTGTCCCTTTACAGAACGGGTACTCTTTGCTTTTTTAGAACCCCTTCTAAATGCCTTATCTATAAGTTCATTAGAATTTGGAACATGTGGGAGAGAGAACATAATATAGATTATTTGGAATGAATAATTTTAACTAACGGAGATTTTTTATTGGAATGTCGGTCTCTTTTTTTAGTTCTTCAATGAGTTTTTTTCCAATTTCCAATTTCTGAAGTTTTTTCTTTTTATTATATCTGTGGGAATATCTTCCTATTTTGTTGCCAAAATCCATACCACTGAGAAGAATTTCTCTGGCTTTGAAATTGACTGCGAGAAAAACACATCTATCACCATCGGTAAATCCTCCAAAGTTTTGTAGACGCCCTATAGGTTCTATTTGAGTTGTTCCTATTATATTTCTAAGTTTTGGCAGTGTTCTCTTTAAAATATTTATATTATCCCCATGAGCATGGACTATTGTTAAAGAACCCATGATATTTGCCCTTAGGATATCTCTCAATCTTCCATCAAGGTCGGTAACGAGTATATCTGGTAATATTTCCTCCTCCAATAATGCGGTAATAGAACCATCGGCGGCAATGAATGTGTGTTTGCTATGGAGTTTGTTTTCCTTTACAAACAGAACGCCCTTTCTAAGCGATGGTCCGGCCCCAAATACGATAACTGATTTATTATTTATTAGTCTATTCAATCTGTGTATCAATTTATCTATATTAATATCCTGTTTTTCTATAAATCTATTTAGGATAACTGTTGCCTCTCTGTCATCATTCCTATCAATATCTAACTTTTCTGCAATTTCATCGTATTTCTTTTTCCAGTCCATATTAATAATAGATATTGGAAGAAATTAGATGGAAGAAATTATAAAAAGCAATTAATGGAGGTAGTGATGGAAATGAAAACAGGTACTGATTTACTTAAGAAAGGTTTTGCAAAAATGGTGAAGAGCGGTGTGATTATGGATGTCACAAATGCTGAGCAGGCAAGAATTGCGGAGGATGCTGGAGCAGTTGCAGTAATGGCACTTGAGAGGGTTCCGGCAGATATTAGAGCATCCGGGGGCGTTGCCAGAATGGCGGACCCATTAAAAATTCTAGAGATTATGGATGCCGTTACCATTCCGGTAATGGCGAAGGTGAGAATAGGGCATTTTGTGGAGGCTCAGATTTTACAGGAGCTGGGTGTTGACATGATAGACGAATCTGAGGTACTAACACCTGCAGATGAACAAAACCATATAGACAAAAGGGAGTTTAAAATACCGTTTGTGTGCGGCGCAAGAAACCTTGGAGAGGCTCTGAGAAGAATAGCAGAAGGGGCTGCAATGATAAGAACGAAGGGCGAGGCTGGAACGGGGAATATAGTTGAGGCTGTGAGGCATATACGCCTAATAACAGATGAAATCAAAAGGGTTCAACATCTTAATAAAGATGAACTATTTGATTATGCAAACAAGATTAATGTGCCTGTAGATATAGTAAAGGATGTAAAAAGATTGGGCAGATTACCTGTTGTAAACTTTGCAGCGGGAGGAATTGCAACACCGGCCGATGCTGCCTTGATGATGCAATTGGGTGCTGATGGAAATTTCGTGGGTTCGGGCATCTTTAAATCGGAGAATCCAGAGAAGAGGGCAAAGGCAATTGTAAAAGCAACTGCTCATTATGATGATCCAGAGATACTCGTTGAGGTTTCCAAGGGATTAACAGGTGCGATGAAGGGTATAGATATCAGAATACTTGATGAAAAGGAACTGCTTCAGACAAGAGGGGTATAATGAATATAAAAAATGTTTATTGTTATTGAGGGCATAGATGGGTGTGGAAAAACAACACAAGCAAGATTTATTTACGAATGGCTTATTGAACAAGGAAGAGATGTATTTTTGACTGCAGAACCAAGTAAAAACAGAATAGGTTTATTTATAAGGGAGATACTTTCAGGTTCTGAAAGGGTTAACCCAGAGACATTAGCATTGTTATTTACTGCAGATAGGAGCGAACACCTTACGAGAGAGGTAAAACCCGCACTGAATGAGGGTAAGATTGTAGTAATGGAGAGGTATGTTAACTCAACAATCGCATATCAAACAGCCCAAGGGATCAGAAAGGAATGGATTGTAAAGTTAAATGAATTTGCAATAAAGCCAGATTTGACCATATTCATAGATTTAAAACCAGAGATAGCCGTGGAGAGAATAGAAATACAATCAAGGGAAATGTTTGAAAACAGGGAATTTCAGGAGAAGGTATATAAGGAATACCTAAATTTAAAAGATATGGTAAGAATAGATGGGAATGGGAGCAAGAAGGATATATTTAATAATATCAAGGATAAGATTATGGAATTGAACCTACTCTGAACCCGTTCTTCATTCTGGGGATATAATAGAGGAATCCCTTACTCTGACATCAAACCCAAATTTTCTGACTACCTCAATATTTGTCCTGCAATGTTCGGTAATATCTGAAACCCCAATCTTCCCCCCTGCCAATGCAAGATATGGTACTATCTGGTCAGCCATGTACCTATCCAATGCCATGTTGGTTTTTAGTTCCTCCACAAGTTTTTTTCCCGCCTCCATGCCAACAATTTCGGCTCTTTTTCCCCTCTCACCGAGTGAACTTGAACCTATCACAGAATTTTCGGTCCTGGCATAAAGAAGGATTCCCGAACCATATGATAATGTATTGACATATTCCCCCTTTATTTCAATCTTCCCCTTATAGTTTTCATTTTTTAATAAATAATTATATATAACAGAACGAGCACCTTTGATCTGTCTAAGCGCAACCATCGCATTTTCCAAATCCTTATGGGCATGGGATATACCTCTCACAGAAACTATCTCTCCTCTATTTTTAAGAACAATCTTATCCAATTCTGATGGTTTTATCCTAACCAAAATTCTACCACCTCCCTTTGGATAATATCCCCTGCGGATGAGTTCAATATCTGCATTATAATTAAATCTTCTGAGTATTGGCAGTGTTACAAATCTGAGATAATCAATTGGAGGGCTGTATCTGACATCTGTTCCCCCCTTCAAGGTAATTATTACTTCATTTGGGGCATAGATGGCTGGAATCATAAGTGCCTGTAGGACAAGTGTTAAAGAACCGGCAGTTCCAACATCTATATTTATCCTTTTACCTTTAATCTTCATGGGCGAAAATGTTATCTCCTTAGAGCCCATTTCAACACCAGTAGTATCTGCTTTGCATAACTGACTAACTGCCTTTATTGCTGCTATATGCTGATATCCCAGACCGGGATTCTGTCTTTTTGCTCTAATATTGAAGATTCTAATCTTCCTTCCCGTTACCGCACTTAATGCAATAGATGTCCTTAGAATCTGACCACCACCCTCGCCAATGGAACCATCTATGTGTATCATTTTTACATCTAACAATATTTCAATATGTCAATCTAATTTAATTAATATACTTAAAATGGGTCAAAAGATAGAGTTAGAGATTTCAGATAAACTTTTGAATAAGATTGATTCCATGATAGATGGATATAAAATAAAAAATAGACAACGAGCAATTGAGTTAATCCTCAATAGGGCACTTGTAGCTGAGAGAATTAAAAAGGCTGTGATTCTCGCAGGTGGCAAAGGAACAAGAATGCGGCCCCTAACATATGAGATACCGAAGCCCTTAATTCCTGTGCAGGGAAAGCCGTTGGTGCAACACATTTTGGATTTGCTTGCAAAATATAATATAAGAGATATCATATTCTCCATAGGATATCTGGGAGATAAGATAAAGGAATATTTTGGTAATGGTCATAAATTTGGATTTGACATTACATATGTGGAAGAGGAGAATGAACTGGGAACGGCAGGTCCATTAAATCTTATGAGAGATAGACTCTCAGAGCCATTTGTTATGTTTAATGGTGATATCTTAGTGAACATTGATCTGTTTGATTTCATTATGTTTCACACAAAGGAGGGTGGATTAGCAACAATAGCACTGAAACCTGTGAAGGACCCGTCAAGATATGGAGTGGTGCATTTAAAGGGTAATCAAATCGTGGAATTTATAGAAAAACCGGATAAAACAATAAGATATGGGCTTATCAATGCAGGTGTTTATGTAATGGAACCGGATGTTATAGACTATATTCCGGAAGGAGAAGCCATGATTGAGCAGGATGTATTTCCAAAACTTGCAAATGAGGGGAAATTGTATGGTTATCCATTTGATGGTCAATGGTTTGATACGGGAACCCATGAATCGTACGAGAGGGCAATAAAGGAATGGAAGGGTATAAAATGATTGATATCGATAATATCAATACAAACATCAATGCAAATTAATTACTCCTTCAGCTATATTTGATATATACTCCCCTATTTTTGTAAAACCTTTATGTATCAGTATTGACCTGTCATTTATATCGCATAATACTTCTCCACCTTTAACTATCAAGTCCTCTGCCCCTCTTATCACCTCATCAGCCATTTCAAGATGTCCAGAACGCAGTGAGAGCATTACTTTTCCATATAATTCAATTAATGGTTCATAGATATTCATATTCTTGGACATACCACTAAATTTCTCATCCTTGTTCTCTAATAGGATATGGCATATATCCTCAATGTGGTCCGATATCCTTTCAATACCGCTGACTATTTGTATCCATGCAATAATATCTGAACTGCAGGTATCTGATAATTGTCTCAGTATCAAGAAGTAGAATTTATCTATTTCGTTATTCCCTTCTATAATCGACCTGAGAAGATTATTATCAAGGTGATTGGGATTTCTGATTCCGTCTATGATGTCCCTAAGTGATAAAAAGGACATTTCATGCATCCTGCTGATGGTTGAAATTAAATCAATACCTTCCTGCATAAGCATCTTGAACATTATTTCCCTTGATGTCTCACCAAAGGGTTCCATACCTATAAGTAGATTTGATGTATCCTTCAGGCATTTCCTCTTTTCGGGTTCAATAAAATTTTCTGATTTAAATGTGATGATATCATAACCTTTTATATATCTTGTGATAAGCAATCTGGATAGGAAATCTGCATCCCTGTCCTTTACATCTATCTCTATGAATTTATCTTTTTTATCCCTTGGTTTTATTAATATTCCGTCCCCCTCTTCCTCTATTAATAGCGTATCGCCCTTGCTTATATTATTCTTTCTAACCCATTTTTTTGGTAGGGAGATGATGTAGGTTGATTCCCCTGTTATTTGAATCCTTCTGTAATCCATTTTAGATACTCTGTTTGGATTATATTTAGAGTATATAGATTATACAAAAAATATTTATATGATTTTGTATTTATAAAGAGGAAATTATATATACATCGATATTATTAAAATTATTAAAATCCAATATGTAGATATGATAAAACTCAGGGTTAGGGATATTAAAGAATTAAAATCAAAAATAGGAAAAAACAATTTACTTATAACCTGTAGTATGTGCCCCTACTGGAATTATAATAGAGAGGAGATAGATAATATTGCAAATAAACTTAATGCAGGTATATTCTCTATAAATAAAATCTGTGAAAGGGAGAAGATTTCGGTTGATGTATCGGATTACGATTCAATTCTGGTTTTTAGTTGTGGTGCAGGTGTCCAGATAATATCTGAGATCATAAACAGAAATGCAATACCTGTAGCAGATACCGCGGGTATAGGGGTAAGATTCAATAAGATTATAAAGGACTATTGTAAAGCCTGTGGAAGCTGCGTCTTGGATAAAACAGCAAGCATTTGTCCGATTACGAGATGTCCAAAAGGACTACTCAATGGTCCATGCAATGATGTCTGGAGAGGTATATGTAGGATTAATAACCAACCATGTGTCTGGGTTTTGATATTTGAGAGGATAAAGAGATTTAACAACCTAAATAAATTTTTAGAACCAAACATGCCATTAGTGGCTAAAATGTAAAATGAGCAAACTTTCATCACTACTTGGGAGGAAATTTTTATATACAGTTGAAATACTCCCGCCAAGGAATCCCGATATAAAGATTTTATATGATACGATAGATAGACTAAAAAAATTTTCATCCAGGATCATTGCAGTGAATGTTCCCGACCTTCCAAACGCCATGCTCTTCATGAATTCATTGGTCTGTGCAATCACATTAAAGCAGAATGATATTGAACCAATTTATCAGATTACATGCAGGGATAAAAATTCTCTTAGCATTGAGTCTGATTTACTTGCAGCATCTGCATTTGATATAGAAAATGTTATTGCAACAACTGGAGATTACCCCCTATCAGATAACAGTAACTATAAACTCCTGAAAATGGTGTATGAGTTGGATTCGACATCACTTATAAAAACGCTGGTGTTTATGAATGAAGGCAGGGATATCGCCGGTGATACGCTAAATAATAAAACAAATTTTTATATAGGCTCTGAGATATCTGTAGATGCAAGACCATTAGATCCAGAGGTATACAAGACAAAAAGAAAGTTGAACACTGGGGCAAGATTCCTTCAAACGAGAAGCGTATTTGAAATAGATAAAATAAATAATTTTCTCAATAGATATGAGTCGCTCATTGGCGAGGATGTTAATAACAGAATTATTGTAGGGCTGCCAGTAATATATAAACAGATAAAACTGCCAATAATGCCCAATCATATAAAAAAGAGAATCAATGAATCAAAAGAACCATTAGAGGAGGGAGTGCAGATAACTCTTGAAAATATAGACGGGGTAAGGGATATTGACGTTGGTGGAATTAATCTTATATCTGGAGGGAATATGGATATAACGGAAAGGATTATCGATCAAATTTAAATGCAGATGGACAGATACTGTTTAGCGAGCATTTATCACATTTTGGATTCCTTGCATTACATGTTTTCCTTCCATGTAGAATTAATATATCAGACAGCAATATCCAGTATCTCTTTGGTGTTACCTCCATCAGGTCTCTTTCAATCCTATTCCTGTCCTTTTCTTTTGTAAGACCAAGTCTCTGAGCAAGCCTCATCACATGCGTATCAACTGCAATTCCCTCTACAATCCCATATCCATGTCCCAAAACTATGTTTGCTGTTTTTCTCGCTACGCCGGGTAATGTCAATAGTTCATCCATCGTCTTTGGAATTTTTCCATTGAATTTTTCAATAATCATCTGACAACATCTTTTGATATTTCTCGCCTTGTTCTTGTAGAAACCCGTTGATTTTATTTCATTCTCAAATTTATTTATATCAACATTTGCATAATCCTCTACTGTTTTGTATTTCTTGAAGAGATTCTCTGTAATTTTGTTTACTTTTTCATCTGTACATTGGGCTGAAAGAATTGTGGCTATCAAAAGTTCAAGGGGATTATTGTGTTTAAGTTCCGTATCTGCATCTGGAAATTCCTTACTCAGTATTTTTATTATCTCCCTTACCCTCTCTCTTCTATCCATTGTCTGTTATCTGTTATATATTTTCAAATTCTAACTTAATTCCGCCAACAAATTTGGATGTCATATTATTTATATCAAATTTTTATTAGGTAAATATTGATTTTTATATTATTATTTATATATCTTATATATTTAATAGGATATTCTAAAATAATTTGAAGATTGAAAGGGATGTATTAAAAGCAGCGAGTAGGTTTTATATAAACTCAATGTATGGCGATGGACAGATTACCGTTCCAAAGGAGATAGTAAAGGTACTTGGATTTAAAAACAAGGAGAAATTGAAACTGGTATATCATAAGGGCAAACTTATTATAACAAGACTTTGATATAGTTTTAGTTTTAAATCCGTAAACATAAATATTAATATGGGTGTTTTTGATAGGAGTTATGATAAACGAAACATGGTGATAATAATATTAACTGTGTTATTGATTATCTCATTATCCTATATAGGTTACACGGAGTATAGAAAATTCATTCAAGAAAATGTGAGAAAAGCCAAAGCAGAGGGTTACAGACAGGGTGTGTTTGATACAATAGTGAAACTCTACAAAGAGGTAGATACCTGTAGACCCACAAGAATTATCTTGGGGAACAAAACAAAATATGTTATAGATATAGAATGTCTACAACCCTCATCAGCCAACATGCCATCTACAAATATAACAAATAGATCATCTACATAAACATAATTCAAATTTCACCCCAGACCATGGAAGTTTCTATCATTGGTGCTGGACCAATTGGTTGTATATCTGCACTTTACGGGATTGAAGAACACGATATAAGTATCTACGAGGGTAGAAGAGAGAGAAGGATGCAATGTTCGGGATTGATTAGCAAGGATGGGCTTCTTTCTCTTGGAATCCCAATAAAGAAGTCTGTAATCCAAAACAGGATAAGAGGTGCAAAATTATTTTCTCCATCTGGAATGGTTGTGGAAATAGATGGAAGAACTACCAAAGCATATGTTATTGATAGGGTGGGGTTTGATAATTATCTCATAGATAAAATACTTGGCTTTGATGTTGATATTATAGAGAAACAGGTGAGGTTAAAGGATATTGCGGATTTTAGAGGACATTCTGATATGGTTGTACTTGCCACTGGTACAAATTACTCATTGCACAGGTCGTTGGGTTTGGATATGCCAAAAGAGTTTCTTTTTGGGGCCCAATATGAAATGATGATTGAGTGTGATTCCGAATTTGTTGAATTACATTTTAACATGCCCGATTTCTTTTCATGGATAATTCCGGTAGATGAATATGCGAGAGTTGGGGTTTGTTTGAAGACGAATCCATTGCCATATCTGCACAAATTTATTGAGGGTTTGGGAAATGAGGGGAGGATTCATAATTACAGTATAAGGGATGAACACTATGGTTTGATACCAATTCATAATCCCTCTATGCGTACAAAATATGGAGATTTATTGTTGGTGGGTGATGCCGCAGGGCATGTGAAGGCATCCACGGGAGGGGGTATAGTCATGGGTGGAAAGGCAGCCAGACATATATATAGTGAGGATTACGAACGGGAATGGAGAAAACACATAGGTAATGAGTTGAGATTACATCTTATGATTCACAGATTCCTATCACGACTTTCAGATAAAAACAAAGATAGATTATTCTCAATTATTAATGAACATAAATACATAATTGAAGAAAAAGGCGATATGGATTCGGCATATAAATCACTATCGGCACTTTTCAGAAATCCCATTCTTATAGCAAAATTTATATCCAGCCTCCCTGCGTTTATATATGACCTTCTCTAAGAATCCTCGATATTATCCCAAATATCGCCGTTGTTATTTCCAATAATCTCATCAGTATATTCAAAATTTGCCCTAAGGAGATCATATATATCCGATAAATCAACCCACCTCCTTATCATTAGGCCCTTTATCTTGAGATTATCCTCTATCATTAACTGTATTGCAGATGGAATTTCAAATTCACCCCTTTTGGATTTCTCCACCAGAAGTATATACTCCCCTACTATTCTATTGAAGATATAAAATGGACATGCTGCAATATTATCAATGATTTCCTGTCTGGATGGTTTTTCAATTATTCTTGATATAAAATTGTCCTCGTCAAGTTTAACCGTGCTTGCCTCACTTATCCTCCCCGCGGATAATCTTCTTAATGGTATCGTCGCACTACATTTCTCAGTGAAATGCATACTAATCAAATCTTTTATATCATTCTCAAAGATTATAAAATCTGATGCAGTTACTATAAAATCATCATCAACGAATGGAACTGCCTCTTTCAGCGCATCTGCTGTTCCCAATTGGTTTCTCTGTTTTACATATCTTACAATTATATTCCCAATTCCGATCTTTTCCCCGATATGTTTTTGTAGATACTTCCTAATCTGCTTACCTTTATAACCAATTACTATAATAAATTCATCAATTCCTACTGCGTTTAAATTTTCTATTATATGCAGGATTATTGGTTTTCCATTTACTGGAAGTAGGGGCTTTGCTATATAATCTGTTAATGGTATCAATCTTTTCCCTCTTCCAGCGCAGAGGATTACTGCATTCATCTTTCTCTACCCATATCACGTTATTTTATATAAATAAACTACTAAATCTTATACATGGAGGTCTATAAAATATTTTTGATAAGTGTATCAACAATAATTCTAATATTCGTGCCGGGATTTATGCTCAGCATGGCAATATTTCCAAGAAAGTATGAATTGGATAATATGGAAAGGGTTGGTATTAGTTTTGTTCTCGGTCTGATGCCACAATTTTTGTTATACTTTGCAGATAAAAATCTCTTTATCCCGATAAATACCCTGACATCTTATATAAGCATCGTGTTGGTTTCTCTTATGGGTTTAGTTATCTGGTTTTATAGAGTGAATAGATAAATTGATAATTAATGAATAATGAAACATGGAAAAACAATAAGAGATCCAATTCATGGGAATATAACACTGAGCGATATAGAATTGAAATTGCTTGATACCCCTCAGTTACAGAGAATGAGAAGAATAAAGCAGAATGGTCTCTGCTATCTTATATATCCTGCAATGAACTCCACCAGATTTGAGCACTCACTAGGTGTGATGCACCTTGCAGGCAGGGTTGCAGACCATTTAGAACTGGGTGGGGAAGAAAAAATAAATCTGAGAATAGCAGGTTTATTACATGATATAGGACACTGTGCTTTTTCACATACATCTGATGCGGTGTTGAATAAAATTGGGATATCTCATGAAGAGAATTCAATTCAAATGATAATAAGGACTGAAATTGCAGATATATTGAAGGAAAATGGCATAAATCCAATTGAGGTTACGGAACTTATTACTGGAAGAGGGAGGTTTGGAAAGATTATTTCGTCAGAAATCGATGTTGATAAGATGGATTATCTGATAAGAGATTCGTATTATGCGGGTGTTGCATATGGTATAATCGATTTGGAGAGGATAATATATGGAATGAAGATTATAAAGGGGGAGATGGTAATAAACAGAGGTAGTCTTGAGGCGGTTGAATCTCTACTTATAAGCAGGAACATGATGTATCAGACAGTTTATAGACATCATACAAAGAGGATTGTGGAATCCATGTTTTCAGAGGCATTGAACGACCTGCTGGAAAATGGAAAGACAGGGTATGATGAATTTCTGCTCATGGACGATATAGACCTTGTCTATGTTTTGAGACATTCTGGAGGATATTCACAGGATATTATGAAGAGAATAGATGAGAGGAGATTATTCAAGATATTCTTCCAGGAGAATCTCTCGGCGGTAAACGAAAATTTCAGGAAGGAGATGTATGAGAACAAGCACAAGATTCAGGAGAGGATTGCAGATGATTATGGTATAGAGAGGGGTTATCTGCTTTTGGATACGCCCGAATCCAAGATGAGTGAGTTCATGATTAAGGTTGAAGATAGTGATGGAGAACTCAGAAGAATTGATGAGATATCAAACCTTGCAAAGGTATTGGAGAAATCAGAAATAGAAAAACTCAATTTCTGCATATATGCGCCATTAGAGGAATTCAAAAAATTGAAGAATTTTAATGCAGAAAGATATATAGAATTTGAGCAGACGAGATTAAATAGATATATGTAGAAAAATTATTAAAATTATTAAACCTCCCTTATTGGCTCAAGCATTTCTATCAATTTCTCACTTACTGCGTTTTTTAAATCTACTGGATGTAGTTTATTGGAGATATATGCATCTTCTAATTCTTTGTAGGTATAGAATTCTATATCCCCTCCATATCTATCAGGTCTCTTTATTTCAAATTTATCACATCTTGGGAAGATGAGATATTTACATATTTCAATTATTGGGTTGCCCCTAATTTCTGGAGGACAGTATGCACTATTTATTCTTCTTTTTATCTCTTCCGGAGCCTCGTCAACCCTTATCATAGTCTCTGGTTTACTACTACTCATTTTTGTTTTTGGACCCTGAAGTGAACATAACAGCGGAGTATGTATACATACGGGTTTCTTATAACCTATTTCCGGAAGGAGTTCTCTGGAGAGCATATGTATTCTCCTCTGTTCCATACCACCATGAGCGATATCTACATCAAGTGCTTTAATATCGGCAATCTGCATTAATGGATAAATCATCTGACTCACCTTTGCATTTTCTATATCCCTTGCAATTTCCTGCATGCTCCTTCTTGCTCTCATAAGGGATGTTTTTAGACTTAAGGTGAGAACATCATGTATATACTCATTTTCAAATTCAAAATCCGTTCCCATTATATAATCTGCCTTATTCAGACCAAACCTTATTAGTGAGTTTTTCCATCTCTCAATCATCTCATCTATAAATTTTTCATCACCCTTCCTATTGAGATATGTATGCAAATCAGCCAAAAGAACCTTAACTCTCAATCCTACATTCTGAAAATCTATCTGTTTATTTACAGCAACTAATGTTCCTATATGAACGGGGCCAGAAACTTCATAACCACAGTAGGTTGTTGGGTTTTTGTTTTCCTTTAAAAGGATTTGAAGTTCTCTTTCAGTTACAATTTCCGAAACATTCCTTTTTATTAATTCCAGTTTATTAATTGACATTGACTTAGAACCTCCTCACCTATCTGTTACTTTATAGACTCTAAATCACTTATTATATCCCACAAGATTGTTTTAGCATGCATAGGTATATTTACATCGTCAATGACTTCCTCCAATTCGTAAATTGCTGTTGTAACCCTCACAGCCAAATCGGGTTTGCTCTTTTTTAGGTCATCGGACACTTTCTGTAATAAACTTCTAACCCTTCCCGGCATAGAATAATCCCTTGATGTTTCATCTATTTTCTCTATCACACCATTAAGATCCATTTTACGTTATCAATAATCAAGAATGGATCCACAGATAGTTAGTATTATAAATATACATAAATATACTATGGGATAAGATAATAATTAAGTAGTTTTATAAATACTGGAAAATAACTATAAAAATGAGGATATTGTATAGGGGTGCCGAGGCAAATCTATATCTGAAAGGTGATAGACTAATAAAGGAGAGGATAAAGAAAAAATACAGAGTAAGGTATCTTGATGAAAAATTAAGAAAATCGCGCACAAAAAGGGAATCTAAATTATTGGATAGTGCCAGAAGAGCAGGCGTTTATGTTCCTCTCTTATATAATGTTGGTGAGAATAAATTAGAGATGGAATTCATAGATGGGGTATCAATAAAAGAATTCCTTGATAATCTCGATAAATCTGACTCAAAAAATATAAAAGAGATTTCTAAAATGATTGGTGAATCCGTTTTAAAACTACATAATGCAAACATCATACATAATGACCTTACCACATCTAATATGATTCTTAGAAATAAAAAACTTTATATGGTTGATTTCGGTCTTGGCATAAATTCCACAAGAATTGAGGATAAAGCAACGGACCTTGTGGTTCTGAAAAAATCATTGAAGGCTGCCCATAGTGATAAATTTGATGATATATGGAATAAGATCCTAAAGGCTTACAGTGAATGCAGATACTATAAGGAGATTCTTAAAAGGATTGGTGAGATAGAAAAAAGAGCTAGATATGCATAGATAAGGAATTTGAGATAACCAATGCTTTTTCTTGCGTCGTAAAATTTGGTCAAAGATTAAAGGCGAAACTCATGGATTGATTAATTATCATTTTTTATAAATATTTAACATGACATCGCGTTTTGAAAATCAAAAAAGGATTGCTATTGAAAGGCTTAAGAACGCTATTGAAGATGATGAGGTTGATAGGGATATCCTGGGGTTAATTAACTATATAAACTCTCTAAATAATTTTTATACAACCTCAAGTTGTTCCGGAAGGATTACACTACTGCACGATTTGGGCTCTAAAATAAAAAATGATTGGTTGGGTAAGTGGCACAGAGAGGTAAGATTTGATGAAATTCTGGATTCTCTTTCAAATATTCCTGCAAATGGGATTGTGTGGTTCAAATATGAATCCCCTATACTGCATATAGTTTCAAAAACCATTGATAATGCAAAACTTCTCATCAATATTGCCAGAGATTCGGGATATAAGAGGGTTGGAATTCAGGGTTTAAAAAATGAGAGGTATGTTGTTGAGATATGTGATACTGAAAGGGTTGATTGTCCGATAGTTGATAATGGAAACCTTCTTGTCGATAATAATTATTTAAAATATCTCACAAGATTTTCAAATATGAAATTTAGAAACGGTAGAAAGAAATTGATGAAATTTGAAAGAGAAATAAAAAGACAAATTGGATAAAGAAGATTTAAGCAGATAATTCAAAAATAAATAAGAAAATGAATTTTAAAGAGATTAGAAAAGGGGTCTGGGAATTTAGAGATAAAGAGACTAATGTTCCAATAAGAGTATATGCTACTGATAAGATATTCAGGTCTATGGAAGAAGGAGTATTTAAACAGGCGTTTAATGTAGCAAAACTTCCTGGAATACAGAAGGCAAGTTTGGTAATGCCTGATGGTCATTATGGGTATGGATTTCCAATAGGGGGTGTTGCAGCGTTTGATTTGGAAAATGGAATTATAAGCCCTGGTGGTGTTGGTTATGACATAAACTGTGGTGTTAGGCTTTTAACAACAAATCTGAGGGTGAATGAGGTAAAACCAAAATTGAGAGAACTTATGGATAAATTATTTATAAATATACCATCAGGTGTTGGGAGTGAAAGCAAATTAAGGGTATCAATTGATGAATTGGATAATGTGGCTACCTTGGGTGCCAAATGGGCTATAGAAAACGGCTATGGTGTTAGGGAGGATTTAAAACACATAGAGGAAAATGGCTCCATGAGTGGGGCAAATCCAGAAAAGGTCAGTAATAGGGCAAAGTCAAGGGGAAAATCTCAGTTGGGAACTCTCGGAGCAGGAAATCACTTCCTTGAGGTGCAGAGGGTTGATAAGATTTTTGATAAAGAAATTGCCGAAAGATTTGGTATAAATTCCGAAGGTCAGATAACCATTATGATACATTGTGGTTCGAGGGGTTATGGACATCAGATTGCTGATGAGTATATAAAGATAATGCTCTCTGCAGCAAGAAAATATAAAATAGAACTGCCTGATATGGAACTTGCCTGTGCACCATTAAATTCAGATGAGGCAAAAGATTATTTTCGTGCAATGTATTGTGCGGTTAATTTTGCATTCTGCAACAGACAGATAATAACCCACTGGGTCAGGGAGACATTTAGGAAGATATTCGGAGATGAGATAACATTGGACCTTGTGTATGATGTCTGCCATAATATCGCAAAATTTGAGAAACACACAATCAATGGAGAAAAAATGATGCTGTGTGTTCACAGAAAGGGAGCTACACGAGCATTCTCTGCGGGTAGAAAGGAAATTCCAGAAGTATATAAATCTACGGGGCAACCAGTAATAATCCCCGGAGATATGGGAACCGCATCCTACATACTTATTGGAACAGACAGGGCAATGAATGAGACATTTGGTAGTACATGTCATGGTGCGGGAAGAGTAATGTCTAGGCATAAGGCAATAAAAAGATTCAGAGGTACTGAAATACAGAGACAATTAGAATCAAAGGGTGAGATTGTTAGAGCAACACACCCAAAGGTATTGGCAGAAGAGGCATCTAAAGCGTACAAGGATGTTGATGAAATAATTAAGAGTGTTGAGCTTAGCGGTATATCAAAGGCAATAGCCAGAGTAATACCTATGGGTGTGGCTAAGGGGTGAAATAATGAAAAGGCCATTTATTTTTATAAATACTGCAATGACGGCAGATGGGAAGATATCAACAATAGAAAGAAAACAGATTAGAATATCAAATGAGAAGGATATGGAAAGGGTTGATAAACTAAGATCTGAATCAGATGCTGTTCTTGTTGGAATGAATACTGTTATTGTTGACGACCCAAAACTTACGATAAAATCGGAAAAACTAAGAAGAGAAAGGATAAAGAGGGGTTTAGCAGAAAATCCGATCAAGGTTACGATAGGTAAACTTGATAATCTAAGTATGGATTCAGATTTCATGAGTTATGGAAATGCAGAAAAGATTATTTTTGCATCAAGTGATTCAGATCCATATAAAATTGAGGAGATTGGAAACGCGGCAAAGATATTCCTTAGTGATGATAAGGATATTAATTTAAGGTATGTTGTTGAAACACTTTATATACTTGGTGTAAAGAAATTGATGATTGAAGGTGGTTCATCAACAAATTATAGGTTTCTTAAAGAGGGTCTGGTTGATGAAATCTACATTACAATAGCGCCAAAGATCTTTGGTGGAAAAACTGCCCCGACATTGGTTGATGGTAGGGGGTTTAAAGAGAATGAGGAAATTAATTTGAAGCTTATATCAGTAGATAGACTAAGTGATAATATACTTCTTAGATATAAAGTTATAAAATAATCAGAAGGGGATAAATATGTATCTGATAAATAAAATATAAATTATCCAATAACAAATAAGATAAAAATGGCTAAGATATATTCGCCTACAACAAGAAGTACCAATCCGAAAAGATTGTTAAAATTGCTTCTCCATACGGGAAAACTAAAGGCAAGTATTGTTGCAACAACATTATCAGTTGATAGAAAAACACTTGATAGTTGGATATCTGAGTTTCGGGGTATGAATCTCATTAAGGTCAGCGGTAGTAAAGATGACCCTGAATTAGAGATCACAAAAGAATTTCTTGAAAAGATAAAATATCTCCAGAAAAGAAGAAGTGAAAGAACAAAAATTATTAGAGAGGCAAAGGAGGAACTAAGGAGAAAATCAGAGGCTCTTAAGAAAGAACATGAAGGGAAGTTGAAGTTAGAAAAGAAACTGAGGGAAAGCTTGGACGACCTAAAAAAACTTGAGGATAAGTTATTGAAGGAGAGAGAAGAACATCGTAGATTAGAGGAAGAACTCAGGAGGGAAAGGGAGGAAAAGTCAAGAGAACTTCGGGAATTGAAGAAAAAACTTGAGGAGGAGTATATAAAAAGAAGGAACCTGCAGGAAGAGATTGATAGAGGGAAGAGAGAACTCTCCGAAGTAGAGAGGAAAATAGCCACTGAAGTTACTGAAGAAAAGAAAGGGGAATTGCAGGAATTGAAAAAACAACTTGAAGAGAGATATATAAAAAATACAGATCTTGAGAAGAAATTACGAAAAAGAGAGGAGGAATTGAAGAAGAAGGAGGCGAAACTTAGAGCAGAGGAGGAAAGACTTATAGCAAAACAGGCGGAGATTCTTGAAAGGGAGGATTGGGGAAAGGATGAGCTTCAGGAGAAGCATAGACAAGTAATTGAAATGGAGAGGGAACTCAGAGAGAGGGAACAGAGGTTGAAGGAAAGGGAAAGGGAGATTAAGGAAAGGGAGAAGGAATTGATGGAGGAAAGAGAGGAGATGGAACTCTTCTTTGGTGATGAGTTAGAATTGAAGGCAATGAAAGATGAACTGAAAAAAAGAGAGGAAGAGTTAAAAAAGGAGGAAGCAGAAATACAGAAATTTGTGGATGAGCTCATAGAAAGGCGTGAGAGAATTCTTGTGGAAGAGGAAAGGTTGAAAGAGCATGCAGAAAAGATACAGGGGATGGAAAAAAGCATGAAGGAAAGAGAGGAGAAGATAGAAAAGAGGAGGAAGGAATTGCTTGATATTGAAAGAAAACTTCAGGAGAAGCATAGAGAGATAACTGAAATGGAAAATGAGATTAAAGATAGAGAGATAAGATTGAAGGAGAAGGAGGCTGAAATAGAAAAGAGAAAGAAGGAATTACTATCTACTGAGGGAGAATTACAGAGAAGGAGCAAGGAATTGATTGAAAAAGAGCAAGAGATGAATGAAAGGGAAAAGAATCTGTCAAAAATGGTGGATAACATAGAGGAGAGGGAAGAGGAACTTCGGAAAAAGGAACTGGAAATAAAAGACAGGGAGAAAGAAATAAAAAATGATGAAAAGAGATTATCTGCTCTTGAGGACAGAATAATTAAGAGTGATTTGGAGTTGGATGCAAGAGAGAATGAGATAAGCAGAAGAGAGGGTGAACTTGCAGGGAGAGAGGAGAGCATTCGAATGAGAGAAAAAGAATTGAAGAGTCTTGAGAATGAACTAAGGATGAGGGAGAAAAAGCTGAAGGAGATTGAAGAGAGATTGAACGAGGAGAAGAAAAGGTTTGCTGAGGCTCAGAAAAGGATAGATGAAAGGGACATATATCTCAGAAAAAAGGCTGAGGAAATAGAAGAACTATTTAGAAAATGGAAAATTAAAAAAATATCTGCAGAACCTTTGATAAAAGAGAGTACAATAGAGAAACCAAGAGAGGAAAAAGAAGAGGGAGTGTCAATAAAGGGGAAAGTAATGTTAGAGAAACCGGAAGAAAAGAAGGTATCGGTATCTCCGGAGAATGAAGAAAATATAAATAGATTGATGGATCTGGTTATAAGAAACAAGGTATTGGATGGAAAAAAGGCAACGAAGTTCTTAGGAGCGTCGGAAAAAGAAATTGAGGAATGGGCTCTACAACTTGAGAGGAGGGGCATTGTAAAAATACATTCTAAATTCTTTGGTGGTTTTGATATTGTGCTAACGCCAGATGCCCTCAAAAGGTTGAAAAAGGAGGAGGAAAGAAAAAAGATAGCATTGGTGAAGGAAGAACTTGCGAGAATAAGAAGAGAGGCAGGTATGAAGGAATGATAAATGTCTGAAAATGTCTGAGGGAGTTCTATTTCTTAAATCAGGAAGATGTGCATGGGGTAAATGTCTTTTTTGCGGTTATGGCAAGATTCAGGAGAAAGTTATCTCCAAAAACGAATTTAAAAGATATCTGCATAAATTTTTTAATTCGATTAAAAATATAAATCATATAGACCATATAAAAGTATTTAGTTCTGGTAGTTTTTTGGATGAAAGACAATTACCTCGTGAATTGAGAAAATATTTTATAAGCGAGTGTCTGAATAGGGGTATCAAAAAGGTAACGATAGAATCCCGTCCGGAATTTGTAACAGAAGAATCTATTGATGATTTTGACAATCTTGATTTAGAAATTGCTATAGGTTTGGAGATTGCAGATAACAATGTTCTAAAAAAGATTAATAAGGGGTTTTATTTAAGGGATTTTGAAAGAGCAGCCTCTTTGATACATGCAAAGGGTGCAGGTGTAAGAACATATCTCTTGGTAAATCTACCGTTTATTGAGAATATGGAAAATAGCCTAAATACTTCTGTTGAATATGCCCTAAAATTTTCTGATTCCGTAGTTCTTATAAATCTGTTACCTCATAGCAACAGTGATTTATTCAAATTGTGGATAAGGGGGGAATGGAATTTTTTGAGCAGGGATGAATTTTATAGAGTAACGAAGAGATTTGCCTCAAATCCAAAGATAGAACTGGATGTAGAAACATTTCGTTTTGTTCCGAAATTTCCAGACGAATTAAAGGAAAATCTCTCTGGAGTTGGTGAAAGATATTTGACCCATTCACATTTTGAGGTTTGGCAGGATTACCTTATAAGATGGTATACTCCTCCCGCTGGTAAAAAGTTCCTCCTCTTTCTTCCATGTTCATATAAAAAACCATATTCAAAATCTGAGACACATAAGAGAATTATAAGTAAATTGAAGAATCTTAAGAATTACAATAAAATTCATGAGATTATGATTTCAAATGCGGGGGTGGTTCCAAGAGAATTTGAAAATTATTATCCATTCAACAGCTATGACTGGGATGAGAAAAAGGAGACTGAGGAGATAAAGATGAGATACATAGATGTAACAAAAAATAGAATCAAAAAATATATTCGGAGGCATATAAAGAATTATTTGAAAACTTTCTGTTTTCTTAAATATGATTCTGAAAGTTTTATTGCATTAAAAAGGGCATATGATGAATTGGGTATGGAATGTAGAAATCTACTTATCAGGGATATCAATGAACCAAAACCTCTGCAGACAGATAAGGCACTGAATGAACTTTATAGAGGGCTCAAAAATGAAATTGGTTAGGTTCATATATAACGGAAGGGAGCATATGGGAGAATTATTAAGAGATAATAGAATAGCAATATTTGAAGGGAATATATTCAATCACGAAAAAAGGGCCATAGGATACTGTAAAATATCAGAGATTAAATTTTTACCGCCTATAAATCCATCCAAAATTGTATGTATTGGTTTTAATTACAAAAAACATATGGACGAGATAATAGAAATAGCAACCAAAAAACCAACATTAACCCTAAAATCACAGAATGCAGTAATAGGTCATAATGACTTCATTGTACTGCCAAGGGTGTCAGATCGTGTGGAGCATGAGGCGGAACTTGGTATTATAATAAAAAGAGGGGGTTACAGAATAAAAAATCCTGATGAGTATATACTGGGGTATACTATCGTAAATGATGTTACAGCCAGAGATATAGAGAAGGACATGGTTCAATGGAGTGCAAGTAAGAGTTTCCCTACATTCTGTCCTATTGGGCCGTGTATAGAAACAGAACTAAATCCAGAAAATTTATGGATAAGGTGCTGGGTGAATAATAAACTCAGGCAGAAGGACAATACAAGGAATATGCTATACAACCCGTTTAAATGTGTTGAATTTGTATCAAGATTTATGAAACTCCAGAGAGGTGACTTAATAGCCACTGGAACTGTTCCAGGAGTGGGCATTCTAAAGAATGGTGATGTAGTTGATATAAAAATTGATGGTATAGGCATCCTAAGAAATATGGTAAAATCGGAGTAAGATTTTTATTTTCTATTACTCTAATCTTTAATTGAGATGATAATAATTCCGGCGGTTGATATAAAGGATGGAAAATGTGTTCAGATGATAGGTGGTAAATTAGGGACTGAGAAGTTCTATGGGGACCCAATTGAAATAGCACTCAAATGGCAATCGGATGGAGCCAAACTTATACACATTGTAGATTTAGATGCTGCTATTGGAACTGGAGATAATTCTGAAATAGTTGGTGAGATATGTAGGAGGGTTGATATACCTGTAGAATTTGGTGGAGGAATAAGGGATATTGACAGGGTAAGAAAACTTATCAATATGGGCATAGATAGAATCATTTTAGGAACATTTGCAATAGAGGATTATATGAACAATTTCCTGTCAATGAAGAAACTGAAGGATATTTTCGGTAGTGAAAGATTGATGATTGCCATAGATTCCAGAGATGGTGAAATTGTGGTCAGTGGATGGCAACATAAAACTGGAATTAAGACTACGGAGTTTGTGGGGGAAGTAGGTGATTTGATTTGGGGATTTTTGTACACTGATGTTGAGGTAGAAGGCAGAATGGAAGGAATTAATCTGAAAAGGACGAGAGAGGTTGTTGAATCCACAGAACTTCCCGTAATTGTTTCTGGAGGAGTGTCATCAAAGGAGGACCTGAGAAATCTTGAGGAGATAGGTACGTGGGGTGTTGTGATAGGGAAGGCATTATATGAAGGAAAATTAAGATTCCTAAAAGGATAGTAAGGCTATTATAAAACCAGACAGTAAACCAACTGTTATTGGTGGAAGAGCAGGGAGTGCGAGTCCTTTCTTATTGAGGATGTAATTCAGGAGTATAATCAGACCGATTAACCCTCCAATTGCCGATATTATGGGATATTCTATTGAATAGTCTCTAAGCATAGAAACGGTAAATACCACGGGTAGAGCCATATCGCCAGTACCAAGCCCCAGATATCTGTCCCCAACAGGAATGGCAAACATTAATGGGATCTTTCCCCTTGATTCCTCCGCTATCTTAATCATATGTTTTGTTCCAAAAACAGCAATTATGTCATAAAATGAGAGTGCAACTATAAAAATCAATGCGGGTATTAGTGAAAGAGATGCCCCAATTAGAGAACCTATTCCTGGAATTACAAATAACAGTACAAGATTTATAATAAATATGTTATCCCTTTTCCAGATAAATATTAATAGTAACGATATTGCCAATAAAAAACCACCAACACATCCAAATATGTTACTGAATGTGAAATAAAGTCCAACCATAAATCCCGAGAATATCAAAATTTTTATAATTAAGTCCATTCCGTATTTGAGTAATATAAATAAAAATACTGTTGCTATAATTATCATAACGAACAAGTAAACTGCAGAATACGGGTCTCTTGGATTTTCTGTGACTGATTGTATTTCACCCTCGTCTACCTTCTCCACTATTCCTTTTTTTATTCCATAGCCTCCTGCACTAATCCAGAGTGCAACACCCTGTATAAAGATATAGATAAAAATTGCAATAAAAAAGGAATTAATGTTTTTCATTTTTCATATAAATCACTAATTATTTTTTTAAGATTGATTCTTATATTTTATATCAATCTATTTAAACCATACCACTTGCTACAAAATTTTGTTATTTAGCGGGCTAAAAAATTAACATCCCTTATTTTCCTACCGGAGTTTGCTTTTCAACATTTTTAGCCCCGCCTCAATTATCTGTCAGTCACCCCAACACCATAAGAGGTATAAGGAGGTGGTATAGAATGGAAAAAATAAAAATAGCAATAATTGGTATCGGAAATTGTGCAAGTTCGTTAATCCAGGGAATTTATTATTATAAGGATAAAAACCCGGATGATGTAACTGGTTTAATGCATTGGGATATAGGAGGTTATAAACCATACGATATAGAGGTTGTTGCAGCCATTGATGTAGATAAAAGAAAGGTTGGAAAGGATGTGAGTGAGGCTATTTTTGCAAAACCAAACTGTACAAAGATATTTTGTAGTGATATCCCAAAAATGGGGGTTGAGGTGGTTATGGGTAATGTCCTAGATGGTGTTGCACCCCATATGAAGGAATATCCCGAGGATAGAGCATTTGTGATTTCAGATAGTGAGGAGGCAGATATCGTAGATGTTTTAGAGGATAGTGGGGCTGAGATGGCATTAAATTACCTTCCCGTTGGTTCAGAAAAGGCAACCAGATATTATGTAAATTGCTGTCTGGAGGCAAATGTTGCACTCATTAATTGTATTCCCGTATTTATTGCCAGCAATGATGAATTTGCAAGAAGATTCAGAGAGAAAAATCTTCCAATAGTGGGTGATGATATAAAGGCACAAATTGGTGCAACCATAACCCACAGAGCATTGGCAAAGTTATTCACAGACAGGGGTGTTAGATTAGATAGAACATACCAATTGAATACTGGTGGAAATACAGATTTTCTTAATATGCTTGCCAGAGAGAGACTTAAATCAAAAAGGATATCAAAAACGGAGGCTGTTCAATCTGTATTGGATAGACCATTAGAACATGAGAACATACACATAGGTCCATCGGATTATGTAGCATGGCAAAATGATAACAAAATTTGCTTCTTGAGGATGGAGGGAAGAATATTTGGCGATGTCCCGATGAATTTAGAATTGAGGTTGAGTGTTGAGGATTCACCAAATTCTGCTGGTTGTGCAATAGATGCAATTAGATGCTGTAAACTGGCATTGGATAGAGAAATTGGTGGTCCATTAATCTCAATTTCTGCATATACAATGAAACACCCCCCACAACAATTCCCGGACGAGAAGGCAAGAGAGATGGTAGATGAATTTATTGCAGGTAAAAGGGAGAGATAGGAAGGGAATGAAAGCATTAATAATTGCCGCAGGGAGGGGTAGCAGGCTTAAAGAACTGAGTGGGGATGAACCTAAACCATTAATTAGGCTTCTTGGTTTATCCCTGATTGAGAGGGTAATACTAACCTCAAAATTGGCTGGAATCAATGAGTTTTTTATAGTAATAGGCTATCTTGGAGATAGAATAAAGGAAAAACTGGGTAATGGAGATAGGTACGGGGTAAAAATAACATATATTAAAAATGAGGAATGGAAAAGGGGTAATGGAATCTCGGTTTTTAAAGCCAGAGGGTTTTTTAAGGAGAATTTTATTCTATTGATGGGTGATCATATCTTTGATGCCCGCATTCTAACGGAACTTGTTGAGTATGGTATGAAAACATCAATTGTCCTGGCTGTAGATAGAAGAAAACCATTATCTTCTGATACGAAGGTTTTTGAGAGGGATGGAAAGATTATTGATATAGGGAAAAATATAAAGAATTCAAACTGTATAGATACAGGTATATTGCTCTGCTCACCGAGAATTTTCTCTTATCTTGAAGAGGCAATAAAGGAGGGTAAAACAGAACTTGCGGATGGTGTTGCTAAGGCTGCTAAAAATAGGGATGCCGAGATATTTGATATCACACAGATTGATAGCTATGTATCAAAGATGAGAAAATATATAAAACCATGGTGGATAGATGTTGATACGGAGTATGATTTAAAAAAGGCAAGATGGGTTATAATTGAAAATTCAAGCAAGGGCGCATCGGATTTTTTGGCTCGTTATGTTCACAAACCAATAGAGAATAAACTCGTTAGTTTCATATCCAATTTCGATATTACTCCAAATAAATTAACAATTATTGTAAATATATTTGCATATATTATAACTGTATTATTCTTTCTTGGTTATTTATTGCCCGCATCAATTCTAACATTTGTTGTAGGGGTGCTTGATGGTGTTGATGGTAAACTGGCAAGGGTTAAGTTAATGACGAGTAAATTAGGCTCAATAGAGCATTCGTTTGACCTCCTGTTTGAGTTTTCATGGTTTATTGCATTGGCATTGTTTCTATTTAATTCCACAAATGATGCATTACCATTAATACTATGTATGTTCATAATTTTATTTATATCCTTTTACAGACATGTTTATGACCAGTTCAGAAGGGCGATGGGTAGAAGTCTGGATGATAGTGGTGATTTTGAAAGGATATTCAGGAGGATTGCGGGTAGAAGAAATCTATACAACATCCCAATATTAATAAGCATCCTATTGGGCGTTCCATTGTATTCATTAATATTTATATTGTTTCATTCTGGAATTACAGCAGTTGTATACGCCTCAAGAGCCATAAAACATATGTATGATGCAGATAAAATTGCTATTAGTGCTATTAGATAAATATGAGATAATAAGATAAAATAAAAATGGCAAATATAGCATTAATGTCATCGTGGAATGCAGCATGTGGTGTATCCATCCATGCAGAACTGATCGGAAGGGGGTTTATCAATCAAGGTCATAATCTTATGGTTTTTGCGCCCATAACATATGAGGATGACCATACATATCTATGGTTTAATGATGATGAATCGTTTGTAAAGAGGAATTTCTCCTTTCTTAGATACGGAGATAAGTACAAGAATGAGAAACTTCTATCTTATCTCTACTTAGACCCATCAATGGTTGATGAAGACTTTGATGTATTTATTGTTGAGAAGCCAACATCAATTCCTCTGAATAAGTTATTACCACTATTTGATAAAATAAAAAAGAAGGCAAAAACAATAGCAATATTTCATGAAGGAATAATGCCGGAAAATCCATATTTTTATAAATTTGATTGGGATTCTATCATTGTCTTTGATGAAAGATATAAAGGATTATTCTCCACTGTTTTTCCGGAGGATAGGATACATATAGTCCCGTTTCCATGTTATAAACCAAAACAGATAAACAAGAAAAAGGCAAGGAATGCACTTAATCTCAACGAAGATGATAATATAATCTTCACATACGGTAGATTTTATTTATTACCGGAGGTTTTATCGCAAATCAAAAAAACACATTATAAGGTGATATATCTGTGTATGGTTAGAAGCATAGATAAATTCAACAAGCTGTATAAATTATCGAAAAGGTTTCCGTTTTTTGAACTCAGATTGTCAAGATATCCGGTATTTTCAGATGAATTCCACAACTTTCTATTTTCATCAGATGCCGTTATATTCTATAGAAGATCTGCATTACATAATCCCGTTTCAAGCTCGGCACATGTCTGTCTTGGTTTTCTCAGACCATTAATATGTCCAGATAATGAATTCTTCTATACATTCTCCAATGAAGTAATCAAGTATAAAGATGTAGATGAGATCATTGTGAAGATAAAGGATGTTCTTGAGAATGGAGATAAGATAGATGAAACTCTAAAGGCTGCTAAAAGATATGTGGAGGAGAACTCTGCCAAAAAAATAGCAAAAAGAATTCTTGAATTATGAATATGAATATGTGTGATTTAAACAGCTTTCCTTTACACCATTATCTATTATAAGATTACATAATTCCGTATCATTATTGATTATACTCAGATTATAATAGCATTTATCCCTCCAGTCAATATCGTAGATACTACTACATAATCTACCATCATTTCTCAATATTGCAATCTCCTTAATGCATGCACTTTCCCATTCATCTGATTCAATCAGATAACATATACTTGCATTATTCCTATTCTTTGCAACGGTTAAATAACAGAAATATTTCCACTCCTTCTCTACAATATTGCATTCCCTGAGTGATGTTTTGTTTTCTATTACGCTTTTATAGCATACGCTCCTTAGTTTAGATTCTGTTATATATCCACAGATATTGGCATTTCCCTTTATAGTTGCGATATGATTATAGCATCCATCCCTTTTAACCCTGAATCTCAATTCATTACAGATTGATTCATTCAGGCGTTTCACCGCAATATTTTTTATACATTCATCAGACATGAATCTGTCAGATATAAATGAACATATAGAGAGATTATCCTTTTTCAGAGCTAAATCGTTATAACAACCATCTCTATTTTCATTTGCATATATATCGGAACACATATCCTCATTGCTTAATAAAACTGCCACATTCCAGAGACACTCGTCCCTGTATATATGACTCCTTATCCTCCTGCAGATTTGTGGGTTAAGCCTTTTAATTCCCTCGTCCTTATAGCATTCATCCCTAAGTTTCGTGTCTGATATAAAATCACATATAATCCCCCCCATGGTTGTAGTTGTATGTATGGTTTCTGTTGAAGAGGTTGATGTTGATGTTACTGATGTTGTTGATTGGATTAGAACAGTTGATGAAGTTGATGATGTTGTTATTGTTGTTGATGTTGAGGTAGTTACTGTAGGGGTTGGGATTTCTATACATCCACATAACAGTAACGGCATTATTATTAATATCTTCAAGGATATGTGATTTGTATTCATTACAATCACCAAGATGCTATGATTTCTGTAAATTTCTGCAATTATCTTATTAGAATTTACCCAAAAAATGACATCTTTGCTGCGATAATTGTATTTTCAAGAAGCATTGTTATTGTCATCGGTCCAACACCCCCCGGTACCGGTGTGATTAATGATACCTTATCCCTCACATCCTCAAAATCCACATCACCTACGATTTTTCCATTCACCCTGTTTATACCAACATCAATTACAATTGCATTATCTCCAAGCATATCTCCACTTATAAGATTTGGAACACCTGCCGCAACTATAAGAATTTCCGCATTCTTTGTATGTTTCTTTAGATTTTTTGTATGTACATGACAGATTGTTACCGTTGCATTCCTGTTTAATAGTAACATTGCCAATGGTTTTCCAATTAATACGCTATGGCTTATTATTACAATCTCTCTGCCCTTTAAATCTATTCCCTCGTACTCAAAGATTCTTATAATTCCCTTGGGAGTACATGATACCAATACTTCATTTCCCATTAATAGATTTCCAATATTAACTGGATTCATGCCGTCAACATCCTTTATAGGAGATATCCTATTGAATATATTATTTCTATCTATGTGTTCCGGAAGCGGTAACTGAACAAGAATTCCATGAACTGCAGGATCTCTGTTCTGTTCATCGATCAATTGCAGAAGTTCACTTTCTTTTGCATCTGCAGGTAAATGGAAGTTCTTTGATTTTATCCCTATATCCCCACACGCCCTTGTCTTCATCTTGATATATAACTCCGATGCGGGGTCATCTCCAACAAGTATTGTTGAGAGGGATGGGTGGATTCCCTTAGACATCAATTCCCTTACCTCAAATGCGAGATTCTTCCTTATTTCAAAAGAAATCTTTTTTCCATCTATGATTCTGCCCATTTTAATGTTTGATTTAATAATTCAATTCCTCATATAGTGGGAATTGTTCACATAATTCTATAACCTCCTCTCTAACTTTCTTCCTCACATTTCTATCGTCTATGTTTTCAATAACTCTTGTAATAAATTCTGCAATCAACTCCATCTCTTTCTCTTTCATACCCCTCGTGGTTACCGATGGTGTACCAATCCTTATACCGCTGGTAATCCATGGTTTTTGTTCATCAAATGGAACGGTGTTTTTATTTAGAGTAATGCCAGCCTCCTGTAATGCAATCTCAGCCTCCCTGCCGGTAATATTCTTGTTTCTTAGATCTACCAATATTAAATGATTGTCCGTACCTCCAGAAACGAGATCAAATCCATTATCCATAAGGATTTCAGCAAGTTTTTTTGAATTTTTTACAATCTGTTTCGCATATTCCTTAAATTCATCTGTGAGTGCTTCCTTAAAACATACTGCCTTTGCAGCAATTACATGCATAAATGGTCCTCCCTGAATGCACGGAAAGACTGCTTTATCAATTGCATTTGCGTATTTCTCCATACACACTATCATACCCCCTCTTGGACCTCTAAGCGTTTTATGGGTTGTGGTTGTAGTAAAATCAGAGTATGGAATTGGGGTTGGATGAACACCCGCTACCACAAGCCCTGCTATGTGTGCTATATCTGACATCAAATATGCGTCCACTTCATTTGCTATCTCCGAAAACGCCTCAAAATTCACAATTCTGGGATATGCAGAATAACCGCATACTATCAAATCTGGATTCACATCCCTTGCTATTCTCATTATCTCATCATAATCTAACATTTCGGTTTCTTTACTAACACCATAATGATAAACCTTGTATAGTTTACCTGAAAAACTCACCGGAGAGCCATGACTCAGATGTCCCCCATGAGAAAGCTCCATACTGAGTATTTTACTCCCAACCCTCAATACAGAAAAGTAAACTGCCATGTTTGCCTGTGAACCTGAATGTGGCTGGACATTAACATGCTCACATTTAAACAGTTTCTTTGCCCTCTCTATAGCCAAATCCTCTGCAATATCAACAAACTGACAGCCTCCATAATACCTTTTATGAGGATAACCCTCGGCATACTTATTGGTCATAACACAACCCTGTGCCTCAAGAACAGCCTTAGATGCGTGATTCTCAGATGCAATCAGCTGTAGATTATATCTTTCTCTATCTATCTCATCCTTGATTGCCCTCATGATTTCTGGATCGGTAGATTTTAAATCAGTCATAACAGATTATCTTATCGTATTCAAAAATAAAAAATTAAAGTTTAATAGATAATTACATTATAATAGCATTTTATAACAAGAATGTCATTTAAATGTAGATATTTGGCATTATTCATATCAATTGCATTGGTGATATTTTTTCTTTCCTGCATTGTAGAGCATCAATATGATGCAAATGAAAATATAACAAATTTTACCGATTTTAATTTTACAGTTAACACTACTACCTCAACTATATTTGAATATAAACCGATTACAACAACAACCAAAACAACAATATCCTATTTTTCCTCAATAAAGGTCTGTGATGAGGCAGAATATCCGTCTAAGAAGGATATATGTCTGAAACAGGTTGCAATATTAAACAAAAATCCAAATGTATGTGGCCGCATTAAAGGGGATAATATAAAAATTGATTGTATAATGACACTTGCAATTATTGTAGGTGATAAGAGAGTATGTGATAAAATAAAAGACAGAAAAAAAAGAGATAGCTGTTATTTTAATGTAGCCACTAAATCACAGAGGGAAGATGTTTGCAAAGCATTAGGTAAAATTCAGGACAGGGATGAATGTTATTATCGTCTTGCAAAGGATATAAAAGAGGGTAATATCTGTGGTAAAATTCGCACATCTATAATGAGGGACAACTGTTATTTTGAGATTGCAAGGATAATCAAAAATGGAAATATCTGCTATGAAATCATGTCCACAGATATAAGAAGTGAATGCTTTTTAGAACTAAAAAATTATACCCTCTAATTTTTTGAATATAAATCTAAAAATAATAAAATAAATCAATAGAATGAAATACAAGGATAAGGCGATATGGATAGAAGTCAGAAATGAGGTGGGGGCATTAAACAAGGTGACATCAGTTATAGCATCGCATAGTGGAAATATCGATTACATAGAACAACTTAGTAGTGGTAATACAGTTAATCTCTATTTGGAGATTGGAGGTATAAAAAATTTAAGAAATCTAGCAGATGAATTGGAAAATCTTGATATCACGATAAAAACAGATATTGTCCCAACATTCTCTCATGTTTACGGTAAGAGGGTTATTGTTATTGGGGGTGGCGCACAGGTGGCTGAGGTCGCCAAGGGTGCCATTTCCGAGGCGGATAGACACAACATCAGGGGAGAGAAGATTTCCGTGGATACAATTCCACTGACTGGAGAGATGGAGATAGCAGAAGCAGTAAGGGCTGTTGCACGGCTCCCAAGAGCAAAAATTCTGATACTTGCTGGTTCTTTAATGGGGGGAAAAATTACTGATGCTGTGAGGGATATCCAAAACAAAGGAATTATAGTAATATCCCTGAATATGGCGGGTTCAGTTCCAGATGTTGCGGATTTGGTTGTTTCAGACCCAATACAGGCGGGAGTAATGTCGGTTATGGCTATAGCAGATACTGCCAAATTTTCAATAGAAAAGCAGAGGGGTAAGAGATACTAAGAATGAAAATACGGTTCCTGAAAATGCAAGGAGCAGGAAATGATTTTATATTGATAGATGAATTTCAAATGACATTAATCTCAGAAGAAAGGAAGCCAACATTTGTAAAAAAGATATCTGACAGACATTTTGGAGTTGGTTCTGATGGGGTTATATTTGTACAGAAATCTAAAAAACAGGATGCGAAATTTCATTTCTTCAATCCAGATGGAAGTATTGCCGAGATATGTGGTAATGGCTTAAGGTGTTTTGCAAAATATCTATATGAATCTGGAATTGTTAAAAAGAATTTTATGAGTATAGAAACTAATGCGGGAACAGTTAAAATCAAATTAATCATTAATAAAAACAGTAAAAATAAAAGCATGGTATCTGAGGTGAGGGTAGATATGGGAAAACCAAGGTTGAAAAGGGGTGAAATTCCCGTTTCTGGTAAACCAGATACGGAATTTATTAATCAAGAGGTCAGAGTAAATGATAAACTATATAAAATCACTGCAATCGGAATGGGAAACCCACACGCAATTATTCTTTGTAATAATATTGATGATATTGATGTTGTGAATACGGGTAGAAGGATAAGATACGATAAGGGATTATTTCCTAACGGTGTTAATGTGCACTTTATTGAAAAGGTTGGTGATAATGAATTCAAGATAAGAAGCTATGAAAGAGGTGTAGAGGGTGAAACATTGGCTTGTGGAACGGGGATATGTGCATCTGCTGTTGCGGTTGCTATCGGCGGTATAATCAATCCCGAAAGGGAGATTATATTCCATGCCAAGGGTGGTGACCTCAAGGTTGAGTTAAAAGACGACAGGGTTTATCTGACTGGCGATGCTAATGAGGTATTCAGGGGTGAGATTTATTTTTCTGATACATAATTCTATTTATGCCATTAGAAGAATATCATGGCAAGAGGGATTTCTCAAAGACATCTGAACCAAGAGGTGAGGTAAAGGAAAGTAAAGGTAAAAGAATCTTTGTAATCCAGAAGCATTATGCAAGAAAACTTCATTATGACCTGAGGCTTGAATATGAGGGTGTTTTGAAGAGTTGGGCAATTCCAAAGGAACCACCGCTGAAGGAAGGGATAAAAAGGCTGGCTGTTCAAACGGAGGATCACCCACTGGAATATGCAACATTTGAGGGTATAATTCCCGAGGGTCTTTATGGTGCAGGAAAGGTTGAGATATGGGATAATGGCTTCGTTGAAATTGAAAAATGGTCTGAAAAGGAGATAACATTTGAACTTAATGGTGGGAAAATGAATGGCATATATGTGATGATAAAAATGAAACCGACGGAGAAATTTCCAGGTAGGAATAATTGGCTTCTTTTCAAGAAGAAGGGTTCAGGATAATATCTTTGGAATCATATCTCCCAGAAGGAATGCAAACAAAGCCACTATCATACCGCCAATCATAATTCTTTGAGCAATATATTCTGGAGTATAAAGTGAAATAAGGAATATTATGTCTGCAACACCTACAAATATACCATATATTAATAAATTAAATGATTCTATAGGTAAAAAGAAGGGGATTATGCTGAATAGTACTGCAATAAAAGAAAATAGTGATGCTATCATTCTTGCCTTCTTTGTCCCAATCTTCGTAGGTATGGTCAAAGCATATTTGTATTTATCACCCTTTATGTCCTCTATATCCTTAACTATTTCTCTGGATAGGGTCATAAGAAATGCACATACTCCCAAAACCGTCAGTAGATTTATATTCCTCTGCTCTGCTAAGAGAAATGACTCAAGATTTGTAAGTGCTCCAAATAAGAATATTGATGTTACAAGATAGCTTACTATAAGATTAGAAATAAATAACATTCTCTTGGAATATGTGGCATAGATTATAAGGATTATTGTATTTATTGTGGCTATATAGAAGCAGTATTGATTTACAGATTTTGACATACCTATTCCAAAGAGAAAGAGAATTACTGATAACATCAGGGCATCGCTTTTTGAAACCTTTCCTGAAGGTAATGGTTTATCTGGCTTATTTACACTATCGATCTCTATATCAAAATAGTCATTTATTATATTACCTGCACCTATAATGAGGAATACTGCAAATCCCGATATAATGACCAATGAACTCAAAAAAGCACCCTCTCCAGAATATGTAAATGAAGCTCCAACCAAAACACCAAGAAAACCAATGATACAATTTCTAATCCTTAACAACTCAAAAAGGAGTGATAAACTACTTCCAATTCTTTTTGTGATGTTATCTGAAGGCATAGTTCCATATTCATAGTTCCATATTTAATCAAGGTAATCAAATGGGTATTATATTGATGTTATCCAATATTTATAAATATGGATATAAGTATAAGAAGACTAAAGAAGTTGGGATTTATGGATAGATGCATAGGGGATGAGGATAAATTGAGGAGATACAGGAAAGAAGAGAACATAATACCGGCATACAAGATGGTGGACACCTGCGCCGCAGAATTTGAGGCAAAGACACCATATTATTACTCATCATATGAAACAGAGAATGAGTCAATAGCATCTGATAAAAAAAAGGTGATTATTCTTGGCTCAGGTCCAATAAGAATTGGGCAGGGAATTGAGTTTGATTGCTGTACTGTTCATGCAATTTTTGCACTTAGGGAAATTGGTATTGAGACCATAGTAATTAACAATAACCCAGAAACGGTTTCTACAGATTTTGATATATCAGATAAGTTATATTTTGAACCAATAACATTAGAGGATGTGCTGAATGTTGTTGAGAATGAATCCAAAAATCTTCTAGGTGTAATGGTTCAATTTGGTGGTCAAACCTCAATTAATCTAACTGAAGAACTTGCCAGAAACGGTGTAAAAATTCTTGGAACATCACCAGAGGATATAGATAGAGCTGAGAACAGAGATTCCTTTGGTAAGGTTTTAAATAAACTGGGAATTCCATCTGCAGAGTGGGGAACGGGATATAGTTTTAAAGAAGCAAAGGAGATAGCAGGAAAAATTGGATACCCAGTACTCGTGAGACCAAGTTATGTACTTGGTGGAAGGGCAATGGAGATAGTGCAAGATGAGGTTGGATTAGAAGAATATATGAAGGAGGCGGTGAGAGTATCACCAAAACATCCAATACTCATAGATAAATTCCTACAAGATGCTATTGAAATAGATGTAGATGCGGTATGTGATGGAAAAACGGTACTTATTGGAGGGATAATGGAGCATATAGAAGAGGCGGGAGTTCATTCAGGTGATTCTGCATGTGTTCTGCCACCACAAACACTAAGCAAAGAGATTATAGATGTGATTGAGGATTATACAAAAAAACTTGCCCTTGAATTGAGAATCAAGGGTTTGATAAATATACAATATGCAATAAAGGATGATATTGTTTATACATTAGAGGCAAATCCGAGAGCCTCTAGAACAGTGCCATTTGTTAGTAAGGCTGTTGGTATATCATTAGCAAAGATTGCAGCAAAGGTGATGGTAGGGTATAAATTAAATGATTTGATTGATGATCTTAATCCAATGGAAAATATAAGGCATGTGGCTGTGAAGGAGGTTGTATTTCCCTTTATAAAACTACCTGATGTTGACCCAGTATTAACCCCTGAAATGAAATCTACGGGGGAGGTAATAGGCATGGATATGGATTTTGCAATGGCTTATTATAAGGCACAGATTGCAGCGGGAAATGAACTCCCTCTTCAAGGAACAATATTTATAAGTGTGAACAAGTATGACAGAAAGAGAATTGTTCCAATAGCAAAAAAATTTCTGCAATTAGGTTTTGATATCATAGCCACTCCGGGAACATCAAGGGATTTAAGAAATGCTGGAATTGAAAACAGAGGGATATTGAAGATTAGTGAGGGTTCCCCAAATATATTGGATTTGATGAAATCCAGGGATGTTAATCTAATAATAAATACCCCAACGGTTGGAAAGAATCCAATGAGAGATGGATACAAGATAAGAAGTAGTGCAGTAAAATTGAATATACCTTATATAACAACCATTGCAGGTGCGCATGCAGCGGTAAACGCAATAGAAAAGGTCAGGAAAAGGGAAATAAAGGTAAAATCATGGAACGAGTTCTTCAGTTCTTAGAGTTAGAATTCTCATACAATCTTAAAGTCTCAGGATTCTTATGGCAAGATAAGCAGCATTCTCACCATTATCTATTCCCACACATGCAACCGGGACACCTCTTGGCATCTGTACCATGGATAGCAAGGAATCCAAACCACCAAGTTTTGAAGAAACTGGAACACCTATAACCGGTCTATTGGTTATAGATGCAACAAAACCGGGAAGTGCTGCAGAGAGACCTGCAATACATATAAATACCCTTGCGTCAGAATTCTTTACTATCCTCCTTAATCTATCTGGTTCCCTATGAGCGGAACAATATTCCACAGAATAATCTATTTCATTACTTTTAAGTATCTTTTCTGCTCTCTTTACAACATCTGAGTCGGATTTACTCCCAGAGATTATGAGAATATCCGCCATGTTAATTTAATATAATTTTTAGTATAATTTTTACATTACAAAATAAAAATAGGAAAATCAGAATGTTTTAATCTTACCTTCAACACACATATCTGTAATTCTTGTTACATTCTCAAGCCACCAATCGGTTATTCTATACGCTTCTCTCTCAATCTTTCTATCTTTATCTCCTATTATATTCACAGAAGCAACCATTGGTTGGTCTATTGGCTTACCTATTTGGCTCATTATTCTTACATGAACCTCATCCGAACATATTTCTGCTATATCCCCTGCTATTTCATTCGTTAGTAGATTGTAGATTTTACCAACATGATTTACAGGATTTTTTCCAGATGTTGCTTCCAATGATACTGGTCTATAGGGAGTTATTAGTCCATTGGCTCTATTTCCTCTCCCCACCGAACCATCATCACCCTGCTCTGCACTTAATCCAGTATATGTTAAATATACTGAACCTGCTTTGTAATCGTCTGCAGTATTTATACATATATTAACATCTTTGCCGGCCACCTTTGAAGTAAATTTTTTTATTTTATCGTGCATCTTTTCTATCACTTCCTTATATTCATTAATATCATTAACATATCTTGAGATTATAGCGGCTGCAATTGTTAATGTAATCTCTTCTCTGTTTCTAATACCCATAACCTTCACATCCTTTCCAATCTCTCTCATACCCAAGATGTTATTTATATATCTTTCGGTCTCCAAAACAAGCCTTTCTGTTAGTGATAATGGTGCAAATCCAACACCGAACGATGTATCATTTGATTTTGGAATTCCTTTCTCATCAAAGATATGTCTCAAATCTGCAGAACCCTCTCCGATCCTCTGATCAATCTCTGCAAATTCATCGATTTCAATGCCCTCAAGTATCTCTTTCAAGTAATTCCTTGCAGAATTTATAGCAATTTCAGCCACTGGAATTCTATCATTACCAACCCTCATGGTTGCTCTTCCACCAAGCAGGATGTATACTGGTCTCACCATCTCCCCGCCGCCAAAAACGGGATTTGCCTCCCCACCTACCAACTCAACCTGATCTGTATTATGATGCAGAATTCTACCGTACCTCTCAATATACACCCTTGAAAGAGTCCTTGAAATAGACTCGGCAATTCCATCACAGAGAGAATCAGGATGTCCCACGCCCTTTCTTTCAACAAGTTCTATCGGTTGTTTCTCTATGTTCTCAATTCTTGCAAAATTAATTACTATGTTTCTTGCCATTTTGCTTTGTCAAATACTCAACTCAAACAATAAATTATTTGGGATTTACAGCCTAAATATAGAATAGAACCTCTCTCACCTCCAACATCATACATTCAACAGATTGCCTTCACAGTTTCACCAATTCATTATATACTGTTTAATTCTATTAAATCCCATTATTTTAAAATTCCTTGAGAATTTCCGAATCTATTTCGGATATGAACGAGTTAAGTGAAATATTGCCTGATGAAATAAAAAACTAAAAAAGCAA
>CAZQER010000002.1:0-41173 GCA_964592095.1 uncultured archaeon
GCGTTGATTTGGATTATGAAACAATAGGACAGAGCATGTTAATGGTGAGTGCAAGTGGAACGGCAGTTGTTGTAGAATAATAAAATCAGATGAACTTTGACGCTCAAATTGCTTCGCAATTTACCTTTACGGTGGAACTTCATTCGCTTCGCTCATTTCGTCCAGACCCTACAGTACTTAGCACCTCGTTTATCCGAAAAACAATATATATAAACATCAATCAACACTCACAACACCACCAGAATCAAAGATTGCATTCAGGGTTGCTATTGCTGCAGCATCTAAATATTCTTCCTCACTTGCCCTTTTTCCAATTCTTATCGTATAGATTATATCTGTTATACCCGCATCCCTTAGAATACCAATTACATGATATCTTATCTTCATAAGTAATTCTTTATCTATATCAAATTCAGAAAGCACAGCAAGTTGTCTAAAACCCTCTCCCATGGCGGTGGGGATTAGAGATATCTCAATTATTTCATTATTATCTGAACCTCTGCCAGAGTTTGATAGAGTCATGCCTATTTTCTTCCATTCTAGGATATTTATATTACTAACACCAAGCCTCCCCAAATCTCTCTTAATTTCTTCTAATTTTTCACTTCTTACTTGAAAGATAATCTCTCTTCCAACAAGTGATGTATGGATAATCCCATCCTGATGAAGGTTTTTGAATAATGTCTCACTATCACCATAATAACTTCCAGATAAAGCAACAGTATGTTTCATTTTGTAATAGATTTTTTATTTATATCAATATATTTTGTTTTCTATTGATAAGGATTTATCTTGTTTTCTATTGATAAATATGAATTTAATAAAATATATGTCCATCAATGATAAGGATTATAAGGGTATATGTGTATAAATATTAATTGCTAAAAGGAAAATGAGTCTATGTAATTCCCAAAAATCAAAAAGACTTAATTCACTTGTCAATCTCAAGCCAAGTTCAATTGGGCTTAATATATGTAAGTATTTGGAATGGATTATCCCTAACGGCACTGGTGGTTATTCGTCATCTACAATAATTAATATGAACACTGCTTTATATCATGGACTTTTGGTGTCTTCTGATAAAAATTTGAATAAGAAGGTATTTTTACAGAAATTGGATGAAGAAATAATAACAGAAAATGAATCCATTTCAGTGGCTACTGATATCTATGAAGGTAACAACATATCAGATGGTTGGAGGTATCTTCACAATTTTGATTTTACCTTTAATTCTGTTTTCTTTGACTATTCTGTAGAGGGTGTGGATATATGTAAATCTATAATCCCCATTCATTGTAGAAATGCTGTAATTGTTTGTTATACTGTAAATAATAGATTGGATAAAGATATAATCTTTAGGATAACACCCTATATGAACATCAGAAATGTTAATGAAACTGGAAAGAAATCATTAAATGATATGATACCGAGAATTTTTTCAGAGAATATTACAGGTATTTATTCCTCAAATGGTTATTTAGTTATTTATTCAGATATTGCCAAATGTTACAAAATTCCAAAAGAAAAGAGATGGAGGCGAATAGTTTTATATCCGGAAGATAATTCAATAGAATATCTATGCTCCCCTGTTTACTTTTCTATAGATATAGAACCACATGAGATACTTAAATTTAATACAATTGCAATAGGTTATGGAACAGAGGAAAAAACAGCAAAGGTTTTCAAGGAATTGTTTTATAAATCAAAAGAACATGTTAGGTCATCAAGATTTATTTCCTCGGGAAAGGGGGTATCTATAATGTCGCTACTTAATTCTGTAGATAATTTCATCATAAATGTAAACTCCAAAAAGACAATAATCTCCCGTTATCCCTATTCAGAAGATAAGGGTAGAGAGGCTATGATTTCCCTTCCGGGATTTACTCTAATAAATAATAGATACAGAGATGCAGAGCTTATATTAGAGCATTATCTCAATCATGCAGATTATAGAGGAATACCAAGCATTTTCAGGGATGGAAAGCCAGAATATTTTGATATAGATACATCCCTATGGCTTATTGATAGATTTTATAAGTATGTAAAATGTGTTGGTGAGGAAAAGGCAAAGGGGATATTACATACATATTGGTGGACACTGAAAAGCATTATCAATAACTATATAGAAAGAGAAAAGGATGGTCTTTTGAGACATAAAGGGGGAACATGGATGGATATACCACAAATAAAGAAGAAAAGGGTTGATGCAGTTGAGGTTCAGGGATTGTGGTATAATACATTGAGAATAATGGAAAAATTTAGAGAGATAATGGGTGATG
This sequence comes from uncultured archaeon, assembly GCA_964592095.1. Classification (GTDB taxonomy): domain Archaea; phylum Altiarchaeota; class Altiarchaeia; order IMC4; family QMZM01; genus EX4484-2. The sequence continues at coordinate 2,280 of CAZQER010000002.1, forward strand.
ATTATGAGGATGTGGAATATTCCCATATCTATAAAAGATTTGAAGATAACTTTATGGATAGATACTGGACAGGTAGTTTTTTAGCAGACTCTGCAAATGATGATGCACTGAGACCAAATCAATTAATTCTGATATCATTAGATTTTAATGTTGTTAATAAAACATTGTCAAAGAAGATATTAACTGCTGTTAAAAGGGAACTTCTCACAAATTATGGGTTAAGAAGTCTAACACCGGAGGATGATAGGTATGTAGGAAAATGGAATAACGATATTAAAAATAAGTTCAATGGGAATGTTTTTCCATGGTTATTGGGCGCATATATTGATGCATATGTAAAAACATATGGATATACAAAAAGGTTACAGAATTTTCTTGAACCATTATTTGAGTTACATATAAAAGATGCCGCGATTGGAACAATATCGGAGATGTTCCAGGGTGACCATCCAAACAGACCAATAGGTTCTATTTCATATTCGTGCTCCATAGCAGAATTACTTAGGGTTCACTTTGAGCATGTTATGGGTAATTTTACTCTTACTTCTCCTAAGATATCCAACAATAAATAATGCAGATGTCAGTAGTAAAATTGTAAGAAGAGATGTGATGAGATTTATAGATATCCCAAATAATGAATTTAGAATTAGGATTGATAGAACTACAACAGAAATACTCAAACCTATTGATAGTGCAATTCTTTCAAGCATGTCTATCTCCCTGTCTATCCTATCTTTTGGAAAGAGAGCAAATGTTAATGCAAATCCAGGAAGAAATAAAACCAATATGAGACCTATTATTATTCTAATTATATTTACAATAATTCCTATAATATTACCTATAATATCCATAATCTCTATGATTTCCATTTTTATTTTAAACCTTAACTCTTAATTTATGGCTCATGCTTGTAAATAAAATTTCTATTTCCCTCATCTGAGTATACCTCCCTTAGGAATTCACACTTAATTTTTCCCTTGGAGAATATATAATCGGCATTTAATTCATTGATTATCTTTTCCTTTCCCTTACAGTCTTCATTGAAAAACATATTTGCCTTCATGTTAATCCTTCTATCTGCAGATAATCTCGCACGCTCCAACGATATTACCCTTCTTTCACCTATAAGCCATATAGGTCTGGAGTAAATGGAAAATGTTAATACAACCGAATCCTTTGGTGTATTCTTAAAATATTCAATGCTATTAATATCATCGTCGTGGATTATATGAGGAAGTTTGTCTCTATAATAAAAGGATGAATCCATCTGTATAAATAATATAATCATTATTACAAGTAAAACCATAATCTTTATTTTACCAGATTTTGTAAATTTTGTAATAAAGTCATATAAATAAAATAAACCAATACCTGCCATCATAAGTGCTATTTCAGATGTATAGATAAAAAGCCTTCTAAATGGGCACAAAAAGAGTTTACCTGTTAGATAATATTGAAGTATAAAAGGCATTAATGAAATAAAGGCTACTGGAAGTATTCTCATCTTCTTATCCTTTACTACGCCACATATACAAATCAATGCAGGTATGATAGCAATATATCCGAGAAAGGTATCATAATGAAATCTCGTTGGATATGGTTCGTCTGAAAATGTAAGTATTCTTATTATTTTGTATATAAATTTAAATTCATTATCAATGAAAACAAATCTTAATAATAGTATTAACAACACAATAATGCCTATAAAAATCTTCTCTTTATTCTTTTGTATGAGATCGGGATTGAGTATAAGATAGAGAAGGAATATTGGTATGAGGATTATTGTTGATGGTGGATGAGATAATGTTACTTGGATGAATATTATCAGAAGCATTATATCCCATGCAGAAATCCTTCTTTCAGAATTAATGGCTTTAAGAAACAGAAGCAGAAATAATGGAAGCATGGACATACCATAAGCCACTGGAACCAAAAACCATAAACCGAGAAGTGTCCAATTGCTTTTTATAGTTAAAACAAAGATCGATGAAAAAATACCGGCTAAATCGCTCTTTGTCAAATACCTTACCAAAATAAATACATTCAGTGCAAGGATAAACCCTATTATGGTGGGGATAATAACATCCAAATAAAGTGGCTTTATTCCAGTTAATAATGCAATTTCAACCAAAAATAGATGATAATTCAACTCCCAGTTCATATCATAAAAATTTTCCCCCAGAAATGGATTATAAGATATAATTCTCTCTTTTTTTATTATCTCATTTGCTATCGCAATATGGTCCCATGAATCAAAGTGGTATGGTAATGTATAGTAAAGAAGTTTTCCTTTCTTAACTGCTTCACAGAGCAGACCATAGAAAAAAAGAGGATAATCCTTATTGAATACAACATAATCCAATCTGATATTAACATTAATCAAAAATAAACTAAGTAAAAACAGGAATACCAAAATTGAAAATTCTCTTTTCATTTTTAGATATATATGATAATAAAAATTGTTAAAATATAATCAAATTTAATTATAATATAAAGGCAATACCATATGCTATAAAATTTAATCCTAAAAACAACATAATCAAACTCCCAAATATGGATACATATCTTCTTATTTTTAATTTTGTTTTATTCTCAATTAAACCGGTTGAGCCACCCATAAATGCCCCAATAATTGTCGTTGATAATACATTTCCGATACCATACGAAAGTATTGCCATAAAGGCGAATATTGAATCCTTAAATGCTAAACTATCGCTGAAGCCAAGAAACCATATTGCAAATACCAATGCAATTGATTCCAATGCACAGCAGATACTAAAGAGAAATCCTCTCAGAAATGCACCATACCAATGAGTACTGAAGTTCTTTTTCATAAGAGGCTTTATAAAAGGCTCCAATAGATTAGTGAGTTTTAATACAATCACTCTATCAAAATCAAATAAACCGAATAGTTCTGCTGAGAATAATATCAAAACCGATCCAGTAAAAAGATTGAATATTACCCACAGGGTATCTGGTAGTGATTTGATGGATAGAAAAATTGATGCAGAAACTGCAGCCATTATTGCCAATAAAAGGAAAAGAACAAGTCTTGGTATATTAAAATAGATTGCAAATAAAATCCCTCTTTTTATATTTCCCTCCGCAGAGCCGTAAAACACTATTGGTAAAACGCATTGTATGCATGTAAGACCATATATTGCACCTATAACAAAACTCCATAAAATTGATGTTGATGCACCACTTTCCGCCAGTTTTAAAATCAAAACCAAAATTTCTATGATATCCATCTATTCATATCACCTTATAATTTATAATAATTCAGTTTGAATAATTAATACATCAATACATATTATATAAATAAGTGAAAATGAAAATCTTAGGGGTAAGTGGCTCTCCAAGAAAAAATGGAAATACCGATATATTAATAAAAAGAGCATTGGATTTATGCAAGAAAAATGGTGCTGAAATTGAGTTTTTATCCTTAAGTGATAGTAGATTGGAGTATTGTGATGCCTGTTATTCCTGCAAGATGGGTAGTTGTATTAAAAAGGATGATGTTCAAAAGATACTTAACAGCATGACTAAATCAGATGCTATAATAATTGGTTCTCCAACATATTTCTCATCCATTTCCGGAAGATTAAAGACACTATTTGACAGAAGCCTTCCATTGAGAATTCATGGCTATAAACTCAAAGATAAGGTGGGTGGTGCTATAGCAGTTGGTGGAAGTAGGAATGGTGGACAGGAATTTGTTATAAGAGATATACACAACTGGATGTTATTACATGAAATGATTGTCGTTTCTGATAGAAAAACAGCACATTTTGGAGGCATTGCGGTTGGTAGAAATCCAGGGGATGTTCTTAAAGATGAGACGGGTTTAAAGACCGTGGATAATTTAGCTGTTCATATCGTTGAAATAACAGAGAGAATTCTCAAATGTTAATGTATTTATTTTAGAATTAACCAAGAGATAAATGAATTGAAATGAGAAAAAAGGGTTATGCATTAATTACCGATGCATTGATTGCATTGGTTTTTTCACTTATAATAATAACCGTTTTATTCAATCTATCTCAAAATATATCTTATCTTTCCAAAGAGGAATATAATAAATTTTTATCTCTACACTACTGGTCAGAGGACGCTCTTGATGTTATGAACAAACAAGGAATACTTGATGATATAGGTTATAATTGGGCTCTTTCTAAAGGCAACAGGAGTTCAATTTATTGGAAAAATGCAACCAACATATCCAAAAAATATCTTGAAAAGATACTTCCAAGAAATGTGGGCTATAAACTTCTAATTGAGGGTCAGGAGATATGTAATTCAAGTTGGAATCCAAATAGAAGCAATGAAAATACAAAGGAGATAGAGACACATGCTGATAGACTTTTAGTGGGATATGGTGCAAATGTTACAATTTTGGGAAAGACGGCAAGAGCAGCATTGACAAATATTAAAGAAAAAATCACATCGGAATATGCATATTTTGGTGGTTTTGTAGGACAGGGAAATATCTCAAGAGAATTATTTTTACCATCAGATGCTAATGTTTTATCTGCATATATAGAGGTTAATGCTGGAGATGATTTTGATTTATTTATAAATGGTGCATTCTGCAAAACATTTTCTCCTACTGGAGAGGCGATGGAAGCAAATGTAAAGGATGATACGGGAAATATAACATCCTGTAGAAATTTGATTAATAATAGAGGTAGTATTCCAAACATATTTGAGATTAGATTCAGGGATAATAATATCTCCAAGCAATATATAGGTGGTGGCTTTATAGAGGTAACATACAACACAACAGAGATGGATACAGATGTTGAAACGGGGTATATGAGATTCTATTTCCCCAAGATTCATGGAATAATAAACTACTATTCCTCTCTTTATGTTCCTGGATGGGTAAATACAATGGATATAAATGTTTCATTCATAAACAATTTCACAACTTTCCTTACCATAGGTGATGAGACTGTTTTTAGAGTAAATGGTAGTTCATCAATACAGAATGTTTACAATTCATCTGCACAGCTTATAGATTCGGGATTCTTTGCACAATCAGAATTAAGTGAAAAAACAATTCCAATCAGGCTAGGCACGGAAGGCCTGCAATATGTGGTTACAACAACAACGGGAAATGCAGATGTAGTTCTAATTACTGATGTTTCTGGAAGTATGAATTGGAGGATTGGATATAGTGATTCAACCGCTGGAACTGTAAGACCCTGTTGTCCCGACGGTACTTATAGACCAGAGTGTCTTGAGGATCCAACAAATCCATTATTCCTGCCAGATACTCAGAGATTAGCGTTGGCAAAATGTTTGGATAAATACTTTGTTGATACCATATTAAATACCTCTGGTAATAGAGTTGCTTTGGTTCATTTTTCAACCTCTGGATATGATTCAACTGGTTTGGGATTGATTGATGATAATTCAACACTCCATACTGCAATTGATAATTATAATGCAAATGGAGGAACTTGTATTTGCTGTGCGATAAATAAAGCCTATGAAATTTTAAACTCAGATAGTAACGCAACTATGAATAAATATATAATAGTAATGACTGATGGGATAACTGGATTTACATGTGAAGGGGCAAAAACATATTTTTGGGAAGGAGGATATTGGAGAGGCTGCACAGGAATCGGGACATCGGGACATTATGTTTGTAATGGAAACCCTACAAATTGTGGAATCTTTGGGGGTAGTGGAACGGGATGTAGTGCTACTGGATGTAGTGGTACTAGAGTGGATTGGTGGGAAGATCCATACGGCTGCACCTATGCAATGAATAATGCTAATTGGAGTTCATGGAGGGCCCATAATGATTTAAACTCAGCTGTTTATTCAATAGGTTTTGGTAATTTGAGTGATTGCTGTGCTGGTAATTGGACACTAACTGCTATAGCTGAGTCGGGTAATGGTTCTGTTTATATCAGCAGTAATGCTACAGAACTCTTTGATATCTACAAAAGTATAGCTGAAAGTATAGTAAGTTCAAGTTATGTCTCGCAGACAATAACAGTCAGTGGTGGAACAACAGAAAATGTAACAAATTCAACACTTTATGGTTATCCCGAATCCTATATTGAATTTAGATACATACCGTATAATGTTTCACAATATGGGAAGATATCCATAACAAAAAAATCGGATAGATTTAATGAACCCACGAGATGTATAGGTAATATTTCAATACCTGAGAATGTTACAGTATCAAGATTAAAGATTACATCATACTCTGGAGAGCACTGGACTCACTATCTAAATATAAGTAATAGCATCAATTTTGATGAACCTTATAAACTCTGGGATTATGGCATGCCTTATATCTACTTAGGTGACCCCTATATCATAAATATAAGACACCCATGGACTGTTGTAAATCCCGGTGAAAATAATTATATAGGTATAAGAACTGGCGATTCACCTACAAATGATACAAATTGTTCTGCTGATGATAGGGCAATCTACACCGTAAGGGTATCATCCATACTTGGTTATGGTGATGTTTTCCCTGTAAATGAAGGATGTTTGTGGGATATAGAATTTAGTAATGGTAATATTGTAGATGATTTACCTATTCCTGCATATTATAATGGAGTCAAAGAATGCAGTTATACAAGTTCTAATCAGAGTTATGATGACTCTGATGCAATTGCAGATGCTGTGTTTAGACTTCTCAGGGAGCTTGATATAGAGGATGATGGCATAGTAGATATAGATTTTGACCCAGATGCAATCAAATTTGAGACCACTACTGCAGGGGGAGTAAGGTCACTATGGGGGCCAATAAAGATTACACTTATTTTATGGATATAAACGAAGAAGTATATATAACCAAAATATAATCAAATATGAAAACCATTAAGCCTCCAGAACTTGGAAAAAGAATGCGTTATTCATTGTTATCCTCTATAGTACTACTCATCACATTCTTTATTACTACTGGAATACTTATCATATCTTTTATGAGTAGTAGAAGCAGATTCCTGAATTACATACTTGTTTTTGTTAACATCATGGAAATGCCATTTTTCCTGATTACTCTCTATGGCTTCTGGTTGATTTCAAGATATCTAAGGAATAGATTGATAGAATATTCCATATATATACTTACTATCATCTATGTACCATTCATTCTTATTGATAGTATCCTGACATGGTTAAATATGAATCAAAACATCTTATACTATGCCATAAGTGTGATATTTATTCTTATAGATGCCATTATCTCAATTATATTCTCTGTCGGTATAATTCAATTAAGAGTAAGAATGGGACATTATGCCACACTCTTAGGCGTTGCCCTCTTCTTTCAGAGTCTGATTAGTGCAACTGTGATATTTTATCTTATAGGATATTTTATGAATATTGTGGTATATCCATTAATGGCACTATTTTTCTATCGGGCATCAAAGGAATTCAGTATTGCAGATTTACAATTATGATAGTTATTTTTATTATACTAAAATCAATATTTTTATTACTATACTTTGCCTCCGTAGCTTAGTTCGGTATAGCGGCGGACTTGTAATCCGCAGGTCGAGGGTTCAAATCCCTCCGGAGGCTACCTATATAAACCTCACAAGTTGAATAATATCCTCTCCCTTCTTTGTGTAGTTTCTGAAATAACCTTCCTTTTCAAATCCATTACTTAGGAAGAATTTTAACCCCTCCTTATTTACAGCCTTAACCTTTGCAATTACTCTCCTAATACCTAACTTCTTTAGAAAAATAATTGCATTATTCAGCAAAATTGTTCCTATTCCCACATTTCTGAATTTCTTCCTTACACATATTGGTCCAATTTCACCCCTACCTACATTGCTATAAAACAAAATGCCAACAAAACCAACTATTGTATCATTTACTTCAGCCACGAGGAATTTAAAATCAAATCTCTGAGAAATATTTATAATAAAATCCTTATTGATGCCTATATCCTCAAAATTTTCAGCAGATTCATTATGCAATTTAAGTATATATTCAACATCTGAAGGCACAAATTCTCTAATAGAAATTTTTTCATTCATAATCTATAATATTGTATGAAATGAAAAAATCAAAATGAAATACATTGTTGTGGTTGGAGATGGTATGGCAGATTATCCCATAAATGAACTTGATGGTAGAACTCCCTTGGAGGTTGCAGAAAAACCAAATATGGATTTTATTGCAGAAGAAGGGAGGTGTGGTTTACTAAGGACGCTTAAAAAGGGGATGTCCCTAGGAAGTGATATTGCAAATCTCAGAATTCTTGGCTATGATACAGAGAAATATTACACGGGTGGTAGAGGACCATTAGAAGCCGCAAGCATTGGTATATCTCTTGGAAGGTATGATATTGCCTTCAGATGTAATCTTATCACAGTAGAGGATGGAAGGATTAAAGATCATAGTGCAGGTCATATATCAAGCAATGAAGGGGGGGAACTGATAGAGTATATAAATAAAAAATTTGGCACAGATAATATAAAATTTTACCCGGGTGTGAGTTATAGAAACATTCTTGTTCTTAAGGGAAAAGGATTCTCAGATAAGATTAAATGTGTGCCTCCGCATGATATAATAAATCAAGAGATTTCAAAAAATTTAGTAAAACCCACAGAAAGTGAAGGAAGAAAAACAGCAGAATTACTTAATAAGATAATTTTAGAATCTAAGAATATCCTTGAAAATCATAATATAAATATAAAAAGAAGGGAGAAAGGAAAGTTGATGGCAAATTCCATCTGGTTTTGGGGTCATGGTAGGAGGTTGGAAATGCCATCATTTATGGAAAGATATGGGATTAAAGGAGCCATGATTTCAGCGGTGGATCTACTTAGGGGTATAGGTGTATATCTCGGAATGGATGTGATTGATGTGCCTAATATTACCGGATATTTAGATACGAATTATGAAGGGAAGGCGGATTTTGCAATAAAAGCTCTGGAAAGAAATGATTTGGTTTATGTTCATTTAGAGGCAACAGATGAGGCATCACATGAGGGCAGTATTGAAAAGAAAATAAAGGCTATAGAGGACTTAGATAAGAGATTGCTGGGTAGAATTATAAAGGGAATTTCCAAAGATATGGAATATACTTTAGCTGTTCTTACCGATCATGCTACTCCAATAAAATTAAGAACACATACTCATGATTTGGTTCCATTTGCCATATACAACCCCAAAAATGAGGGTGATAAGGTAAAGAGATTTACAGAGAATGAAACTAAAAAAGGCTTTTATGGAAAAAGGGATGCACTTGAATTTATGAATCTTTTGTTATATAATAAATCTAAATAAATTTTAAAATATGGATGAGGATAAAAAAATATTGGTGGAATTTTATATAAGGGAGGGGGAATATTCACCTGTATGTCGTTTTGAATTTCCTCATCAGAGTTTCATTTATTCAATCTTGGAGTCAACACCTGTAAATGAACAGAAAAAATACAAATTTTATTTCTTCAACAACATATTGGTTTCAAATAATTACTCAAAAGATGTTTTGAAATTTCTTAAGAACGGTGCCAAAAAGGCGGGATTTGAGATAGAATTCGTAGAGAAAAAACGGTAGGTGATGAAAATGCATTCTGAGATAGAGGCTCATGTTTTTATTTCGGGAATCGTACAGGGTGTTTTCTTTAGAGCGAATACTATGGAGATGGCAAGAGAACTGAAACTCTCGGGTTGGGTAAAAAATCTCCCTGATGGGAGAGTAGAGGCAATTTTTCAGGGAGATGAAAACAAAGTAAAAAAGATGATAGAATGGTGTCATAAAGGACCAAGATTTGCAAGGGTTTCAAAGGTAGATGTGGAGATAAGGGGGATTAAAGATAAATTGCAAGGATTTGAGATTAGATACTGAAAATGAAAAAACTTTTTATACCGGCATATTCCTTAAAGAGTCCAGAAAGGGCTGTAAAAAGGGCATTAAGGCTTCTAAAAGGTTATAAAACTATAGGTATCATTACCACTGCCCAACATATAAATCAGATATCTATGGTAAAAAGAATTCTTGAGAGAGAAGGGCACAATGTTATTGAGGGTGGGCAGATACTTGGTTGTAATATAGAATCTGCCAAAAAAATTGAAAATAGTGTGGATGTATTTCTATATATCGGCTCCGGGAGATTTCATCCCTTGGGTGTTGCATATGCAACAAGAAAGCCAGTAATTACGGCAAACCCCCTCTCTGATTTTGCAGATACAATATCAAAGGAGGAGATACTACAGTTAAAAAGGAAAAGAAGGGCTAGAATCCTCAGGGCATATAATGCCAATGTTTTTGGAATACTTGTCTCACTAAAGAATGGACAATTTAACTTAGAGAGAGCATTTCAGATTAAGGATAGAATGGAAAGAGCAGGTAGGAGAGCATTTATCTTTGCTGGCTCTGAAATAAACAATGATAATATACTTCCATTTAGAGTAGAGGCTTGGGTTAATACCGCGTGTCCAAGGATAGTGGATGATTACTTTGATAAACCTGTTTTGAATGAAGGAGAGATTGATATACTGATAGAGTAAAATTTTATAATTATTTGTGATCTATCACTTGAATAGATTTAACATTTCTTCCTCTGTAAAGTGGAGATTTGCAGGTATGATTATGGAGTGTGGCGGCCCACCAAAATTAAAATCTATTAAATCATTTAGAGTTCCAGTCTTTATCGTGGTATCATTTCCTAGTCTTGCAACGCCAACAATAAGTGTTTCATTATCAATAACATTTTCCCTTTTTATTTTTTCCATTTTCAAAAGAATTTCAATACCTTCATTGATTGTCATAAATCTCTTTTCTTCATATTTTATATCTAAAAGAATTAATGTATGCATTCCTCCTCTCAGATTTTCCTTTATCACATTATATGGAGATGTTGGAAAATATTTCTTTTCTGGAAATGGTAGGGTGGTTGTTTTGCCAAACTTGTATATGTGCAAACCGGTTTCAGCAATGGCAGAATACACAGATGATGAGTGTATTACCTTGACCTTTATACCCATTTTATTTGCTCTCAATAGAATATCTGCGTGGGTGGTTGCAATTAGAGGGTCGCCACAAACAAGTAATGCGACATCTTTTTTTGAAGAATTATAAAGGATATTATCATCCGGATGCCCCTCTAAATCCTCCCTGTCTAAAATGTTAATCCTTTTTCCAACCCAGTTTTCAATAGTCTTCAAATCACCATTAAAAAAACTTGTATATAATTCGGCATAAATTCTATCAACCCTCTTTAGTATCTCAACACCCTTAATACTAATATCCCCTTCATCATAAATGCCCAACCCAATGAGATATAACATATTAATAATTAGAAACACTGATTTTAATCCAATTGATTAAAAAATAAAGAAAAAGAAAAAATAAGAAAAAGAAGATTTAGGCGTGTATATTCTCTTTCAACCACTGTATTAATGCATCTCCTGCCTCTTTTGTATCTGAGGCTAAATAACCTGCAACCATAATCTTGTTTCCATCCCTTCTGACAATGAACTTGTCTGGTGCCGCCTCTAACTCCTCTTTTGTTACAGTACACATTCCATTCACTGCAGGACCTCCCACTATTATCAGATTCTTGGTTTCATCGGCACCTATCTCAGAGACTACTAAATTGCCCACTGGATTAACTGTAACCTTTGTGTATGTTACTTCTCCACCTTCACCTGCCTCCATGGTAAAGTTGCTTACCTTGAACTCACAGCACCCTGCAGTTATTGTCTTACCGACATCAGCATCTGTTATCTCATCGTATGTTACCTTTTCTTTCTCCTCTGTACCGATGAAGTATGTAGCATCTACTGCCTTCTGTGGGTGACATACCTCCACAGATGTAATCTTTCTGTCTGTACCCCAGTCTATTGTGTATGTATCGCCTCCTTCTGGCACGATCAGAACACTATCATCCTCATCATTCATAACCATTATCTCATCTGTTTTATAATACGAGCCCTCCTTTAACATACAACCATCGAATGTTACATCAGTACAATTCCATGTGTTCGTCACATTGTTAAATGAACAGTAGGTTTCATTTACCTCACAAACTGTTGTGTAAACACCAATTGAATGTCCATAGTCTTGTTCATCACCTGGTGTTTCATCCTCTGGTTGATCTCTGTCTGACATATCTATCACTACCGTTTCGCCATCCTCATTCTTTGTGACTATTAGTAAATCGTCATTATCATTATCATTGTTCATATTCACACCATTACCTGAAGTTGCGGCAGTACCACAACTCTTCAGAGCATACTGACTGAGGTCAAGTTCCCTTACTGTCCACAGAGAGAATTTACTTCCCTCGTTTTCAAAATCATCAAGTGGGTGTTCTGATGACTCTATTGTGGAACGAGGTGTGGCTATATCTGGGTCAACAAGCAATAGAATCTGTGACTGTACACCACGAGTATTCCATGGGTCTTTTTTACTTAGTATTATTGAATCATCATCATCGTTAAATAGCATTATCATATTCACACCATTAACTGTCACATTAGCCCAGTATATGTCCTCTGCGGAAACTGTAATGTTTTCATCGTTAGAGAAACCATCACAGTTATTATCAAATGCATCCGAAAGTGCTACTGTTCTCAGTGTTATTTCATCTATATCCTCACAACTACAACTCTGCAGGTTTCCGTCGTCTAGATTGGGATCACACCTCGTAAAATTACCTGTTGAGCCTCCTGTCATATTACACATATGATACAATGTAATTGTCTTCTTTGATCCAGACCCCACTGGTTTTAACTTTACCTCCACACTATCATCATTTTTATCTGTTGTTCCCCCGTCATCCTTCGTTGAACCAAGATACTGATACATCTTGCCTCCAATCAGGAAGGCATCTTCATCACCACTCTCTGTGAATGGTCCGTTATCAAGTCTCAAATCATATCTGTTGTGTTTATCATTCGTCATACTTACTACAACCTGATAAGGCTCTTCTCCCTCTGATATCACTATGTTTCCTTCACCCGCTCCAGAGCATTCAGCCTCTCTGAATGAGGATGTCATATATCCCTTGAATATCAACTTGAATTCTCCAGGTAGATTGAATTCATCTCCAACCCTCAATGCATGGAATATAGGATCACTCTGACTCTCATCTACATTCTTTACTAAGGTTACCGTTATATTTGCAAGTACTAGGTCGTTAGTGTCATCTAAATTACTGTATTGGGTAATATCCTTTGCACAGTCACTGTCACTTTTACAATGAGCAGTATTAACATTTACCTTCCAGCCTTCCCATGTGTTTCCACCTATGCTCAACTCCTCTCCATCTTCAAGAACCACTTGATTGCTGATATCATATACTATGATGGATGCTGTTTCAACACCACCGGATGATTCCGCATATACACCAGAAATCTCCAAATCATCTACCACTGCATTTGCCATCTTTGATATCTGTCTCTGCACCTCAGTACCATCTGGTTTCTGTATTGTCAGCAATATACCTGCTACAACATACTCTCCTGAATATATTAGGTGGTCAATCTTGAATTTGTATCCCTTGTACTCTGATGTGTATCCCTCACTTGTTATATCATCTAACCTGGTACCTTCAGCGAGGATTATCTTATCTTCACCCTCTATGTCCTTCACATAGTACTCCTTCCCAAAGAAGAGCAACTTTCCTCTGTACTCAAAATCAACCCAATGATCACTGTCGCCTCCTCCACTTGTTAGTCTCTCCATTGGTATCCAGCCAGCCTCAAGTATATACTTTATAGCATTCTTCTTTATAGCCATCTCTAAGTACTCTGGGTCACGCTTACCAATACCGCTCTCATAGTACCATATATTGTCGTTGTTCACATAGAGTTTCTCCTCCATATCGTGGGATGGGTTCTCTAAGGCTTCCAAACACAGGTTATGACAGAACAGGCAGTGGATGTTATTGGATGTAAGGGTCTGCAGAATCGTTGCCTCGGCAAGTTGCTCCTTCTCGCATGTTATTGAATACTGTGTAAATCCGCCAGATTCATAGGTTTCTTCACCATCAAATTTGTAGTTACCTTCGGCACCACTCTGGCTATAGAAATCCTCTGATATTTTAACATCCTTAGTATCCTGCACATATTCACCGACAGCTCCTAATGCTGATGTCTCTATCAGTACCTTTCCTGTTGCAGCGGCACCTGCTCCACCCGCTGTTGCTGTCTCTTCCATGTACGCCAAATTACCTATGGTTGCAGCAATATTACCTGCAGTTACAAAATCGTCTGGTCCTCCGGCGTTTGCCTTTTCCCCAACCACTATCTGAACCTTTGGTACATAATTTGCATCATAGAAAAACCCCTTCTCAATTCCCGTGGTGTCCATTCCTGCAAGCACTGGTGTCGCAAGTGTTGCACCTATCATGGTAGCCCCAATTGCAACAGTACCTATCTTCTTAATATCTATGGATTTCAATTTCCTTATCACCTCTCTTTTTATTTTTTAAATATTTTTCAAATATATTTCTAAATTCATATACTTAATAAGAAAGAATTTCTCATATATATATCTACAAACGAACGAAAATGAAATCATGCAATATTTTTTTATTTTAAATGTTCATTTTACCTTATTTTGATAATAAAAAGTTCGTGCAGGTTTTATTTACTTAAAAACCCATTCTTTGAGTTTTATCCATTTAATTCTACCATCTTTACGCCTTTCAATAATATTTCTCCTTTCTAATCTGTTCATTATCTCTGAAAGGGAGGATTTAGGTATTCCAGTTGATTTATAGATATATGCTTGGGTTATTTCATCATTAGAATCTTCAAGTATCTCCACTATCTTCCTTTCATTTTCATCCAACATATTCTTTATAGAATCCTTTACTTTATGTTCTCTTTGCTCTTCAAATTCTCTTTTTGCAACATTCTTTCGGGGTGTAATTCGGGATATAATGTACACTATTAAAAATAATCCCGATAGCAAAATAATCCCGATAGCAAAATAATCTAGATTATTGATTGTCTCCTCATGATGGGTTTCATAGTTTATATAAAATGAGAATATCTCAGAGTCCGGATAAAGAATGAGACCGTTCTCTATTGGAGAGAACAATAGCTCTCTTGAAAATGGCAGAACTTTTGTATTTGGCAGGAAGTGCAAATATATAAGTGTATGATGAGGGGTTGCAGATGTTGAATATCTTATGGTCCATATAGAGCCATTTTTACTTATAAGATGAGGTGTGGTGTAAAAAATCTTTATTTGATTTTTCTTACCTCCCAGGAACTTTACAAGTTTTTTATCATTTATTTCATTTATTGTATAAACCAGAACTTCATCATTTTTTCCAAGAATTTTCAATCCCTCCACATCATTTGGAATAACAACGCCTGCTGTTTCATCACTTAGTGTTATCCTTTTTTCAACATCTACATAGCCATTTGCCTTTATATTTAAATTTATATAGTCAACAGATGAAATGCCAAATTCCATAGAATATAGATTACCTTCATATTCCTGTGCCGTTATAAAGGTCATAAAAGCTATAAAAACAATTATAGTCAAAAGATATATGGATGTTGGTTTCATATTCTGATATTATAATGATATTATTTATTTTGTATACGGGATTTATATAATTATATTTTTGTTTAGTAGAAGTTTAATCCATATACTCAATATGGATTGTAGTGATGTGAAAATTCCTCCAATTATTATTCTACTTTAAATCTCAAAATTGCTGCCTTTCCACCGAATGTATTCCATAATTGAAATCCTTCCTCAAAGTCATCAGAAACTATATCTACCTCTGTATTTGTATCCTTAGCCTTCTGATAGAGTTTGTCTATCGTTTCATCATCAAGATTTTCAGATATCAATAATATATCAACTGCACCCATATCCAATGCCTTATCAACATCATCACCATATGCAACACTCTCCTGAGATGAGACGAGACCCTTAAGAAATCTCTGCATATGTGTTTTGTGTCTTACCATCTGCACATTACTTAAAACATCCTTTGATTTATCTATCAATTCCCTGATGCCAGATTCATCTGTGTATGTAATATCCTGAACTGCAATAATCTTCTTTTTCAACTCATGATTAAGATAATTACCCTCAACAAAATCATCCTTTGTCCCTGCAGGTCCTCCTATTATTATACCCTTTAAATCCTTGAAATTTTCCAGAAATATTTTATTAGAATGTTCACCCACTCTAACCTTAAATTCATGGGATTGCTCTCTAATCAATCTCTCAAATCTTCTATGAGACTGACCTCCAGCCCTATGCTTTCCAGTATATCCTGATGTAAGGTGTTTTAGTATAGTGTATCTGTTACCCTTCAATGTAGCAATTGTAGCCTCTTTATTATCTATTGCTATTAAACCATATACATCCTTTGGTTTTATTATCTCCTCCAATGGCTCTATTACAAACTCTTGGTCACATCTGTAGATTCTCACAGATATGGGTTCAGGGGGTTCAATTGACCATAATCTCAAATCCTGAACTCCTTCCTTCTCAGAAACATTTCCACAAAAAACAACGAGACCATTATCGGGTGTTTTTTTGAAAAGCCTTAAATGTTGTATTGTCTTCTCCAATGCATCTAATACATTCTTTCTTGTGGACTTGGATTTGATATTAGCTGCAGTTCCCTGTTCATCTACAAGTTGATTAAGAACGTTGTTTATGTCATAACCTGCAGGTATATATATAGATATAAGCTCCGTGTGTCTTCCCTTTCTCCTCTTTAATTCATTTACAAGTCTCCTCAACCTGTATTCATCCTTTGCTTCCATATTTTATTTTTATAAATATTCTATCCAGATTAAACTCAAATGCAGTAATGGGTACTTCTAATCCAAAATTTTCTATTACTATTGGATTTATTTCTCCAAAAAAACCAAAGCCTGTTCCAGCACACCTACCATCAATAAAGCTCCCATGTTCTAATTCTTTTATTTTATATTTTACCCCGATATTATCAAGAAATCCAGTAACTATAGATTTTATTTCTGCATAGTTTGTTTTTGAATGAGCAATAGCAGCAGCTAATTTCATACTTTCATTTCCATTTTGGTCTATGCAAAGTCCAGTCTCGAATATTCTTTGCGGATACTCCCTGTTCTTGTTATTTTCAAATACTGACATAAGAGATGGTAATAACCATGACCTTGCAACCGAATGTCTCAGAGATACTGGATTCTTTGTCTTTACCACATTCTCTCTTGATATATTCATTCTATCAAAAAGTTCATCCTCATTGGTCATAATCAGGGTCATCACCTCCTGAAAATTAAAGCCAAGCATTAACTCCCTTACAGCTGAGTAAAATTTCTCAGATTTATCTTTTTCACCTATTGTGGACAGTTCTGGTATTTCTGGATTGAAATTATTATAGTTGTAAGCTATAGCCACATCCTCAACCAGATCTATGGGATGTAAGATGTCTGTTCTGTAGGCTGGGATTAAAATCTCAAATTTATTATTATTTAATATTTTAACACCGAAACGCATCTTCTCCAATAATTTTTTGATATCTTTTAGTCCCAAATTTAAACCCAAGAGTTTATTTACATACCTTAAATCCAATTTCATCAATTTTGGTGAAAGATTGGGAGTTGTTGTTTCCATTTTGTATTTTTTGATATTTGTAGTATTTTATAGTATTGTATTTGAAGTAGAAGGATAAAAGTAATACAATAAACAAATGGGATACATCAATTATATTTTTCAATTTTATATACGATAACATCATTTGTTCTTGTATATATTGAGTAATTGATCCTATCTGCTATTTCATCAATGGTATCTCCAAATATGACAAGATAATCAAAACCCTCTTGGATTTTGTTATTATTCAAATAACAAGATATATTTTGAATCTCACATGCTATACATTCTCCATTTTTTGATAATCCGTAATATGCATAGATTAGAAAGGGATACATAATAATTAGGAACAAGTTGGCCAAGCAAACAACCATACAGTTGTAATAATCAATATACCAAGATATTGTGAATGTCTCACATATTTATAAACACCATCTGTTACCAATTCACCATTTGAATAGTAAATCTTTTCCCATCCAGAAACAATTATAATCCGTGAAAATATTGTGAGTATGGCTGCTATCAGAGATGTCATTAAGAGATTATATGAACGACCTGTAAGGGAGAATGTAAATGCTATTGATGGTTCATTATATGTAGATGGAATATACAAAATGATGATAACAGATATATTGATAATGGAATGCCAAACATCTCGGTGAATAGTGCAACTATAAATGCTATGTAGATACTATGGGTTTTCTTCCATGAATACCCTTTGATTGGGTGAACCATCAAGAATATTATAAAAATTGAAAATAGGATTATATAGAAAAGAACAAGACTCCATTGATGTTTTATGATACTCTTAGTTGATTTTTCCGAAATTGGAAAGCTTATGTTCTGAATGAAATATGAGCAATGAAGATTATAATTATAAATATTATCAATGGATAGGGAATATATTTAAGTTTATATTTAAGTCTAATCCTCATTTTTCTCTTTTATTTTGTGAATATTGTGATATGGGGCCGCCGAGATTTGAACTCGGGTTACCAGCGCCCCGGGCTGGAAGGATGCCAAGCTACCCTACGGCCCCGAGATTTTATAAGATAATAATAATTTCTAAGTAAAAATGTTACTGATAATCGGGCACTTTTAAAAATTTAGATGAAATATATAACATCGCACAAATAGATAAATGGTAGGTGATTTCGTTGAAAGGAGCAGAGGCAATCGTAAGGTGTCTGGAGGAGGAGGGGGTTGAGAATATATTTGGAATTCTTGGAGGAGCTATAATGGAGGTGTATGATGTTCTTTATCATCATGGTCCGAGACATATATTAATGAGACATGAGCAGTGTGCTGCACATGCTGCAGAGGGATATGCGAGGGTTTCTGGTAAGGTTGGGGTCTGTATGGCAACCTCAGGTCCTGGAGCAACAAATCTTGTGACGGGTGTAGCAGATGCTCATATGGATTCCTCCCCTATTGTAGCATTTACCGGACAAGTTCCAAATCATCTGATAGGCAATGATGCATTTCAAGAGGCTGATATTGTAGGAATCACCATGCCAATTACAAAACACAATTTCCAGATTACAGACCCTGATGATATCCCCGTAATAATAAAATCCGCATTCAAAATAGCCTCAACAAGAAGACCGGGTCCCGTTCTTGTTGATTTACCAAAGGATGTCCAACAGAGGGAATTAAAGAAAAAATTTTTATATCCGGATGATGTTGACATACCTGGTTATAAGGTAGTGAAGAGTGGTGGGCATGCAATACAGATTAAAGAGGCTGCAAAGGCATTGATGAGTGCTGAAAAACCAATAATACTTGCTGGCGGTGGTGTTATAATATCAAATGCGAGTAATGAGTTAATAAGACTGGCAGAATCACTATTGATACCTGTATGCACAACATTAATGGGAAAAGGCTCATTTCCAGAGACTCATCCATTATCTCTTGGAATGGCGGGAATGCACGGTAGAAAGGCAGCAAATTTGGCAATTTCTGAATGTGATTTGCTGTTTGCTGTTGGGTGTAGATTTTCAGATAGAATTACTGGTGATGTCAGATATTTTGCTGAAAATGCAAAAATAATCCATATTGACATAGACCCATCAGAGATTGGCAAGAATGTTGATTCTAACATACCAATTGTAGGTGATGCCAAACTTGTTTTGAGGAATATTATAAACACCATAAATAAATTAAAATTAAAAGGAAAAACGAGAACTGAATGGAACAATAAGATAAAGAGGTATAAAAAGGAATTTGCACCAAAATATGACTTTGATGATATTCCCATAAAACAGCAGAGGGTTATGAGAGAGATAAACAGGATTATTGATGATAAAACAATAATAACAACTGAGGTAGGTCAGTGCCAGATGTGGGCCGCTCACTATCTCAATATAAAAAATCCAAGAACATTCATATCTTCTGGGGGATTAGGGACAATGGGTTCGGGATTTCCATTCGCTATTGGAGCAAAGGTTGCAAAACCCGATTATAAGGTAATTGATGTTGGAAGTGATGGTAGTTTTTTAATGACTGGAAATGACTTGGCAACATGTGTTGAGGAGGACATTCCAGTAATTGCGGTATTACTAAATAATAGATATCTTGGAATGGTAAAGCAATGGCAGGATTTATTTTATGGTAAAAGGAGAAGCCATACATTCTTGGGAAATGTACCGGATTTTGTAAAGTATGCAGAATCATTTAATGCTGGAGGAATTAGAATAGAAAAACCAAGTGAGATAAGAGATGCACTAAAAGAGGCACTAAAAGCAGATATTCCTTATGTACTGGATTTCCATATAGACCCCGATGAGCATGTTTTACCCATGATGCTCCCTGGTGGGAAGCTACATGAGATGATAGATGTAGAAAAATAGATTAAAGTGGATGTCACAATACTGTTTATTCTAACAAGTATTACAGGGTTTTATATGGCTTGGAATATAGGTGCAAATGATGTTGCAAATTCGATGGGGACATCAGTTGGAAGTGGTGTTCTGAGTATAAGAAATGCTGTTATTGTTGCTTCCTTGCTTAATATTAGCGGTGCTGTGCTTGTTGGGAGTCATGTCACAGATACTATAAGGAAGGGTATTGTTAGTCCAGAGGCATTTTCCTCCAATCCAGGGGTATTTGCATATGGAGCGTTTGCAGCGTTGCTTGGTGCGGGATTATGGATTACTATAGCAACACATCTACAACTTCCGATCTCAACAACGCATTCTATCGTGGGTGCAATAGTGGGTTTTGGATTGATATATGCGGGTTTTTCGGTGATAAATCTGCAAAAACTTTTCTTTATAATATTAAGTTGGATCATATCTCCAGTAGCGGGCGCTATTTTGTCGTTTATAATATTTAAAGAGATTGATAAATATGTACTTGATACGGATACCCCATTTGAATCGGCTGAGAGGGTATTTCATTATATTGTTTTTATAGTATTTTTTGTTCTCAGTATTTCTATATTTTATAAGGGTCTCAGACTGAAACTTGGTATTCTGGATGTTATTTGCATCTCATTAGTGATTGGACTGATTGCTGGGATTATTGGAAATATTTTAATAAAGAGATATAAATTAAGAGTTACTGACCAGTATGCAGCAGTTGAAAAGGTATTTGGAAAACTTCAGATAATATCTGCCTGTTGTGTTGCATTTGCACACGGCTCAAACGATGTTGCAAATGCTATAGGTCCTGTTGCAGCAATACTAAGCATAATAGAGACACATACATTTAAACCAGAGGTTCATGTTCCATTTGAATTGCTATTACTTGGTGGTATCGGAATAGCAATAGGTATATTAACATGGGGGTACAAGGTGATGGAAACAATAGGTAAAAAGATAACTGAAATAACACCAACCAGAGGTTTTGCAGCAGAGTTTGGTGCAGCTGCCACTGTACTGGCATGCTCAAAGATGGGACTGCCAATATCAACCTCTCATACACTGGTTGGTTCTGTTATAGGGGTTGGATTTGCAAGGGGTATTACCGCATTAAATTTAAATGTAGTAAAGAATATTGTTGTCTCATGGATTGTTACTATACCGTTTGCTGCTTTATTCACAATGGTTATATATGAGATATTAATTCATATTTTATAAAAAATATAAAAATATAAAATATTATAAAATTAAATAAAATGGTTTATATACCGCCAATATTTAGGATTTTTGGAAAATCTCCATTCGAACCACTATGTATGCATATATCAAAGGTTAAGGAGACTGTAGATTTGTTAAAGCCAGCAGTTGAGGCGTTTTTTGATGAGGATTTCAAAAAGGTGCAAAAACTTGCAGGTGAGATATCAAATCTTGAACATGAATGCGATATAATAAAAAATGATATAAGAAGTCATCTACCAAAGAGTATATTAATGCCTGTGGATAGAGGGGACCTTCTTAGATTTCTCAAAGAGCAGGATTCCATGGCAGATACGGCAGAGGATGTAGCGATTATTATGACCCTCAGAGAAATCAGAGGTATACCAAAAGAAATCAAAGAAGGATTTATAAAATTAACAGATAAAGTGGTTGAATCTGCTGATGCAATTGAGGTTGCAGCCTCTGAGATAAATGAATTGATTGAATCCTCATTTAGCAGGATTGAAATAAATAAAATCATGAGGATAATACACAAAATCGATGAAAAGGAGTGGGAAGCAGACAGGATAGGAATAGAACTGGTAAAGGGTATATACAGACATGAGGATAAATTGAAATTTAAAACATGTTATTTGAAAGAATTGTCATACAGGATAGGAGAGATTGCCGACCATGCAGAAAATGTTGGAGACCATCTTAGAGTGATGATGGCAAGATGATATAGGAAAATATATAATAAAATTTTATTATAAATATATAAAATATATAGTATCTGACTATTATCATACCTTTCTGGTTATATTCACATCCAAACCTTTTCTTGGGTCTACAGATTCAAAAACAAGAATATAATTACCTTCATGACACTCATCAGAACATATACTTCCAGTTAAATTTCCTTTTGTTACGGCATATATATCTGTATATGAACTTCCTTTTGTTGAACCTATTGCCAATCTGAATAGTATTGTTTTCCCGGTAATTGTTGTTTTTACTACATTATTCGGAATAAATATGCTTTTCTGTATTTTTGATGGATGACCGGTTACATAGATGAAATCTGCAGCCTCCCTTATACTCTCTACCGCAGTAGAAGCAGAACTTACACTAACCTGTATTGTGGATGTGTTGATCATGTTATTAACAACCAAAAGCACCGCAACAAGTACCACTAAGGAGATACCAAGCATAATCATATACTCCAATGAAACCTGTGCCTTTTCCTTCATTTAAATTACCTAAAGATATTACTAACTATTAAGGACTTTATATTTATTATTTTATATGTTTCTATATTAAATTTAAATTAAATTTCTTATTAATTCCTATACCTATATATATAATGGGATTTATATGATGGTATTATAATTTTGACAGAGTGAATAAGATGGAATATGAAACCATAAGAAGTGAGGACCTCAATTATGGAAAAAACAAATTCTTGGAGATATCCAAGAAAAAGGTTCTACCTGATGAGAATGTATTTTTGAATATATCTAAGGGATATTATACACCAGATGGTGAGAAAAGATATCAAAGGGGTATTGGATTCCCTTGTGAGAAGGACTTTGTAGAGGAATTAATCAAAAAATTGGGAAGTATGATGGAGGATTGATAAAGGGACTAACCTGCAATACTAAATGTAAAAACAGATATCTTTATTAATTCTGTTGATATTGCAGAATATATAATGGAATAGTAGTAAAGTGGTAATGTAAATTTCAAAAGGAAAATGAAATATACGGAGATAATTGAACTAAAGGGGCATATTATTGATTCTTTAATTCTTCCTAGGATTTTAGATACCATAATGGATATGAATGGTGATTTTGAGATACTGCAATTGGATGTAGGGAAAACAAAAACAGATGAAAGTTATTGCAGAATAAAGGTAGAAGGGACAAAGGAGTTGTTTGATGAATTAGAGATTTTAGGGGCGTTATTGCCAAAAAAGGAAGTAAAAACAAAACCAGCCCCCGCAGATAATGTCTTACCAGATGATTTCTATGGAACGACCAATCATCCGACTTATGTTTATCTTAATGGAAAATGGATGCCTGTAAGGAATTTGGAGATGGATTGTGTTATTGTTATAGATGACAATAACAATCCCGTATGTAAAAGACAATGCCTCGTTAAGAAGGGTGATAGGGTTGTTGTTGGTTTGGATGGAATAAAGGTAGAGGCACCAGAAAGACCAAGAGAGCCGGAGGATATATTTGGATTTATGTTTTCAAAGATATCGGCAGAAAAACCCGTTAACTCATATATAAAGGATTTGGCATTAGAGATGAAAAAATTGAGGGATGATAAAAGGGCAATAGCACATGTTGTTGGTACTGCAATAGCACATACTGGAGCAGATGAGGCTTTTGCAGAACTGATAAGGATGGGTTATGTTCAGGTTGTGTTCACCGGTAATGGTTTTGCAACAATGGATATCGAAAAACAGCTCTATGGAACAACCTTGGGGATGGATAAGAAAACAGGTAGAGTTTTAAAAAGAGGGTATAAGAGCCATCTTATGGCAATTAATGAAATATGGAGGGCAGGTAGTATAAAGAATGCGGTAGAGAGGGATATAATCAAAGGTGGTGTAATGTATGAATGTGTAAAGAATAATGTTCCTTATGTGATTGCCGGTTCTATTAGAGATGATGGTCCTTTACCTGATACCATTACTGATGTAATGGTGGCTCAGGATGAAATGAGAAGGTATATACAAAATATAGATATGTGCATTATATATGCATCAATGCTACATGGAATTGCAGTAGGGAATATGCTTCCATCAAGGGTTAAAACAGTTGCAATAGATATCAATCCGTATGTGGTAACAAGACTTCAGGATAGAGGAACCACGCAGGCTCTCGGTTTGGTTACAGACCCTGCGGTTTTATTACCCTTATTGGTTCAAGAAATCAAGAAAAATAAATGAGAATGCAGAAATATCAAACATTAGAAAATCCAAGATGTAGAATTCTTAAAGAGATGATGAAAATGAGACCTATGTCTAAGGAGATGTGTCTCGTTTGTAAGGGTGGTAGGCTTCTATGTGGACAAACCTTTTGTCCATTACTTAAGAGAATTGAGATTCAAAAGCCATCTCAAGAAAAACTCTCAGAAGTTATGTATGGAAAATCACCATCAATATTTGTTGGATGGCACTACTATCCAGAGGTTTATGTGGGGCCTATGATGGCATTGAATGATAATAAAGCAGAAACTATTGATGACCCTTCTAAGTGGTATGGAGCAAATTTTGATGAGATAATAAAGATGAGGTCGCTTCTTTTGAGGTCAAAGAAAAGAGAATTTGTGATGAATAAAGATGTCTTCATAGAGAGATCTCAAGAAATTGCCCTTTCATCGAAGCCCGTATATGTTGAAAATGAATTTAAAGGGGTTCCAAAATTTGGAATATCATTTTCGCCTATAACTCAACCATTGGGTCCATCAGGTATACTAAATAAATTCCATATTACCGAAAATCCCAAGATACCAAAAATGGTTGATAAGATGGTTTCAGATGAATTAAGGTCCAAGGATGCTGTATTTCAACTTTATAGGCATGGTTATGATGTCTATTATCTCACAAATGTTTTATCATCTGGTGCTTTGGGTATGATGGATAACAGAAAATTGGTTCCAACAAGATGGTCAATAACTGCTGTTGATGATATCATATCAAAAGAAATGATGAAGGAGATAAGAAACTTTCCAAGTATTAATGATTTTCTAATTTATTCCAACAACTATTTGGATAATCATTTTGAGATACTCATGATTCCTGGAAAATGGGAGTTTGAGCAGTTCGAGGCATGGGCCCCAAGAACCCTATGGACATTATCATCAACAAGACCGGTTATAGTTGAGGAGAGTGAGCCATTTCATGGTAGAACAACATATGCAGAGAGAGAGGGTGGTGGCTATTATGCTGGAAGGTTTGCAGTTACTGAATTTCTTTACAAAATAAAAAGACAGTGTAGGGTAATAATATTCAGGGAGATTTCTGAGGGTTATGTGATGCCTGTTGGGGTTTGGGAGGTTAGAGAAAATGTTAGGAATGCCCTAAGAAAAAGGCCTTTAAAATTTGATAATTTAAATGATGCATTATCTCATTTGGACAATAAATTGAGAATTCCAGTTAGAAATTATATATCAAAAAGTGAGATTTTAAAACAACGAAGAATCACAGATTTTTTGTAAGTATAAATATGATATAATATGATATAAATTAATAATTAAATTAAAATATTAAAAATGGAAATAACTCGTGTTAAGACGGGTATAGATGGATTTGATGAACTGATTCAGGGAGGATTTCCAAAGGGGTCTTCTATAATGGTTTCTGGCGCTCCTGGAACTGGTAAATCCATCTTTGGTTTAGAGTATATATATAAAGGGGCAGAAAATGGTGAGAAGGGGGTTTATGTATCACTCCTGCAGAAGATTTCAGAACTTCTAAAACAATCAGGGGTATTTGGTTGGGATTTTACCCAATTTCTGAGAGATAATACAGTAGAAATGCTGGAGGTGGATATGTTAGAGTTTGATCCATCAAAGATATTAAAGGAGATAAGGGATGGTAGGTATGAGAGGGTTGTGATAGATTCCATATCCAACATAATTTTCCATCCAGTATCGTGGAAGGATATAAAATTGACATATATAGCAATCAGGGAGATAGAGGATATGATTCCGGATCCAAAGAATCCAATAGTAGCCTCAAGAATAATAATGGAGAGATTTCTTACCGAGCTTAAAAAAATAGGTGCTACATCTATTGTAATTTCAGAATCTGGAGAAGAAAGGGATTTTGATAGGGATATCATCCCAGAATCCCTTGTTGATGGTGTAATATATTTGAACTATAATCTGATGGGTCCCACAACGGGTAGAAATCTCATCATTCAGAAGATGAGGTCTACAAAGCACAGCGAGGTTATACATCCTATAGAATTTATTGAAGGGGTCGGAATCAGGGTAATGAAACCATGATTTTTGATATCTATCTAATACTCATTTATTTGTTAGGATATGCTTGACATATTTGGATCTATTCCCCACCTCTCAATAAGAAATGTAAAAATGATTGGGACAAATATTGTTGAAAGTGCTGATGCCGATACTAAAGCACTAAATAAGTAATCCTGAATAATCTTATTTTCTAACAATAACTGTGCTACGACCAATCCTGTAGAAAATCTGACCGAAAGCCCTGTACCCAAAAGAATGGATTCCCTAAAATTTAGTCCTTTTAATCCTGCCACAATACTTGCAATTAATTTGGCTATAACACTAACAAAGAAAATGCTAAATGTCAAAATTGGTGATTTAAATATAATATCCAAATTTACAGACATACCAACCCATAGAAAGAATATTGGTGCAAATAGACCATAAACGACCAGTCTTAAACCCTCCTCAGTTCCTTTTAATGCACTCTTTGGTATGAAATTTTTAACACCAACACCTGCCAAAAGAGCACCAATTGCCTCAGATTCAGCATATTTCCCTATCAATAAAAAGAAGAAAAGGATAAATAATGAGAATATAAAAAGATGTTCTATATCTGGTGTTTTCATAATCTTTCTTTCTATTTTTCTGAACTTTATTATAGCAAATGTTAGGAATAAAAGAGTAGCCAACGATACTGTAACCATAAAGATATCAAAGCCTCTCTTGCTTATTCCGATAAAACTTGTTGCTAATAGGATGGTAAAAACCTCAAACATATCATCCATTGTACCTATGCCTATAATTATCGCCCCAAATCTTGTATTTATCATATTAAATTCATCTAATATTGGGAGAAGAACTGCCTCACCAACGGTGGCAAATGACAGAGCACAGATTACTGCGATAATCCAATCCACATTTCCAATAAAGTGAATGATAAAACTACCCAATGTGGCATCTACGAGAATTATGAAAAACATTGCAAAAAATATAAATCTCCCCAACTTGAAAATTTCTTTAAGTTCTAATTCAAAACCAATTATAAACAGGATAAATAACATTCCGATATTTGCCATAAACTCAAGTGTTTTTATATACCCGGCATTTAGAGGAGAGACATTTATCAAAGTTAAAAATAAACCGAGAAATAGAGGTGCGAAAAGCCATGGAATCCTGATTTTTTCAAGGAGTATACCAATGCTTATAGATATAAGATAAACTAATGTTAAAAGAAGAAATAGTTCCATATTTATTTATTTATTATCTTATTATAAAATCTTTAATTCGAATGCCAATATTTTCTTTAAAAAGTAAATAAATATATGCCAAAAAATGGAGAAAAATTGGACCTTGTGGTTTTTGGGGATACTGCAATAGACCATTTCTATGAAGTAGTTGATATACCGAAGATAAATGAGGCTGCAGATGTAATCTCATTTCGCAGTTTTTATGGGGGCATGGGTGCAAATACGGCTGTAGTTGCAAAATCCCTTGGTCTAAAAACAGCATTGATCTCTGTGATAGGAACGGATGCTGAGGATTATAGAAACTACATGCAGAATCTGGGTATTGAACTTTATCTAAAGGGTATCTTTGGTGACACAACGAAATCCATGTTCTTTAAGGTTAATAAAAAGCAGATAAGTTTTTTCTACAAGGGTGTTACTGAAAAACTGAATGAATTGGATTTTGATACTGATATCATAAATTACTCAGAATGTATTTACATGGCAAGAACATATTTGGACCTACAGAAGAGGGTAGCGAAACGCTGCAGGAACAAATTTCTTGTATATAATCCTGGTTATGGTGTTTTCAAATTTGATGAGATACCAAAGGAATTCTATCAGATATTGAGAAACTGTAATGTTCTGGTTTTAAATCATCATGAATTAGAGCATTTGAAGGAAATAGGATTTAAATTAGACTTCAAGTTGGGACCAAAGGTTTTTATAATCACTAAGGGAAAGAAGGGCTGTACGGTTTATTTTAAAGGTGCACAGATTCATGTTCCCGTATATAAGACAAAGGTTGTTGACCCATCGGGAGCTGGGGATGCATTTAATGCGGGTTTTATTGCAGCACATTTGAGGGGTTATGATATATATGACTCAGTAAAAATAGCAAATGCAACAGCATCATTTATAGTTGAAAAATGGGGCTGTCAGACCAATCTTCCTACGTGGAATGATGTAATAAACAGATATAATAAACTCTGAAAATTCATATTTTATTTGACATCACTCAATCTCTTTCTTCTCTCTAAGAGATTTTCCAATTCTACTTCAATATCAATAACTCTCTTTTCATACTCCTCCACAAGATTTCTAAGTGTTGCCTCATCTATCTGTCTTTTATGATACTTAAATCTTGCTTTTGAAATCATTCTTTCAACCTTATCTCTCTCCATCTCTAATGCAGTAATCCTTTCTCTCTCCCTTCTCGAGAGTGTTGGTCTTAATCTCTTTCTTTCCTCCTTGATTACTTCTTTAATCCTCTCCTTCTCTTTATAAATCTCCTCAAATCTCTCTATATCCTCTAAAAGCTCTTTATATTCACCCTTTTCATCACTTTCTAATATCTGTTTTTTTGCCAATGAATACCATGGAGCAAGGGATGTTTTTACACTCTTGATTGCACTCATAAAGTCATGCATCATAATATTTCTCTTTTTTCCACCCTCCAGAGCCTCTCTCCAAGGTATCTCTGCAGCCCTGTCACAAATCTCCTTTATATCTGCAGATGAATAACCCTCCGTTAATTTAGAAAGCCTTTCAAAATCAACACTTCTATCAATTGGCATATCCCTCGTATGAACCTTAAAGATTTCCAAGCGTGCCCTCTCATCTGGTCTTGACACCAGAATCTTTTTTGAGAATCTTCCTGCCCTTTTTATTGATGGGTCAAGTGTCCATGGAGAGTTTGTGGCCGCAAGGACCATCAATTTTTTGTTCTTTTTTGAGTTCTCCAATTCCTCCAGCAGGATATCAACAATTCTTCTTTCCATTCCTGTGATATCCAAATCTCTTCTTACTGCTATTGCATCTATTTCATCAAAAAACAGAATTGCAGGAGCATTTTTATTCGCTTTCTCAAATATCTCTCTAATGTTCTTTTCAGACCTGCCTTCCTCACTTGATATGATATCTGTTATCTTAACATCAAAAAATGATACATTACATTCACCTACCGTAGCCTTTGCTATGTATGTCTTTCCACACCCCGGAGGTCCGTAAAGAAGGATAGAGCCAGTTTCCTTTTTGAACTCCTTTGCCAAATCCTCCCTTATGAGAGGATATACAATATTCTTCCTTATCTCCTCCTTTACATCCTCAAGATTACCAACATCGGCAAATGTGATTTCCGGTTTTCTTATCTTGTCAATCCCACCCCCATATTTCAATATATACTCGGAAAAGTCTTTAAAAATATCTCTCTCTCCGCTTTCTCTTATTTCTTTTGCAGCTATCTTAAACCATGGTATTAGGGATGATTTCTGTTTACTCAGAGCATCCATGAAATCCTTCGTTGTAATATTTCTCTTTTTTCCACCCTCCAGAGCCTCTCTCCAAGGTATCTCTGCAGCCCTGTCACAGATAACCTTTATATCTGATGATGAGTAACCCTCTGTTAACTCAGCCAATTTTCTAAAATCTATATCATCCGATACGGGAAGATTTCTTGTATGTATCTCAAAGAGTTTTATGCGTGTTTCAAAATCAGGAGGTGGTATAAATATATGCTTTGTAAACCTTACCGATCTTCTCAATGCCGGGTCTATATTCCAGGGAACATTTGTTGCAGCCATTACCAGTACATCCTTATCCAAGCTATCAATTCCGTCCATCTCCATAAGAAACTGATCAATCTCCATCTTCTCTGCGTATGACCTTCCCTTAACTCTTCTTCCACCTATTGCATCTAATTCATCGAAGAATATTATGGCGGGTGAATTCCTGTTTGCATCTACAAATACCTCATGAAGGCTTTTTGCACCCTCCTCAACACCCTTTGATATTATATCACTTATGTTCACATTAAAGAATGTAACTCCACATTCACCTACCGTAGCCTTTGCTATGTATGTCTTTCCACACCCCGGAGGTCCGTAAAGAAGAATGGCTCCTCCACCTCTCTTACCAAATTCCTTAGCAAGTTCTGGTTTTGTTAGGGGATATACAATATTCTTCCTTATCTCCTCCTTTACATCCTCAAGATTTGCAACATCATCGAAATTTATGGTTACCTCCTCCACAGGTACAGTTCCCTTTGAACCTATTGCTGTTCCAATTGCTATCGGTCTGAGAGGTTCACCCTTTTTAACCTTTACATCTACTATTCCTATACGGCATACTGGAAAGTGCATTTTTGGTTTTATCTCCATGTGCTCATCTACCCTCTTTCTTATGGTTTGTATATATGGCAAGAATGTAACACCCTCTAACCCAACCCTTGCATCAAATAAAAGACTGAGAATATCACTAATCCTTTCAATAGAGTATTTAATCTTATCCCTCTCATAGGATTCAAGAATTGTGTTTGTTTCCTGTAAAAATGATGATAAATCCCATCCAGGATCTCTAAATTTTGGAATGTTATAATTAATCTTTACCCTCTTCTTTACAAGGATTTCATCATCCTCGGGATTAAACTCACTCCACAATGTTGAAATTAACACCTTCCATCTTGGTTTAAATGTCTTTATTAATCCCGTAGTTTCTAAATCTAAAATTGCATCTCTATCCAATTCATCATAAAATATCCAATCGGTCCTCATCAATTTTCCAAGTGTTTTTATGGATATATCTGGTAAATCTATTATTCTCTTTAGTATGTCATATCTATCTATTCTTACAGACTCCATAGGCAATCTATGGGGGAAATGATAGATATCCAATGATGTTAAATCAACATAAAAGAAATTATCTATAACCTTGTAGATTGTTTCAGTGGTTATAAAACCCTTGTGTTCTTCCTCTTGGCGAGATATCTTAAATCTCGCTAATGGTCTGTATGCTTTTTTAATCTCTATCTTTTCTCTACCGATTGCCCTTTTCAAAGCACCTATCGGAGATTCCTCTGTAGCCCTTAACTCGCAGATTTTCTCAGCACTTTCGGACACGGCAAATGATTTTGTCACTACCCTTTTAATTTTCATTTCATTTAAATATTAGCCATTCATCACTTTTATAATTGGTTGTTTTTTAAGAGTATATCCTATAAATTCCTATAGATTATAAATAATTGTTAGGTGTGGAAAACGACGGCAGTATAGGGGGGAAGAACTGAGGGAGTATGTAGAGATAATAAAGATACGGGAATGGGTATGCTTATATCCCTATTTATCGGCCTTATAATATCTCCCATGAATAGAGGTTTAAAATGGTTGAAGAAAAAATTGGAGCAGAGAGTAGTGAGGAATTGATAGAAAAGGCTGAGGAAGAGTATGAGGTAAAAACTGAGGCAAAAACTAAGACTAAGACAGAAAGCGATGATAATCTTATGGCCGCGATAGCTCATGCAGGAATAATCATTACAGTGATTGTTGCATTGATTATCTGGCTTATACAGAAGGATAAATCCAAATATGTTGAGTTCCAGGCGAAACAGGCTTTGGTCTATCAGATAGTGGTCGCTGTTTTGGGCTTTGTTCTGAGCATTGTTATATTCATTTTGGGAATAGTGACACTTGGAATAGGATTTATTCTATACTTCCTGTTACCGCTTTTAGGGTTAGCAGCAGTAATCTATGGCCTCTACGGCGCCTATGAATGCTATAATGGAAGGGATTTCAGATATATCTGGATTGGAGATATGCTGTCTAAATAATCTATTCTTTTTGATTTTTTATCTTTTAAGCAGTTTTATGCTTTGTATTTCACCTCCTCTGTCAGCTATGGAAGTAACAATGATGTTCAATGCCTGATTAACTGCAACATTATCAAGACCAGTCACATCTATGAAGATATCCTCTGTGTCCTCACCTACTCTGGTAAGTTCTCCATTTATTATTGGTGGAAATGACAAAACCCTGTTGTATTTATCAACTATTATTGGATATCTTTTCAATCCTGATAGAGTCCATTTATATTGAATTCCCTTTGGATGTCTCTCAAGAATCTCTCTTAGATTTAATTCCTCTTTCATATCCAGTGGAACAAATCTTATATCATCTGGTTTTATGGCTTTGTATGTGAACGGTCCTTCTATTTTTTTCATATCATGTATGCCTATAGCAACCTTCTTCCTGTTTCTTCCATGAGTAATATGAAGCTTTTCTTGAAGATTCATTAACGAAACCAATCTTTTTTCATTTAGTGAAAGATTTCTAATTACGGCACCAACTATATAAGGTCTAACATTATTGACAGATTCTTCTATGAGAATTTTAATTCCAGAATCAGTAATATTATATTCCTTGAATCCAGTCTCAATCTCAAGAAAGCCTTTCAATGCCCTTACAAATCCCTCCACTGAAAGCAGGTCTGGTCTGTTTGGGAATACCTCCATAACCAATCTCTCATTATCAATATCCTCTAAATCCACACCAAGCATTGATATCTTTTCTTCTATGTCATCTATTTTGTATTTATTTCCCAACAAATGATTAATCTCTCTAAGATCAAACTCAACCGTAGGCATTCTATCTTTATAATTTCTAATCCATAACCCCCCTTCCCGTTATCTTGAATACACACTCCCCCTCTGGAAGATTTGGGGAATCTATTAATTTGGCAATTCTCCGTTCCCCTTTACCCTTTCTGAGATATATTCTAAATGTTGCAGTATGTCCCACCACATGTCCACCAATGGGTTCGGTTGGATCGCCAAATAGAATATCGGGTCTTGCCATTACCTGATTTGTTACAACAACTGCAATATTATGGAGATCCGATATCTTTCGCTGCAGTAAATGAAGGAATCTGTTCAATTTTTGTTGCCTCTCAGCCAAACTTCCTCTTCCCGTGTATTCTGCTCTAAAGTGAGATGTTAGAGAATCAACAACCAATAATTTTGTATTGTATTCCTCGGCAATTTCAGATGCCTTTTCTGCAAGAAGAATCTGGTGGTCTGAATTGTATGCCCTTGCTACCTGAATATTTTTTAATGCTTCATCACCATCAATACCCTTTCCCTCGGCCATCTGTATTATCCTCTCGGGTCTGAATGTATTTTCTGTATCAATATATATTGCAGTTCCGTTCAACCCACCTCTCTTCACTGGTAATTGAACATTTACTGAAAGTTGATGAGCAATTTGTGTTTTTCCAGAACCAAACTTTCCAAAGAGTTCTGTTATAGCCTGTGTTTCAATACCACCCCCAAGAAGCGCATCCAATTCCTTACTACCCGTACTAAGTTTCCCAACTGCCTCCCTCCTCCTCTTGACATCCAAACCACTCTCAAAACCCATATCAATATTCTCCTGTGCATTATTGATTAATTTTATCGCTACTGCCTCTCCAAGCCCAACATCCTTTAATTGACCTATCGATGCCGTTGCAATTGATTCCACTGTGGAGAATCCAGCCTCTCTGAGTTTTTCTGCAACCTTTGTTCCTACGCCTGGTAAGTCTTCTATATTCATTTTTATTAAATAATATTTGAGACATTACTTAATTATTGGATTTAATTAGATTATTCTATTAGATTATTTAGATATTCGTAATTAAAAGAGAAATAGAAATTGAATTACTCAGAATTCCTCCTTACTTTCTCCATTCTCTCTATTACTTCATCACCCTCAATTAGTGAATATCTCAATACATCAACAAGATTGTCCGCAGTTATTATCTCTATCTTACCTTCATATTTCTTTTCTAAAAGGACGTCGTTTTTATTTGCCTTTGGGATGATTACCCTCTTCAGTCCTGCATCTATTGCAGCCTCTATCTTTTGAGTAACCCCACCAATGGGAAGAACCTCACCTCTGACTGTGAGAGAACCAGTCATTGCCACGCTCTGATCAACCTTAATATTCTTAAATGCAGAAATCATAGCCACAGCCACACTTACAGATGCAGAATCACCCTCAACACCCTCATATGTCTGTAAAAATTGAACAAAGATATCATATTTCTCTTTGATATCCTCACCATACATCTTCATTATCACGGCAGAGACATTTTTAATTGCCTCCTTTGCTATATCGCCAAGTTTTCCCGTTGCAATAATCTCTGATTTCTTTCCACCAGGTGTCACTTCTGCCTCTATAGGTAGAACCGTTCCTCCTTCTCCAAGAACAGCCAGTCCATTAACCCTGCCTATTAAACCACCCTTTGTAATTAATATGTTGTATTCTCTCTTTCTATCCAAATATATATTACCTATCTGCTGTTCTAATGTCTTTGCAGATTTCTTCCCCTCTAAAACATCATCAGCAGTTACATATTTATGACCCTTCTCCTTTGCAATATCTCCAGATGCCCTTATAATTCCGCCAAGTTCTCTGAATCTTAGTGTTATTTTATTCTTCATGCCCGCTCTCCTCCTTGCCTCCCTGATTATCTCACCCACTGCATCCCTAGTAAAGTGGGGTATTTTACCATCTTTTTCAACCTCCTGAGCAACAAACTGTACCAGTTTTTTCCTGTTCTCTTCAGTATCATCCATTATATCATTCATATATATCTCATAACCATATCCCCTTATTCTTGACCTCAAAGCAGGATGCATATGTTGTATATCATTTATATTTCCAGAGGCAACAAGAATAAAATCTGCAGGTACTGGATCAGTCATAACCATAGCCCCTGAACTCATCTCACTTCTACCAGTAATTGCCAGTTGTTTTTCTTGCATGGCAGTAAGTAAATCCTGCTGTGACCTACCTAATGTCGCTACTTCATCAATAAATAGAACACCCTTATTTGCCTTATGTATTAATCCAGAAACCACTCTTAAATGAGCAGGAGTTCCCAAACCACCACTCTGCAACGGGTCATGTTTTACATCTCCTAAAAGGGCACCTGCATGGGCACCAGTTCCATCATAGAATGGTGCCTTCTTTCTTGTTGTATTATCAACAATCATCTTTGGTATATTATTTCCTGTATTGGATGCCATCATGAATCTGAAATTTAATCCAGATAAAAGGAAAAGAAGGAAACTCAATCCCATGATTCCCAATGCAATCATCTGTAAGTCTGGTCTTATTAATGCAAAAACAAGTGCAGATAGAAAGATTAGAAATGGTAGAAAGAATTGATTCATATTCGGTCTTCTCGTAGCACCCAATCTCTCTCTTTCTCTCTTTATGATCTTAATACCCTCTCCTGCAGGCACAGTCTTTATCTTCGGGTTGTTTTCATCCTCGGGGTTTGGATATACCAGAATATCCACAAGCTCTTCACATGGTAACAATTCCGCCATTGCCATGGCAAGCATAGATTTCCCAGTACCTGGCTCACCAATCAGTAATATATTTCTCCTCTGTTTTGCAGCCTTTTTTATTATATCAACTGCCTTATCCTGACCTATGACCTGATCTATGAGTCTCTTAGGAACCTTTATCTGATCAGTAGTTTTGAAATCACTCCAGGATTTCATCTTCATAATGTCTATCTTGCCCTTGCTATTTCTTGTTTTATTTACCTTATTTACTTGTTTCATTGTAAACTCAGAACGACCAGTTTCATTTATTAGAAATAGTTAAAATTATTCTAACAATATATTCTACGATATTAGATTTAAATATACTTTAAGGATAGATTATATAGAGTGTTGTGTTTGGTGAATTATCTAATTTTATTTTACTTCCATCAGCATTAATCCAATACCATTTTTCAGTCATGGCATCTACTGTTATTCTCATATAGATGCAGGATGGGTTAAATTCCAATGCTCCTCCAGATGGACCGGATGTCCATGTCCAATGACCCATAGAAGGTGTTAGAGTACCTGAAATTGTGAAAATGGTTTTTGATGGTTTGTGTCCATCATAATGAAAATCTATATTTACGGTCCCACCACCATCCCCCGGCATACCATGTCTGAATACAAGGCTTATTGTTCCAGTATCCTCATTGAGGTAGAGATACATTATTGAGTCTTCAGATTCCTCGGTAACATTTGGAAATGTGGTTTTTGGCATTTTCCCTCTAAAGGGTATAATCCTCCATTCATTTTTTCCTTGTTTTAGATTATAATTTAGATTATCTTGAAGGCATACAGAATTCAAAATATTGCTAATCCTGATATTTGTAATATTTTCTATGAGAATATTTGTGGTATTACCTTTGTATTTACACCTCTTCATAGTACAACCAATTCTCTGAGTGAATATTGGAGCAAACCAGTTAATTTTCCCACTTTTAATAAATATAGATGGTTCGTCATTATGGAAATATATCTCATATTTTCCACCTCCATATATATCCTTCGGTAATATAATTTGATGTGAATGTCCACTGCCTACCATTAAAATATCATTCATGTTTTCAGCTAAGCCGCTTATAATACGCTTTGCTACAATTTCCTTTTTGATATCTGTGATTATTACAAGTTTATGATAAAAAAGATAACCAATTACTATTGATATTACTAAAATGATTGATAATGTTACCAGAAACTCTATACTTACCTGTGATTTTAAATCCTTCATTTTATTTTACAGTAATCCTGATTCTATTATTTTTTATATGTTCAATCACCAAAATATAATCCCCAGGCCTACAATCTGGATTACATATTGCGTGTAGATTTGATGTTAGATTACCTCTTGTTACACCATAGATATCAGTATATGACTCACCAAAATGTGATGCTATAGAAAGCCTCATTCTTATTATATTCCCGTTCATATCAATTCTCTCTATATTACCAGGTATAGTGATTCGTGCTTCTGTTTTAGACGGGTATCCATGCACATATACAAAATCGGATTTGTCTTTAATTATATCCACGGTTTTGTAGGCAGAATCAATATTCATTTGAGTTGTTGATTCTATCATATATGACATTAGAGAATACAATATTACTGATAATAACAAAATTGCAAAGCTCACCAGTGCCAGGTATTCCAACATCGCCTGAGCATTATTTTTCATTATTTTATAAATATGTTTTATTGCTATTAAAGTTTTGTTTTTTCTTTTTCCCTCTATTTTACATTTTACAATTATGTTAATGCAGTAATACTGTTATACTCTACACTGCAATTATCTTTATTTTCTTTCCAATTACTGGAACGAGCCTCTTGAGTTCTACTTCACTATTCTCTTTGATTATATATTCATTTATTGGTATATTCACAAGTTTGCCGTTCACTTCATAGATATAATATCCATCCCTTCCATCTACCGAATTTATATAAAAACCCTTATCTGACTCCTCGAACTCAATACCTGAGATATTGCTAAGTGCATCCTTAATTGTTGTTCCCTTTGGTACCTTGATAACAAAAGATTCCTCCAGATTCCAGAAATCTCCAAGTTTTCTTATATTCTCGATGTTTGCTTTTATAATATGTGACCTTCCCACCCTGATTCTCTCAACTAGACCAACACCCTCAAGAATTCTTATGTGTCTCAGAGCAACTGGAACTGATACACTTACCTTTTTGGCAATTGCAGATATGTGCATTTCCCTGTTTAATACTATCCTAAGCATTTCCCTCCTCTTCCTATTCCCAAGTGCTTTGAAAACATCATACATCTTGATATTAATTATTATCAATTTTGATATTAATTATTATCAATTTTGATTAGTTTTTAAATAATTGATTTTATAATTAAAAATGTAAAATGAAAAGGATTTTTATTCTCGCCTTTACACTTTTGTTGATTTGTAATGTGTGGGGGATAAAGGTTGGTGTAGTGGTTGAGTTTCCAGATGGAAAGTTGTGGTATAGATGCCTCAATGTGGAGGAAAATGAAGATGGTTACAGGCTTATGGAAAAGACTGGATTAAATCTGGAATGGAGTTACTACAATACTCTTGGTCATGCCCTGTGTAAGATAGAGAATACTGGATGTCCAGCATCTAATTGTTTTTGTAATGACAAATACTGGAATTTTTACACTGCAGGTATAGGTGATAGGGAATGGAGATATTCATCGGTTGGTTTTGATGGTGGCTCCTCATGCAATGAGCATTATTGTGCAAAGTATGGTGATTTGCTGGGATTTGCATATGGTGGATTTGGAACAAAACCTAAATTCTTTGAATTTAGAGATGTCTGTAGGAGTAATAAAAGGAGAAAGAATGAATTTAATGTTATTTTTAATAATTCTGCATCGATTAATGAAATAATAAACATCAATGTATCTGATAAGAGAGATGGAAAAGGGATA
>CAZQER010000002.1:41273-46778 GCA_964592095.1 uncultured archaeon
GATTAATGAAATAATAAACATCAATGTATCTGATAAGAGAGATGGAAAAGGGATAAAAAATGCCATTGTTGAGGTATTTGAAGGGTTGCCAGGAATTTCTAAAATCATTTTCAGTGGAAAGACAGATAAGAATGGAAGTGTGTCATTCTCAATAAATAGGGAGGGTAAATACAAAATAAGGATTATTACAAATAATAAATACACTCCGGTACAGAAAATTCTGGATTTATATGTATACAAAAAAGCAATAACTACCACAACCTCTACAGTCACAACAACAACTGAAAGCACCATCACCACAACCTCTACAGTCACAACAACTACTCTAACTACAACAAAGGAAACAGGAAACAATGAAATTGTGGGTATGATAACTACATTCCAATCGGCAGGTATATTGTTTACAATTCTTCTATTTCTACTCCTTGTAGTTTTAAGGATTCTATTCAAATAGATTAAACATGGGTAAAAGAATAATATTAATGTTTATGTTGTTGTTTATCCTAGTGGTTGGTGATATATATGCCATAAGAGTGGGTATTGTGGTTACATTCCCTAATAATTATACATTCACTCAATGTGTTAATGTCCCTGAGAACATAGATGGTTATGAGATTATGCAAAAAACTGATTTAAGTTTGGAGTGGAGTTATCATAATGCCTTTGGTCATTCACTCTGTAGGATATTTGATACTGGATGTCCAGCATCTAATTGTTTTTGTAATGACAAATACTGGAATTTTTACACTGCAGGTATAGGTGATAGGGAATGGAGATATTCATCGGTTGGTTTTGATGGTGGCTCTTCATGCAATGAGCATTATTGTGCAAAGGATGGTGATTTGCTGGGATTTGCGTATGGGGGATTTGGAACAAAACCTAAATTCTTTGAATTTAGAGATGTCTGTAGGGATAATAAGATTGATAATAAAAATAAAGGGAGTGAGAGCAAAATTATAGGCAAGATAATAAAATCGGAGGTTAATGACACTCCTGTATTTATAAGTTTAATTCTTATTGGATTACTTGTTGTCTATTTTGTATATAAATATTGGTAAAATGGCAGAAATAGGTGTTTTAGTTGTTAGTTATGGTTCAAGGGGAGCAAGTTTTGTGGATGCATTGTATAGAAGTGAAAAATACAAGATTGATTTATACATTGCTGATAAACAAAGAAATCCATTCAACCTTGAAAGGGCAAGAGAGCATAAAGTAATTCCCGACCTGAATATAAAGAAGATAATGGATTTTGCAAAGCAATTCAAGAATAGGATTGATTTTGGTATAGTTGGTCCTGAAGGTCCTATTATAGATGGTATACGAGATTTGATAGAAGATGAATTGGATATACCTATGATTTGTCCTACAAAGGAGTTTGCACTTGAAGAGAGTAAATTAAGGCAAAGATTACTAATGAGTGAATGCTGTCCTGAAGCAAATCCCGAATTTAGGGTTTTCAATAAAAAGGATTATGGTAGTAAAGAGGAAGTAAGGAGAGATTTATTTTTTTGGCTGGATGAAATGAATAATGAGGTTGCTGTAAAGCCTGATAGACCAGGTTATGGTAAGGGTGTTGGTGTATGGGGGGACCACTTCAATACAAGAAAGGAGTTATGGTCACATTTCCTTTCAATCTATGAAAATGATTCCGTTATTGTTGAAAAGAAGATCGATGGTGAGGAGTCAAGTTTTCAATGTTTCTGTGATGGAAAATCAATAAAGATATTGCCAGACACGAGAGATTATAAAAGAGCATTTGAAAATGATAAAGGTCCAAATACCGGAGGTATGGGTTGCTATAAGAATACAAGGGATTATTTACCATTCATGAATGATAATGATAGGGATGAGGAAGAAAGAATAGTAAAGAGAATCTTTAAGTATCTTAGAGGTAATGGAAGAAATGACAATCTCAGAGGTATACCCCTTTATATAGCATTCATACATTCTGCAGAAGGGGTAAAGATTCTTGAGATAAATTCAAGGGGTGGTGACCCTGAAATACAGACATTAATTCCATTAATAAAAGATGATTTTGCAGATATATGTTTTGGAATGATTGATGGTAATTTAAAAAATTTAAATATTTCAAATAAGGCATCTGTCCTTATATATAAGGTTCCCCCAACATATGGTGGTTTTGAAGATAGATTTCCAGAGAAGGTTAATAAATCTGAGGTGGGAAAGGAGATTGATATAAGCGAGATAAAAAGACTTGAGAGGATATATGATGATGATCTTAAAGTATACCCAGGTTCTATGGAGATAAGAGATGGAAAATTATATAGCTTAAAATCCAGAACCATATGTTGTATAGGTATTGCAGACAGTATAGGTGAGGCAAGAGAGATATCCTTGAAGGCAATAAATAGCATAAAGGGAGGTTCACTATGGTATAGGAACGATATTGCATCAAAAGAGCATATAAGCAGGAGTATTGAGCATATGAGAATATTGAGAGAGTATGGAAATGGAAAAGGATAATGCGGTGCTGATTTTAAAGGATGGTAGTGTATTGGGTGGTAAGGGATTCGGTGCTGAAGGTATAGCAGAGGGTGAGGTTGTTTTCAATACCTCTATGACTGGTTATCAAGAGGCATTAACAGACCCTTCTTATAAATATCAGATTTTGATGATGACATATCCCTTGATTGGAAATTATGGTGTGAATGATAATGATTTTGAGTCAGACAGAATACAGGTTGAAGGATTTATAATTAGAGAACTTACACGGAATCCAAAATGTAGTAAAGAAAACAGTCTGAATGAATTTCTGAAGGAATACAATATACCCGGGATATATAATGTTGACACGAGATTTATAACCAGAAAGATTCGGACATATGGAGTAATGAATGGAATATTAAAATACCCGTATGAAGAAAATGAAATAGATGATTTAAAAGAAAGAGCAAAAAAATTAAAGAATATCTCTGATATTGATTTGGTAAGTTTGGTTTCAATAGATAAATCAAGAGAATACAACATTGATGGTAAAAAGAGGGTTGTTCTTATAGATTGTGGGGTAAAGCAGAGTATCATTAGATTTTTGTTAAAAAAAAGGGTTAACATAATCCAAATTCCTTCAAAAACATCGGTGGATGAGATTCTGAAATATGAACCAGACGGTATAGTAATATCTAATGGTCCTGGAGATCCCGAAAGGGCAGACTATGTAATCAAAACGGTAAGAAAACTACTCTCAGAGGAGATTCCAATATTTGGTATTTGCCTAGGTCTTCAGATTATTGCATTGGCATGTGGTGCAAAAACATATAAACTGAAGTTTGGTCACAGAGGCAGTAATCAGCCAGTGAAGGACCTAAGGACTGGAAGGGTTTATATCACATCCCAGAATCATGGATTTGCAGTTAGTCCAGAATATGCAAAGGATTGTAATATAGAGATTTCGCATATAAATCTAAATGACAAAAGTATTGAAGGTATCTATCATAAAGAATTACCAGTTATTGCCGTTCAATATCATCCCGAGGCCCATCCCGGGCCCTGGGATTCATACTATCTATTTGATGAATTTTTGGATATGATTGGACTGAAATGAAACACATTATCTATTATCTATATCCCGTATCTGTAGATATCTATAATATTCTGTAAACAATATCATTTGGTCTTACCCTTTCATTTACTTTTATTCCTATTGATGCGCCCTTCTTAGCACTCTTGATATCTCTACCCTCAATCTGCATTGATTCTACTATCTGTTCAAAATTAGTGGTATGTCCTTTTATATATATCCTATCACCCACCTCTAAATCACCATCAGTCAGTTTTATTGCAGCCACCATGGGCTTAGCAAAATAATTAAATACAACACCAATTTTTTCCTTTTCAGCCATTTTAAATCAATAATTTATTTTCAATAATTTATAATTCATTATAACTATTGTGATTACATATTTTTATTGGGTAAAAAGTGCTGTGTTAAATAAATCAAAACAAAACCGAAGATATATAATGAAGGTTTATAAAGGGAGAATTCTACCTCAGCCTTGAATTCCTCAATCTTCTGGATTGGTGTATGAGTTTTTTATCTTGCATTTAAAAATTTAAGTAGGAGATTACACTACTTTATGGCACAGGGTCAATAAGCTAGCGTTGTTGGGATATTGCTGATTGAATTATTTAACAAAGCAGTTGCTTTATATGGTATTGGAAATTGGGATATACTACCACTATTCCTTGCATGATACAGATATAGAATATGTAGGATCACATTTGATGTATTTACAGGCGACAGGGTATATTAGATAAATCAGAAAGGTAAGGAAGTGGATGAATGTGA
Source organism: uncultured archaeon (assembly GCA_964592095.1). GTDB lineage: Archaea > Altiarchaeota > Altiarchaeia > IMC4 > QMZM01 > EX4484-2. The sequence goes on from CAZQER010000002.1 coordinate 45,580, forward strand.
GGAATGGATATCTACTTAAAATATCTCCACCGCTTTTCCAATTATCTGCTTTTCATTGACAGGAAGGGAAATTGCATATTGAATTGGACATTGGTCGCTTTTTCGATTATTATCTCCTTTAGTTATGTAAAATTTAAATGTCCCTGTTTGAGGATACTGAGGATAAGGGCATTCATCTGAATTACTGATACAATTTTGTATATATGGGATATATGTCTCATAAAAATCTTCTTCATCTAAGCAATCTAATGTTCCTTCTATTTTACTGATTTTCCATTCCTTCACATGTACAATCCCAACCACTCTATGTAGTATTGGTTCTTTTCTATTATTTCTATTGTACACTCTTACATGTATCCCAGTCGATTGGTTAATTATTAGTTTCTGTTTCTTTTCTTTATTTCTGTTGTACAGAATTATGTCCCCAAGTTTTATATTGTTGGGTGATGTTAATAAAATAATCTCACCTGCTTCAATTCCATTTTGAAACGGAAACTTTGTAATTTCTGATTTCGATATATGCTCCTCTAACCAGATTTTCCATTGATCACCAGTATGTGTCATTGAATGAGAGGTAAATATAACAAATGGTGATGAGATACCTGAGATACCTAGGATAAATTGTGTGCATAAGGGCGCAGTTATTATAATGAAATTATTTAAGATGACATATAAGAGGGGAGATAGGAAAGCAGCTAAAATAGATCTTTTTAAACTGACACTGAAGAAATCATGAATTATAAGTATCATAGCCGCTATACCTAACAAAGTGGAGAATAAAGTAATTAATGTTATGGATTTTAGGAGTAATACAAAACCCAGTAATAGATTCCTTGGTTTATAGCAAAGTAACATTAAAATAAAGGAGGAAGCATACATAGTGAATTTACTAATTATCGATATAATACCAACATCCTTAATACTTATGTCTTCAAATTTTAGAATTCTTAAAACTATCCATAAGCTTACACAAAGTATAAATACATCCGCAAGTAATAGGGCGACTAAAATAATTACTGACATTTTTATAAAACCCCAACTCTTTAAATCTTAGGGAATATGTTTATTTATCTGACGGCATTACTCCATTGTTGGAATATCAATATATTCCCTAAAAACAAAGTTAAGGATAAAAATATAATATGTGCTGTGTTAAATAAATCAAAACAAAACCGAAGATATATAATGAAGGTTTATAA
>CAZQER010000003.1:0-10210 GCA_964592095.1 uncultured archaeon
GATTAATGGTGTTTTATAGATGAAAATTGCAGTTACAGGAAAGGGAGGTTCAGGGAAAACAACTATTGCAGCCCATCTATCAGTTGCTTTTGCAGATAAAGGTTATAGAGTTATTGCAGTAGATGCAGACCCATCGTTGAATATGTCTGCAATATTTGGATATGACGATATAAAATCTATCGGGGAGATAAAGGAAATCGTTGAGGAAAAAACAAAAAAAGCAGATGGAATATATATTCTAAATCCAGATGTTAAGGATTTAATAGATAGATATAGTGTAAAGGTAAAGAAGAATTTGAATTTGATAGCATCGTCAACTATCAAAAGGGCAGATTCAGGATGCTTGTGTCCAGAGAATGCACTTATAAAGGCATTGATGAGGGAACTAATCTTGGATAGAGATGAGGTGGTTATAATGGATATGGAGGCAGGCTTGGAAGTTATGAGCAGGGGAACAGTAAAGAACATAAATAAAATTCTGGTTATAACTGAAACAAATAGGGGTTCAATATTAGTCACAGAGAAGATACTCAGATTCTCAAGGGAACTGGGCATCAGAGATTCCTATGTGATAGGAAATAAAATCAGAAATAATGACATTAAATTGCTTGAGGAAAGATTTGATGTTTTTTATTATATACCCTATCTAAATGAGGTTCAGGAGAGTTCAACATATTACAGCCTATTAGGGAAAAATACTATATTCTATAAGAGAATTGAAGAACTTTTAGAGAGATTAATTTATGGATAATAGTGATAAAGATAATAAAAATCAAAAATATAACCTAGTCATTTTATATAGATTTATACTTCTTCATCCATTAATTTAACAAAATAAGCATATTCTTGGCATTCTAATGGGATATTGATAAATGGATGTTAAAAAAGAATTAAATGATAATGAATTATTAGAGGAGCAGTATCGGTTGGAGAAGGAATTAGATAAAACCATAGAGAAGAAGGTAAAAACATTAAGTGAAATAAGAGATATATTAAATAATATTAGTAATCTGGAGGAGAAAATTGCTTCTATTAAGGATAATGAGAATTCTGTGGAAGAAGATATCTTGAAGATAAAGGGTGAGATAAAAAGGATTACAAAGGAGATTAGAGAGATTCATGAAGGGGTTGTGAAAAAGGAGGGGGAAAGGGATATAAAGGGATTAGAAGAGATAGAAAACAAAAGAATAGAAATGCATGAACATAAAACAGAACTATTAAGACAGCTGGCAGAAAAGGAAGCAGAACTTGATGAAATTACAATTAAAAAGACGAAGATTCTGGATGAAATTACAGAGATGATTAAAAAACGTTCAAAGTTGGAGGGAATTCTTGATAATATCGATAAAAAAGAGATGAAACTAAAGGAGAGAAAACTTGAGATTGAATCGATGGTTGATAAACAAATAGCAGATATCACAAATGAAATTGATTCGATAGATGAGGGATTACCAGTTGGGGAGGAGATTAAGGAGGAAATACCCGAAAAGGGACCTGTTCCCATACATAAGAAGACAATGGAGGAAAAGATAGAGAAAACAAAGGAAAAGCCACATAGAAAAGGAATTCTTGGGATATTTGGAAAGGCCAGAGAAAAGGAAATTGATGAATTTGGGAATAAGGTTATCCAATTAAAAAGGATATTGCCAATAATAGATGACCTCATCACCAAACTTCCTAATGAGAGTATAGAGAGATTTTCTTCATCCGAAGATTACAGGTTGTATGGAGAGCTTTATGACATCACCAAGGAATACAGCGGAACAAAAGAGCAAAAGGAATTTATTAAGAAAAATACCAAAAAAGTATTAGAGGCGATTGATAAATTATTAGAGGAACTCCCAGATGATGTTATAGATGCATTTTCATCATCAAATGAGTTTGATGAATATACAAAACTATTGGATATGTTTGGAGTTTAAAAAGAGCCATGGGTCTTAGAGATAGAATAAAGGAAAGAAAAGAAAGGATTATTGGAATGTCTCAGATTACAGGCAAAAGGGTTATCGCTGATAGTAAAGAGGATTTTCTAAAAACCGTCGAGGAATTAAAAAGTGAATTTGAGGGAATTATGACTCTCTATGGAGATATCAATGGTGATGTCTGCAATGCCAGTTTTCTTATCCAGAAGGGTAATGTAATAGGTGCCACATTTGAGTATTTGGAAACAACTATCCTAGGTGATAAAGCACTGAGTGCAATAAAGAACAAACTTGCTGGTTCAGAAGGCGGTATGGATCTTTTTCAACTTGAGAAAAAGGATATGGAAATTGCCATAAAACAGAACAAGGATGCACTTCTAAAAAATCCCATACCATTAAGCAGTACGGGTATTAAGATTAAATATCTTATGGATTCGTGGATTGAAGAGAAAAAGGAATCTACAGGTAAAGATACAATAAAGATACCTGAGATACTCAGAGAGAGAAAGGGATTTAATCTTCTTGAGATAGCCAGATCCTCACCAAGAATGAAAAAATTAGAAATACCTACATACAGGGCATACAAGAAGGGTAAAGATATTCACAGAAATATCATCCTTGATACGGGTAGAAGCATTGACGAAATGGAAAAACTAAGAAAAAAAAGGCTGAGGGAGATGGAGGCTGCTAAGAAGATTGGTAAAGTGAGGGTTGTAAAGGAGGAATCAAAAAGGAAGGTTGTTGGTGGGGAAAAGGTAAGGACACCAATTGATAGATTATTGGAATTGGTAAGGAAAAAGAAGAGAGTTAGAATAGATGATAAATTGGCAAATAAACTTGGGGTCAATAAGACACAAATTGAGGAATGGGCTATGATACTAGAAGACCATAATCTTGTGGAACTTCATTATCCAACCATAGGTGGTCCTGAAATCAGGGCAATAGAAAAATAGAATTCAAAATGTCAGAAGAGAAGGAGGAGAAGATTATAGAAAGGTATGAAATAATGGCTGAGGGGATTCCAGTAGAGGTGAATATTATAGAAAAGGATTTTACACCATTTTATAGATTAAATATACCAGATGTAGATGTTGCTACATTAGCATTATTGGATGACATCAAAGAGAAGCTTATAGGTGCGATAGAGGTGAGTAAGACAGAATTCCTTGACCCGAAGGTTATGGAAGGTCTGAAAGAACAATTCAAATCAGAGGCAAAGATACTTTTACAGGATGAACTTCCCCAGTTAGATGAAAAGATAAGGGATCATTTTATGATAGTTCTTGTTCACGAACTACTTGGCCTGGGAGATATAGAGTTTCTACTTGATGACCCCAACATAGAGGAAATAGTTGTTAATTCTGCTAAAGAACCAATAAGAATATATCACAAGAGATATGGATGGGTCAAAACCAACCTGTATCCTGAATCGGAGGCTGAAATAGAGAACTATGCAAGTATTATTGCGAGAAGGGTTGGTAGGGAAATATCAACATTGGAGCCAATGCTTGATGCATACCTTTTAAGCAAGGACAGGGCTAACGCTATATTGAGCCCAATTGCTACTAAGGGAAGTACAATCACTATAAGAAAATTTGCGAGAGACCCGTGGACAGCACCAGATTTCATAGAAAACAAGACATCAAGCTCGGAGGTTTTAGCGTTGATATGGCTCGTAATACAATACGAGATGAATATGCTTATATCTGGAGGCACTGGTTCTGGAAAAACATCCTTCCTAAATGTATGTATGCCATTTATCCAACCAAATCATAGGATTATATCCATTGAGGATACAAGGGAGTTACAATTACCAAAATTTCTATATTGGTGTCCATTAACAACAAGACAACCAAATCCCGAGGGAAAGGGAGAGGTAACAATGCTTGATTTGGTAGTAAATTCGCTCAGAATGAGACCTGATAGGATTATCATGGGTGAAATAAGAAAGCAACGAGAGGCGGAGGTTCTTTTTGAGGCTATGCATACAGGTCATTCCGTATATGGAACACTGCATGCAGATACATGCGAACAAACAATTACAAGACTGGTAAATCCACCAATAAATGTTGCAGAGAGCATGTTAGATGCAGTTCATCTCAATGTAGTTATGTTTAGAGATAGGAGAAGGGGTATCAGAAGGGTCTATGAGGTTGGTGAATTTATACAGGATCCTGAGGCTCCTCCAAGAGAGATAAGATTCATCCCAAATATACTCTATCGTTGGAATCCAAGAAATGATATCATAGAAGCCACATATAACAAGGATGATGATAAAATAAATTTATTTGAAAGAATAGGAAGACACACGGGGTTTACAGTAGATGAAATCAATGATGACCTCAATACAAAAAAGAATATACTTGAATGGTTGGTAAGGAAAAAAATTAGAAAAATAGAGGGGATAGGGGCTATAATGAACAGATATTATGTGGATGAGGATTATGTTGTAGGTCTTATGGAAAGGGATGGTGACCCAAAGGAAATTATAGGGGAATTGGATGAAAGTGAGGAATGATATTAATATTAAAATTATAATCCTATCAGTTCTGTTATTATCTATTCCCGTGGTGGAAACAGAAAATTTAGAACCAAACAAGGTAATAATCTATTTTATTTATAGCGATATCTGCAGATACTGTGCATCTGAAAAATATTTTCTAAGAGAACTTAAGAATAAATATCCTTGGATAGAGGTAAGGTATATAAATGTATTTAATGCAGATAATAGGGATGAAATTTTAAAGAGATATAAAATAAATGGAATAAGGACTCCTGAGACATTTATAGGAGATATGGCATTTGTGGGCTTTAATGATGATATTGACTATCTTTTGTATTCCAATAAATATAATGCATATATTGGAAATAGAAGGCAGATAGAAAGTGCAGTAATAAGAATAAGAAATAGAAATAATATAACATTAAATATAACCCCAAACAAAGCAGTAGAAATATCAAAGAATGACCCATTAGTAAATAATTTTCTGAAAAACAATTCAGATTCATTTGCAACTATAAATCTGAGTAATGGTGTCTACCTTGTTGCATGGTGGAACAATACAAGGTTATCTTTGCTGAATTATCCAAATATCTTAACAAAAATAGATTCAAGAACTGGTACGATTTTGGAGAGTTTTAAACCTCTAAAAAGAGAAAATGGTGTTGTTATTCCGTATCAAACATCACTTCTGGCGGACATTATTGTTTATATTATAATATTTATTTATCTACTTTCATATGTAATATATTCAAATTTTAAATTCAAAAAGAGATTCAAGAATAGGGATTGGCTTATTGGATTTTTGATTATTTTATTTTTATCTGCACTGTTTTTGGTAATTATGCACCCGAAGGATAATATTGGATACCTGATAAAATTCATAAAAAAGACATTTCCGTTTTATTGGTAAAAATGGAAGGAGATATAAAAATAAAAAATGTATTATCTCGTATATTGCCCATTATACTATCTATTTCATTATCTATCTCAATTCTGCTTTTATTGATATTCCTATTTTCTGAAATCTCCTATTCTGCTTATGCCAATAACCAAAATTCATACAATAATAATATTAGTAAGGTTACTATATACTTCTGTTACAGCATTACATGTCCACACTGTGCAAAGGAGAAAATCTTCCTGAGAAATCTTGAGGAGAAATATCCCCGCCTTGATGTTGATTATATCATTGCTTCAGAAAACCAGGATCTATTTAAGAAATTATGTAGTGATTATAATACAATACCCGTTGGTGTTCCAAGAACATTTATTGGTGATAAGGTATTTATAGGATTTACTGAAGAAGAGGGTTCTCTGGAATGGTATGATGCATATAAGGCATATTATGGTTATTCAAATCAGATAGAGAATGAAATAAGGAAACTTATGGATTTGGCTCCACTGATGTGTGAGTGTGAGGTATTGAAGATATCCAAAAGAGATGAAAGTGTCAGTAAATTATTGGAGGAATATCCTGAATCCAAATATAGTGTGTATCTGATAAATGAGACCTATTTGGTTGGCTGGTGGTCTCCAGATAGAATAAATTCTAATATAGATTATCCAAATGTTGTTGCAAAGGTCAATGCAAGAACAGGTGAGATTATTGAGTCATGGATTCCAGATATGCCCGTGGAGGGACTTAAAAAACCAACACCATCTCCTGAAAGTAGAATATTTGAATTGATAATACCTGTGTTTCTAATCTATGGTTTGGTATATATAATATTCAGAAATAAAGTACATTCAAGATACTGGATTAGTGGTTTATCACTATTAGTAATTGCCTCTCTATTCGTCACCCTTCAGAATATTTCTGAAAAAAACATAATAGGATTTGCAAAGGGTTTTTCCTTCCCCGGTTTTACATTTATAATAGCACTGATTGATGGATTCAACCCATGTGCCTTTGCTGTTCTCGCATTCCTGTTATCATTGCTTACATACACGAGGTCAAGAAAGAAAATGCTCCTAATAGGTTCTGTATTTATTCTAACATCTGGCTTTATGTATTTTCTTTTTATAATGCTCTTACTTATTGTTAGAGCAACAATGCTGAGTGAATTTCAGGATATTATGAGACTTATGGTCGGACTTATAGCAATAATTGCGGGTATTATAAACATAAAGGATTTCTTCTTTTTTGGAAGAGGTATATCCCTGACTATGTCTGATGATAAAAGAAACAGAATATTTGGCAGAATAGGAAGAATAGTACAAGGTTTGAGGAGAGCAGAATCAAAAAGAGAAATCATATTTGCTGTAATTGCAACATTTATCTTGGCAATAATGGTAAATATCATAGAACTGGGATGTACATTTATATTGCCAGTAGAGTATATAGAGGTACTCCTTAACAATTATCCTGAGCCAATAGGGTTAACACATATATTCTTCACCGCATTCTATGGTCTTGTATATATAATTCCATTGTTCGCAATACTTGGCAGTTTCATATATTCATTCAAATCAGAGAGATTGACTGAAAGGCAGGGAAGGATATTGAAACTTTTTGGAGGCATCATAATGGTATCTCTTGGTTTGATATTGATATTTAAACCAGAGATTCTGATTTTCAAATAAAAATAAGATGACAAATACCAAATCAAATGTTAAGATAGGTCTTGAGATTCATGTTCCATTAAAGACAAAACAAAAACTATTCTGTGAATGCCCCACAAATTATTATGAGATTGATGAGCCAAATGTTAATGTATGTCCCGTATGTACTGGGATGCCAGGTGCAAAACCATATCCAATCAATGAATATGCACTGGAATCGACAGTAATGATTGCAAAACTTCTAAACTGCAAGACGGTAAAGAGGAATATATTCGTGAAGAGAAAACATTATAGTTATCCAGATTTGCCTTCTGGTTATCAGAGAACATCAGAACCCATGGGGGAAAATGGAAAACTTGGTAATGTGGGTATATGGGAGATTCATTTAGAAGAAGATCCAGGGAGGTATGATCTGTTAACAGGCAGGGTTGATTATAACAGGTCTGGTGTTCCATTAGTTGAGATAGTAACTGCTCCAGATATGAATTCACCAGAGGATGCAAGGGAGTTTCTTAAGGAATTGATAAATCTTTTAAGATATACTGAGAGAATTATTGATGTGGGCGGTGTAATGAGGGCAGATGTCAATATTTCCTTAGAAGGAGGGTCAAGGGTGGAGATAAAAAATATAAATTCAATAAAAGGTGCCTATAAGGCTATAAAGTATGAGATTATTAGGCAGAATAACATGCGAAGAAGAGGCGTAAAGGTAAAAAGAGAGACGAGAGGGTATAATGAAAAGTCAATGATTACCACACCTTTAAGAATAAAAGAGACTGCAGAGGATTATAGGTATATACCTGACCCCGATATACCCCCGCTTGTATTCGATGATATCTATATAAAATCAATAAAACTGCCAGAAACACCACAGAGAAGAAGAAGGAGATTTATTGAGACCTATGGAATTCCTGAGAAATATGCAAGGATACTTACCAAAGAAAAGGATATTGCAGACCTGTTTGAGGATGTTATAAACATGGGTAAAGTAAATCCAAGGATGGCTGCAGGCTGGATTTCTCGTGAGGTTTTGAGACAATTGAACTATAGAGGTATAGAGTTGAAGGAATCAAAACTTAATGCAGAAATCCTTATTGAGTTATTTAAACTTATTGAAACTAATGAGATTACTGAAACCACTGGAAAGAAGTTGCTTGAGAGAGTTATTGATACTGGAGAAAATCCAGGGATAATTGTTAAAAAAGAGGCGATGGGTAGGATTTCTGGTGAGGATTTTCTTGATGGAATAGTCGAAAAGATAATTGAAGAGAATAAAAATGCGGTATCTGATTATAAAAAAGGGAAAATGGAGGCACTGAACTTTCTTGTAGGGAGGGTAATGAAGGAAATCAAATACAGAGGAGATGTGAAAATAATTATAAAACTCTTGATGAAAAAATTATAAAAATAAATTAAGTAATAATTAAAATTAAGTAGGTATAGTGCATATCTCTTCACAACCACTAATCAATAAATCCACTGGATTAAGAATCTGCATGCCCCTTCCACCCAAGAATGCTGCAACTACAACAAACGATACCAGATATGCAGCCAATAATACTATCATAAGACCGATCAGGATATGAAATACCTGCGTCTTTGCAGCAGCCCTTGCTGATGGGTCATCTGCGGATGTTATCCACTTTATACCAGCAAATATTATCATCAGGGTAGCAACAAACGCAATTATGAAATAGATTATCTGCATTATCCTGCACATCAGACATGCCATTGCATTCATGATCGTAGTTGCCTCACTACCTATTGCCTGAGCATATACAAAACTATTGGTGATTAAAAACATCAAAATTAGTAATCCAATCTTAAGTTTATTTTCCATTTTTTCACCCCGTTTTTGTTTTGTTGTTTAAATTAAATCAATTATGTAAATTATATATAAATTAATATATCTTCTAAGTAATATAAAAATATATAGGTTTTTAAAATGGAGAGAATCAGGTTTAGAGATGATGTAACACAGAAGGATATAATTGCATTTTTGGTGTTGGTTGTTGGTCTAATACTCTGGGCATGGTTTACATTTGAGGTCATATTGAAGTAGATTCCGATTTCAGAATCTTTACAAGAGCGGACGCAGTACTTATATTAATTTTGTGTATTTCCAACATACCGGCATCATTTGCAGCCTCCTCTGCAAGAAAACCCCCAATACCACAGATAAACACATTATTGATTTTTGTTCTATCCGAGATCTTTTTTATTGCATCCCCTATCACCATCTTCTGCATTTTTTTCAGATGGATTGCAATTTCTTTAATATCATTCTTATTTAAAATTTCTGTATCTGCACATATCACCCTTGCAAGTCTTGCCATACACTCGTCAATTCCCTTATCCCTTCCATCGGGGGTCTCACAGATATATTCCTTTTCCGTTATATCATTGAGAATCCTATATACATCAGCAGTTATTGCAAAATATTCCGAAGATACTCCTGTTTTTCTTTTTCTCACAGGTATTGAATTTACAATTGTTGCAACGTTTGTTCTGAGTACGCCACTATAAAGTAATTCATTATTCTGAAGCCTCTCCATATCTGTTTTTCCTTTTGCAATTATTCTACCATCCTTTATGGGTATTATATCAGTGGTAGTGCTACCAATATCAATTAAAATACCAGTCCTGTAATTCTCAGCTATATATCTTGCTGTTGCAGTCCAATTTGCAGAAGCAATATTAATGTAATTTTCTTTTATTTTCTTGAGAGATATTAATTCTGCATCTGTTGTCAGAACATAAATCTCATTTTTTATTCTGAAATTCCTTTTCACAGCGTTTAGAATAAATCTAACACCTTCCCTCTTGTTATAGAATGCATCTGAAATCTCGGCAGTCATGGTCAGGGCGATCTTATCTGGTAAAAATCTATTTACTATTTTTCCTATAAACAATTCAAGCTCATCCTTTCTCTTCCAGATTGGAAAGTAGTGCAATTCTTCATCTATTTTATTATTATCGAGAACGGCTATCTTTGTATTTGCACCTCCAATATCCAGACCAAGAATTTTCATTACAAACACCAAAATTGATTTTTGTAAGGGCATCTCTCTGACTTACCAACCCCTCCGAGCCATTTTGGGTCAAGCCTTTAGAAAAGGCTTGAGTACGGACCCGCCGGGATTTGAACGTAAGGGCGTCTTCCCCGCCCTTACCAACCCCTCCGAGCCATTTTGGGTCAAGCCTTTAGAAAAGGCTTGAGTAC
>CAZQER010000003.1:10310-39099 GCA_964592095.1 uncultured archaeon
CTTACCAACCCCTCCGAGCCATTTTGGGTCAAGCCTTTAGAAAAGGCTTGAGTACGGACCCGCCGGGATTTGAACCCGGGTCAAGGGATAACTTCAAGTGGTAACTTACCGAAGTCCCACAGGATATCCAAACTACCCCACGGGCCCAGATTTATTAGAAATATCATTAAAAATAAAGAATTCAATCAATTTATTCTTTGATATAACCCCTTCTCCGCAATTCGTCCAGTAATGGAATTATCTCATTATTGTTTATATTAAGTTCAACACATATCTCTCTCAATGTTCTCGTTCCATCAAACAGATTTATAATCTCAGATGCTCTGGGAAATTTCAAAAGTCTTATTTTATCAATAAGTTTAATGTTTCTTATCATCTTTGGTTTGATGTCAAGTTTTTCATCCTTGCCTTTGGTTTCAATTTCTGACTTGATTTCATTAACATTTCTACCATCTTTATATGTCCTTATTCTTTCCCATTCCTTCTCCAAACTCTTCCACTCCTCATCCAATTTATTAAATTCTTCATCCAGTTCTGTTTTTGTTATCTGACTTCTTATAGGTGTTTTAACCAATGCCAATTTATTTGAATCTATTAGTGAATTCATTGTTGTTTCATCAAGGGAGTATACATCAGCATTACATTCATATACTGAAGACATCTTCTTAATATCTTCAAGGGCAGATTCTCCATATTTTGTTTCCTTTGTATCCAAATTTTCTACTGTAACACATACTATTGTGCCATTTCTTATCAAGATATTACCCTTAAATTTCTCCTCTTCTTTATTTATAATGAGAGAAACAGCACCATGAAAATCCTTAGGTAATTCACTATATAATTCATAAAGATTTTTTATTTTTTTAGAAATTATAGCCTCAGCATCGGGTAACCTCATCTTAGAATTTATTTATTTCCTATGATTTGTATCATTTCATAATCTCCTTTGTCATATTCGCAGTCTTTATTATCTCCATCAGAATTAAACCAAGATTTGCATTCGGTTTTACTAATGCAACAACAGTTGCTGAAGGTCCAGCATCAACAGCAACCAATTTACAATCCTCCGCCTCCGATATAACCTTCCTGACCTTCCCCTTCTTGAGTTCAGATATTGCTGTTTCAGCCGCTCCAAACATGGTTGCAGACATAGCAGCAAATGTCTGTGCATTTACATCGCTTGGTAACTCTGATGCGATCAATAAACCATCTCTTGTAGCTATTGCTGCCCCATCTATATCACCAACATCCTTTAGGGTCCTTAATACTTCTGATAATTCTTCTTTTTTTGATTTGGGCATTATATCACCTCTATTATTGCTAAACTATTTTACTAAATAATACATCAAATATTGCATATAATTGTTCTTTTTTGAGTTGTGCGGGTTCATCCTCTTTTATCTTTGATTTGTCCTCTGCTGTAACTGGTAGTATTGGTATAGTTCTATTCAATTTTAAATGCTCTTTTATCTCATCTATACTCAATGCGCCAGGTAAATCAACCTTATTTGCTGCAATTACACACGGTAATCCTGCACTTTTTGTTTTTGCTAACATTTCCTTAACCCTGGGAAAACTATCTGGATTTGTAGCGTCCAGTACTGCTATTACCCCCAGTGCTTCCCCACCCAATTGTTCTAGGATCGGGTCAAACCTTTCCTGCCCCGGTGTTCCAAATAAATCTACTGAAAATCCCGCGTAATCTACATGACCATGATCCAATGCAATAGTTGTACCAACCCTCTCAACAGATACTGCTCTATCGGAGATTGAATGTATCAGGGATGTTTTACCTGCATTATAAGGCCCTGTAACCAATATCTTTGGGACGTATACCATAATCCCTCCAGGAGCAGATATCTTAAAGGGAACTGTTCCTCCTTTCTTGGTTTTTCCGTTCCATTCAACCTTTGATACAAGGAAAAATTCCCTTAATATAACCCTCTCCTCTATAGCCTTGAGTTCTATTATTGCATCTGATATAAGTCTTAGTTCATTTAAAATTTTCTTATCATAAGGCCATTCTGTAAAAAGAAGAATTCCAAATGCATTTTTGCCATAGAAAATCTTCTTCCATTTCTTAAGTTCTTCTATAGAATTTTCACCACAATGGTCTATCATTGTGGATATGGAATCATACACGATCATGGTATTCTTTGAGTTTTCTTTCTCTAACAAATCATTTATACCCTTCGTTATTTCTTTTGGGTTTTTTGGATCTTTAATAAAAAACCTCTCCTTTGATTCTACATTTATCAGACCAGAATATGCATCCAGAAATATAAAATCTCCCCCCTCAATATAGTCTCTTATATTCCACCCATAATGTTCAATTTCGTCTATTACTGCATTACTCATCTTGGATTGATTCACATAAATACAACGATCGCCCATCTCTAATCTTCCCACAATGGTTTGATATGCAAATGGGGAATTGTCTATCCCCGGAGTTGCCCATAACATAGTTATGGTAGATACTCTTAAACCTCCATTCAAAAACTCATCCAGTTTTGGTATGTTTGTTTTAAAAACATTATTTTTGTTCATTATATCACCTAGGGTAATATTATTCAAATCTTGATTATATGATTTATATGGGATAAAGCAGATTATTATATTTTTATAATATAAATTGATTTGATTTATAACAATAAAAACATTACGCTTTTTCTTTTTGGTGTTTTGATTTGAAGTGCTCATAACCACCTCTCTCTATTCTGAATCTCACGCCTTTAGAATCAACACCGGCAATTTCCTTATTTTTCGTTACTCTTCCAATTTTATATACAGATAATATATTCCTAATTATTTCAAAGTTTTTTTTGTTAATTGTGAATAATAATTCATAGTCACCCTCACCATAAAGTGCATGTTTCATAATATCCTCCCCGTTTTCTATGGCAAGATTAAATGTTCTATCATCTATTGGTATTTTATCCAATTCTATTTCAATCCCAACATTGCTGCTCTCTGCTATATCTCTGATACTTATAGAAAGACCATCACTAATGTCTGTCATTGAGTTTACATATTTACTCAGAATCAAACCCTCCTTAACCCTCGGTTCGGGTTCTAACGCCTTTTTAAATACGGGATTTTTTAGTTTCTTTTTATTCACACCATCCTTCATAAGTATTCTTGTTCCTAGGCTCGCACTTCCTAAATCCCCAGTAATTGCCACGATATCACCTACTCTGGCATTAGACCTAAGTACTGGTTTTTCTGAAATACCTATCAGGGTTCCAGAGAGTGTTAATTTTTCAGTTTGATTTGTATCACCCCCAACAAATTTTGTATCAAACCTCTCACACTGCTTCTTTACTGCCTTGATTAAGGTTTTAAAGTTATCAAAACTTATATCCGGGCTTCCATAACCCAATAGGAATGCTACAGGCTTTGCACCCATTGCAGCAATATCACTCAGGTTGACAGTAACTATAAGCATACCTATCTGCTCCCATGTCATCTGTTTTAATATGTGTGTCTCTTGATAAATCATATCCGTGGTTAAAATTAAATATTTATATCCGAATCTGATATATGCAGCATCATCACCGATATCCAAGAATTTCTTCAGTTCTTCAATAATCCTCCTTTCACCAATCTCACTAAGCATCATTTTATCCCATCAAATTTCATTAATATATTGATTTAGAAATCTAAATGCATCCGAATTAAAATAAAATTTAATTTAGATAACTTCTAAGTATATCCTCTGAATCTACAATACCTACAAGCATTCCATTATTGTCAACCACTGGCAATCTGATAATCTTTTTACTAACCATAATTCTTACTGCGTTTTCTGTTGTATCATCTGCCATAATAGTATAAGGCTTGAAAATCATCACCCTCCTTATAGTAACCTTCCTTCTTTTTCCAGATTCCTTTGAAATACAAACAGAGCGCTTTCTAAGGATATCCATCCTTGTTACTATACCCTTTATTTTACCCTTTTTGTCTATGACTGGAAGCCCCCCAAAACCACTTTTTTTAATCAGATTCCATATCTTTGATATTTCATCATCCTCATGACAGAAAACCACATCTATACTCATTACATCCCGAATTTTTTTCTTTACCGTTTTATATTTATTATCTAAAAATACCCTAAGTATATCCATTGATGAAATGATTCCAACGATTTTCCCATCTTTATCAATCACGGGGAGTTGTCTTATTCCCGATTCTGTAAGTTTTTTAGTAACAGAGAATATGTCCTCATCAGGTAAGGCTGTAACTACATTATGACTCATTACTCCTCTAACCTCAATATTTGTCTTTCTGGATGTAACAGTTAGTGCATCACCTCTGGATATTATCCCAACAAGTTTATTATTGTCAACCACGGGTAGTGCTCTATATCCAGTATCCCTCATTAAAGATTGCACCTTTGTAACAGAATCATCTACTTCTATACAAAGTGGATTTTTGGTCATAACATCCCTTACAAAAATCATTTTACACTATCAAATTTCTCTTGCACATTCCTCACAGAGTAGCCTTCCATTAATAACTCTCAAATCCTCAGAGAAATTCCCACATGATTCACAAATTCCTGAAAGACTCTCTGGAGGGGGAGATAAATCCTCAATACTCCACATATTATGCTCTCTAATCAGAGTACTTAGTGCTGGTTCTACATTTACTATATCAAACTCAGATATAATTCCGATAATATTGTTATTCTTTGTTACAACCAATCTCTTTATTCTCTGCTCTGCCATCATTTTTGCAGCATCATCAATATTGGCATCTGGCTCTATAGTAACCAATGGGGATGTCATGATTTCATTTACAGATACATCTCTGGGATCCTTACCTTCTGCAACAACCTTTCTTATTATATCGGTATCTGTTAGGATTCCAATTCCCTTTTTCCTCTCCATTACAAGCACAGAGTCTATATCATGCTGCTTCATTAATTCAGCAACTCTCTTTATATTATCAGAGGGTTTTACATATATTACAGCCCTTGTCATTACATCTCCAACACTTAGTTCCATTTAAATCCCTGATTTTAGTCTATTGTTTCCAATATTATAGAACACTATTGGAATAGGATTATAAAAAGTATTACAAAAAATAAAATTAAAATGATACCGGAACTAAATTTTGAGATAAGAGAGAAGGATATTGGAGCAAGAATAGGAAGACTTGAAATAAATTGTAAAAGGATTGAAACACCTACAATAATGCCAGTAATAAATCCATTAAAGGAAATAATTTCAATAGAGGAATTACATAAAGATTTCAATGTTGAAATACTTATGACCAATGCATATATACTCCTGAAAAATGAAAATCTTAGGGAAACAGTATTAAAAAAAGGTATTCATAAATTTCTTGGATTTGATGGAGTTATAGCCACTGACTCCGGCTCTTTCCAGTTAATGCAATATGGAAATGTTCTCACAACAAATAAGGAAATCATTGATTTTCAGGAGAGAATAGGTTCCGATATTGGCTCATTTCTGGATATTCCATCTCTACCAGATACATACAAGGCAAGGGCTGAAGAGCAACTGGAGTTGACATTAAAGAGGGCTGAAGAAGCCAAATACGCCAAATTTGTAGTAAATGCTGGAATACAGGGTTCTACTTACCTCGATTTAAGAAAAAAGGCGGCAAGGAAAATTGGAAAGGATTTTCAACTCTGTGCTGTAGGCGGTATTGTGGGTATAATGGAAGATTATCGCTTTTCTGATTTAGTGGATATAATAGCAACCGTAAAGAAAAATATACCATTGGACAGGGTAGTGCATGCATTTGGTCTTGGACACCCAGTTGTGTTTTCTCTTGCGATCGCTTTGGGATGCGACCTTTTTGATTCTGCTGCCTATGCATTATATGCAAATGAACTGAGATATATGACTGAAACAGGAACAAAAAAACTGAATGAATTGAAATATATACCATGCAACTGCCCTGTATGTAGCAAATACGATTTAGAACTAAAGGAACTGGAAAAAAATGAATTGATCAAAGAACTTGCACGACATAATCTGTATGTAACATTTGAGGAATTAAAAAGGATTAAAGAGGCGATATATGAGGGAAATCTATGGAATCTTTTAAGCATAAGGATGCGTTCACACCCGAATCTATTATCTGGGTTAGAAAGGCTTTTAAAATACAATAAATATCTTGCAGAAATTGACAAAATAACAAATAAGTCCGCATTCTATTACCTTGGCAGGGAATCTAAACATAGAACTGAAATAATCAATGTGAAGAGGAGATTAAAGAGGGTATCATCTAATAATTTGTTGAATATACCTCCATTCGGATTTGTTCCTTTGGAATTAACAGAGATTTACCCATTTATATCTACAATAACACCTGAGAGCAAAAAGAGGGATGATATCCCACATTCAATACCTGATATAAAAAAGGTAAGGGCAATGATGGAATACCAATTTGGAAGAGGTGCGGGAGAACTTATATCAGATAACGCTATAATAAAGAAATCAAGAAAAACTGGAAGAATGAGGTGGATTTATGAAGATAATGAATTGATTGCATCCATCAGAGCATCTGATAATTGGATACTTCCAAAGGAAAAACTTGCCAAGAGATTACATAAAAGATTTCCATATCCTATGCTGAGGGTTGTTATAGATGAGGAAGCAGTCCCATTCATAATGGATGGAAAGAGCGTTTTCTGTAAATTTGTTCTTGATATTGATAAAAATCTTAGGTGTATGGATGAGGTTCTTATTGTTGATGTAAATGATAATCTAATCAGAACAGGCACCCTTTATCTTTCCCCAAGGGAGATAGTAAATTTTAGATATGGGGTTGCGGTTCGAGTAAGATAAATCATACATTCATTCATATATTCACACACCTTTCCTTAACAGTATATCGTGATATACATGTATTCCATCCTTTTCTATATCGAATCTATATATCCCCTGAGCATGATTTGTTTCCCTCATTTTTAGAATGGATAATCTCCTCTCAAAATATGTTCTTGAATCACTAAATGCACCTATTGATTTAATCATCTGTAGATATATTATACCATCAACAACAAAATCAACCACCTGAAACTCCAATTCTTCAGATTGTTTTGTCCTTTCATGAGTCATTAATAATGTACAACCAAGATTTTTATAGGAATCTATCAATCTTTGAATACTTCTTCTCTCACCACCCATATCGCTACTAAACTGGATTATCAGATTTAATGGGTCTATGGCGACTCTTTTTGCTCCAAACCCCCCCACCCTTTCAAGAAATTTATCACTTATTATCCTCTCCAAGAAATCCTCCCCCATCTCTGGTTTTACTTTAAGGCTTATTATATCTATTTTTCCATCATTCTGGAGTTTTTTTAGATCATAACCAAATCCAGAAAATATTCTTGATAGTGCTTCTATACTCTCTTCAACTGTAATGTAAATACCTCTATCATTGAATCTCAAAGCACCATTTACTATGAATTGCATGGCAAATGTTGTTTTAGCACATCCCGGAATACCAGTAACTATTGTTGCAGATGCCTTTGGAAACCCACCCTCAATCAATTCATCAAATCCGGGAATTCCAGTGGGTACTCTCTCAACTGTCATTTTTTGTTTTTGTTCTGTTCCTAAAAAGCATTATAAAGAGGATTAATATGATTATAAGAAGAATGAGTACAATTATAATATATAAATACTCTAATCCCAATGGTAAACCCCCTTTTTCACCTTCCTTCAGTTCAATTGTCTTTTCCATAATAATGGAGTTGTCTTTTGAGACTATCATAAATGTTATATTTCTTCTCTTCCATATACTTGGCTCATAATTTATTCTAACATTTTTTGTTTCACCCTTATTTATATGGTCTATCTCCCGTGATTCAAAAATCCAACCCATTGGATAGGATTTTGGGGTTATAAGTATATTATCAATATCATCTCTTGGAGTTACATCAAATTCAACAATGCTCTTGTTGGTAGATATCTTGATGTCCAATATTTTCGTTTTATTTGTTGAAATGTTTTCTTTTATTACAGTAAAATTTCCTGCAGGCCCATCAATGATGAGATTGCAATAATAAATTTTCGTTCTCACAGTAAAATTTCCTGCTTCTTCTGGATACCAATAAGAGTTTAATGTATATTCTGTTCCTGGCTCTGATGGTACCTCTTTGCTCCATGCAGAATAAAGTAGTATTGTTCTATTTTTTGATTTTTTATATATGTCTGACCTAATTCTAAGTTTACAACTTACTGAGCCAGTATTACCCCACACAACTGTAAATTTCTGATATGTATTATTAACCAGTGATGGAATCTCCGAAAATGGTATATAACCATCAATATTACTATCAACAGATACCGAAACCTGTATGATTCCAATCGCAGTAAATGAAAACAAAATAATTGCTGTTAATAATATAAATAAAAATAAAATCCTTTTCATTACAATTATCACCCCCTTCTTTTTTAAGGAAATTGTTGATTTTAACAACCCACCCAGTTGAGGAGAGGTGTTATTATTTTATATCTCGGTTTCTTTATTATAACATCTACCTCGCCTTCATAGTATCCAATCTCTTTTCCCGTAAATGAAATCTGTATTTTCCGATATTCATTACTTTTCATAATAAAGGAATCAGCAGATGAGTTTATATATGGTGCAATAGAACCATATTTTTTTATACATATCTTTACATCCCTGTCCTCATTATTCCTTATATCAACAAACTTCCGTACGGGCATATTTGCATATATCCTTCCAAAATTCAATATATCTGTTCCCGAGTCTATACCAACCCTCAGGATTTTATCCGAGGCATTTGATGGTGTTACATTTGCCTTTGCAGGAAATCTTACAATATCTCTTATAAAAAATGTACTTTTGGTTAAACTTCTTTTCTCCTTATTTACATATATTTTTGGTTCCGATATATGATCCGAGATTATCCAGTATACCAACCCAAGGGATATAATCAATAATGATATAACAACAATCCCCACAATTTTTAGTACCCTTTTCTGTCTCTCACCGATATTCATTTTAACCCCTCTAACCCCATATAAAATAGATTAATAATGCAATTATAATAACTATTAGAAGTATATTTAATAGATTAATGGACATACATTGTACCATATACCATAATACTGTTATAAAAATTAGAATTGCAAGAATTATTAGAATTCTACTCTCTCTCATTAAAAAGTAAATTATTACTGACAAGACTATGAGAAATATAATTATATATACAAGATGCTCACATGTTGGAAATACTTCTTTTACTTCTGCTTTTTTCTTTTTTGGGGATATGGTTATTCTTTCTGGTATCTCTATATCCTGAACATGTGTTGTGTATCCGGTAGTGTATGATATCTTTGCTTCCACTCTGTATTTCCCAGATTTTACCTTATCACTCACCCAGTTTACAGATATGGGCTTTATCTCACCGGGTGAAGAATATGTCAGTCCAGAGTTCAGTGTTGCTATTACATTTCCTATCTTATCAAATATCTTCAGATATACGAGTTTTATTGATATTGTAGTAGTTCCAGTATTTTTGAATATTACATCTATTTTTGCGCTGTTCTTACCTGTCCTATCGGCGATTATATTCATAATCTCGCCTTTTCTAACGGCATTTCCACTTACCTGAAATACAAAGGTTGGTCTTGTAACAGCAAAGGTAGTAACTCCTGTTCCTTTCCCCCTGGTCGGTATTTGAGGTGCTAAATTTATTGAGCCTGCGTGATATCCCGGTTCTGCATCCTTAGGAATTTTTAATCTAATATCAATCTCACCATTGGCTCTAACAACCGAACCTCCAGGCAGATAAATCAATTTTTTGATAGCAGGAGAAACCAATACTGGACTCTTAACAACCTCAACCCAGTCTATTATGTCCTCTTCTGATGCTTCAGATGGTATAAATTTATATGGTTTTGTTTTTTCCGTAAAATAGATATTTCTGTGTACTGGTATATATTTCGCATTAACCAGGATATCCCCCTTTGAGTTTGTCATTAGATAATATCTAAAGGTTATCTCCTCCCCTGGATTAACCAATCCCAAATCATATACTCCCGGAGCTGTTCCTATTGAGGTTGCAAATACATTACATGTAATCTGTAATATGATGTAACAAATTGTTAAACTATTTATTATTTTTTCCTTGTTCATCTTTATTCTGTAAAATGTATAAAGATATAAATATCCCAATATATAATTATATAACTATGTTAAGTTGGTATTATATTTATCTATAATGCTATTAAAATGTTTGGATTAAAATGTAAAGTAATTATATTTATTTTCTCCGTATTGATTCTTTTTATTAATGTTGAAGGACAAGTAAATGATACTGATTCATCAACAGTAGGTGTAACCCTTACAAGTAAAACAATGATTGATATAACCCCTGATAGTTTATCATGGATTGGTGTACATCCAGGAGGCGTAGGAGATAATAATTCTGAGGTAAATAACTATTATGCAGTACAGATTCAGAATATTGGTTCTAAGAATATTACTCACGTGTGGTTTAATGCTACCTATCCTACTGCCACACCATTTGCTATTGGAAGTGCATCAAAAACCAATTCTGGAAACTATGTTGTTCTTGCAAAGGGCAACTCTTCTAATGATTTCTATTTTGTGAACAGGGTTGAATATGCAGAGGTTAATACCTTGGTATATCTGAGAGACCCTGATGGTAATATGCCACCAAATAGTAGTGCATTCTTTTATGGTAGATTCAGAAATGCCAGTAACGAATACTTCTGGATGGTAGATAAAAAGGATGGTAATTGTTCTGATAATACATTCTATATTGGTGATGACCCCCATACTGTATTATCTACAGGTTCAGTAGATTTTGAAAATTGTGTAAGTGGTTTGGATAATGCACCTGGTGATGGTATAAATGCCTGTCGTTATGGAACCTTGATCCGGAATGGGGAATATGGTTATGCAAATGTTAATATAGGTGGACAGTTATATTGTGTTGCTGTTTCGCAGTATTGTAATAAAACATTCTTCTCACACTGGAACAGGGACTATCCATTTAACGAGTGTGATGGTAGTTATTCTACATTTGCATGGAACACAACAAATGGAACCGATGGTGATGGTTATCTTGTTCCAGGAGAATCCTTCTTTATGAAAATAAAGGTCTTTGTTCCTTATGGTATCTATGAGGGGGCATCAAATATAGGTAAATTGGTGGTTTTAGCAAACAGTGTATAACAATTTGATTTACTTTTTAAATTCTATCATTATTATAAATAATGGGGCTGTCAAAAACTACCACCACGGTAGGATTATACGCATTAAAAACCCAATCCACAATCTCCTTAATATGCGTATTGACAGCCCCATTCAAATTAAAATGGATGAAAACGAATTTGATAGAATAGATGAATTTATTGTTGATATTCTCACAAAAAGTAGTGAGCCATTAACTACATACAAGATTGCAAAAAAGGCCGGAATTGCATGGTCAACAGCAAATATACATTGTTATAAATTGAAGTCCATGTGTGTACTTAAAGAGAGTATTGAAACTCCAGAGTATGGAAGAAAACAAGTGATATGGATGCTAATGAGTAAAACACCAAAATTGAGTGAATATATAAAATAAATAAAATCACTATAATCTAGGCATTTTGTATGGCATATTTCTAATCAATTCATTCATTTTTTTCTTATCAACCAATATCTCATCTCCAATGCATATTTCCATTTCATTTTTTACTATACCCACCTCAACAACGGGACATCTGTTTTTTGCAGAAATCTCTATAACCTTCCTTGTATCATCTTCAGGAACAGAAATCAGATAATTTCCCATATACCTACCAATATGAGAAAACGGTATACTTGTAATTGCAATTCCCATCCTTGATTTTATTAACATTTCTGTTAGATTTCCAAACCACCCCCCTCTTGACGCATCCTTTGATGCATTTATTCTAACCCCTTTTTTAATAATCTCCAGAAATGTATTAAATTTTATATTTGCTTTTCGTATTCTTTCTCCGATATCCCCCTCAACCACATCACCAAGCATGAGAATTCTATCACCCTCTCTCACGCCCGCATCTGATATTGGTTTGTCTACCAACTCCCCAATTACAGTAAATGATATGCATGGTTTTAATTGACTCTCCAGTTGTGTATTTCCACCCAATATAGGAACATTAAGCCCAATACTCTGTTTCTTTATATCTTCTGCAACCCCCTTGGCTTCGTTTAAATCCTCAACTTGCATTGAATTCAGTGCATAGAGTGGTTTTCCACCCATAACAACGATATCAGAACAGGTATGAATTAAACCCGTTTTTCTACCAATCTTGAGTGGATAGGGCCCCTCCATATTTATTATGGTATTACCTACTACAATCGCATCATCGCCCTGTCTTATACCATAGACCAAATTATCAACCTTTTCATCCATATACCAGAAAACCCTTCTTATATCATTGGTCTCCAATATATGCTCAATACAACGATTTATATCATTCCTCATTTTTCTTTAATTTAATTGATTGACAGTCAGCTCGCCCATCACTCATCATTTCTCAGCGGTTGTTCGCATCATCATACTGTCATATCTATATTAGAATGAAAATAAATGAATGTTTTTTGAATCTACTTTGTAAAAATTTTTTTATAAAGTCAAAAAATTGTAAATTTTACAATGTTTATATTTAAAGTATCTGTTTCAATTTATTTCAATTTATATTCTTATATATAACTTATCTAAGGAGGGGGTAAAATGGTTGGAAAAATTAATAATAGTTTTGTATTTTTGGTTTCTATATTAATTCTAATTTATTTCCTAGGATGCGTAAGAGAAAAACCTGAGGTTCCAACAACTACAATAGAGGAATCTTTACCAAATGAAATCAAGATAGGTATAGTGGCTCCATTAACAGGTGGAGCAAGCACTACTGGTAATGATATGTGGGAGGCTGCAGAACTTGCTGCAGAGGAAATAAATGCCAAGGGGGGAGTGGATATAAATGGAAAGAAGGTAAAGATAAGACTGATTAAAGGGGATACTGAAACAAATCCACAGCAGGGGGTGAAGGCTGTAACAAAATTGATAACAGAGGATAAGGTGGATTTATTGGTTGGTGGATTTTCTTCAGCCATAACCTATGCCGATCAGGTCGTTGCAGCAGAGAATAAGGTACCGTTTATAATAACGGGTGCATCATCCCCAATTATAACAAGAAGGAAGGATATAGATACAAGTTACTTCTTCCATCACTGCCCCACAACAGATGATTATCCTGTAGCAACATTAATATTTGTTGATGAGGTAGTCAGACCGGCAATAAATAAGAGATTTAACTTTAGCGAGGATAGAAAACTGAGATTGGGGATACTTTATCAGGATGGCAAATATGGTGAGGGAGTATATAAAGGAGTAATAAAGGCTATTAATGATTACAATTTGAGTATGGAGATAGTAGATGTAGAGAAGTTCAAGAGAAGTGAAACAGATTATAGAACAGTATTAACTGCATTAAAGGCAGCAAAGGTTGATGTTGTATATCCTGCAGCATTCCTCAATGAGCAGATACCAATCATTGTGCAGGGGAGGAAGGATATAGGACTGAATACCATTTACTTATCTGTTGAATGCAATGATGACCCAGACTATTATACTGGAGTTGGAAAATGGGGGGAGTATTCAATACAGGAGAGTAGATTTGGACCATATGTCATACCCTCCGGTTCCATAAAAGCAAGGGTGGAGAAATTCAGAAAAGATTTTGAGAGTAAATATGGTTCCCCTCCAAGTATGATGGGTGCATCAACATATGAGGGAATATACATAGCAGCAAAGGCAATAGAGAATGCCAAAAGTCTTGACAAGGACAAGATAAGGGATGCATTAAATAAACTTGAAATGGATGAAATAGTCGAGACAATGCAAGGCGGTAAGATAAGATTTTCTGATGATTATAGAGAATCGAAGTTCCAGTTATACATGCAACAACTCATATGGGATGATAAAATTGGGGAAACAAGACCGGTGATTGTTTGGCCAGATAATCTAAAGGAAAAGAACTTTGTTTTGCCAGAATGGTACGAGCCAGGGATTTAATATCAAATTTTTTATTTATATCTTTTTATATATCGGGTATTGAGGATGCTCAATGAATTTAACTGTATTATTTGATATAATATTTTGGGGATTATATGCTGGATGCATTTATATACTCCTTGCAATAGGTCTTAATCTGATTTTTGGGGTGATGAAGGTCGTAAATTTTGCACATGGTGAATTATTAATGCTATCAATCTATATAACATTCTTTATACATATGATATTTAATGTAAATCCCTATCTAGTAGTTCCAGTTACAATGCTTGTGATGTTTTTTATAGGCATATTTATAGAGAGATTATGCTTTAGACCAATTATGGGGACGGGAAAGTTGAATGAAATATTTCTGAGTCTGGGATTAATCTATTTATTACAAAATACAGTTGCGTTGGTATGGGGTTCAGACTTTAGAAGCATAAGAAGCCCATTTGAAAACGACGCTGTTGTTTTTGGTTTGGCTAAAATACAGGAAACGGGGAGAGAATTTATTGTTATGAATTTAACGAAAATACAAAATCAGAGTATAGGGGATTATATACCAATTTGGTTAGTGAGGTTACCCCTTGACTATGTGATAATAATCTTTGTTACCATATTTCTGTTGATACTATTGCAAATCTTCCTGAGAAAGACAACAATAGGGATGAATATGAGAGCAACAAGTCAGAACAGAGAGGCTGCAATGCTAACTGGAATAAATGTAGAGTGGATGGATATGATAAGTTTTGGTCTTGGTTCTGCGCTTGCGGCTGCTGCAGGGTCATTGTGGTGTGTCTCTGGAGTGATATTCAATCCATATGTCGGTTCAATACCTGCAATAAAGGCGTTTGCTGTTATAATACTTGGTGGTTTGGGAAGCATAGAGGGTGCAATAGCAGGCGGTTTGATATATGGAATGGCAGAAAATTTCGCCTCATATATATTTGGTGGTGCATGGAAGGATGCCACATCTTTTATAATACTACTTATAGTACTTATCTTAAAACCAACAGGTTTATTTGGTGAATCAAATCGATAAATTCAAGAAAAGGAGGTGAAAAGTGCAAGCAAGAGATATTTATATATATTTAATGAAACATAGTACGAAATTTATATGTTTATTAGTTTTGATTTTATCTTTTACAATTCCATTCATTCCCGGAGTAGATGCAAGATTAATTGAAGTGCTCATTATAATGTATGTCTTTATAATGTTTTCATCGGCATGGAATTTGCTGGCATACTCCGGTCAGGCATCCTTGGGACATTCTGCATTTTTGGGTTTGGGTGCATACACATCGGTAATTATTGCAAAGATGTTTAATCTGAATCCATTAATAACAGTCATTATTGGTGGATTATTTACTGCAATAATAGGTTTATTAATTGGATTAACATGTGTGAGATTGAGGGAATGGTTTCTTGCCATGGTAACATTCGGGTTTGCAATAATAATCCATACAATAACAGTAGAGTTAAGTGGCATTACTGGGGGACATGATGGATTACCAACAAAACATCTTGTCTCAGCATCAGTTCTAACAATCACAAGATACAGAAATGAATACTATATAATCTTAATATTCACCATATTGTCCATTTATATAATCAATACGGTAATCAAATCAAAGATTGGTTTGGCATTTGAGGCAATCAGAGAAAATGAATTAGAGGCAAAGGTTATGGGTATAGACACAACAAAATATAAACTCATAGGGTTTGCATTGAGCGCCTTCTTTAGTGGTATTGCTGGTGCATTAATGATTCATCATATAGGATACCTAACTCCAGATATATACAGCATAGAGAATTCATTCAGACCTATTATTTATTGTATTAGTGGCGGGCTTTTTACAATTGAGGGGCCAATAATAGGTACCTTTATAATAACGGTTATATGGGATGGATTAAAATATTTCGGTCTGATTTATGAACATCTTGTTATTATCGGTTTACTCTTGATTTTAATTGTAATATTCCTACCAAGGGGATTTATTTCAATTTTTGAAGATATTAATAAAAGATTTAGAAGTGTTACATACCAAGATACGACTTCCTGACATATTTATCGTTAAGAATCTCCTCACTTCTGCCTTCAAGGATTATCCTGCCCTTTTCTATAACATAACCCCTATCTGAAATCTCCAATGCATGATGAACATTCTGCTCAACCAATAGAATTGTAACTCCATCATCTCTGAGATTCTTTATCGTATCAAATATCTTTAGCACCATTTTTGGTGCTAAACCAAGTGATGGCTCATCTAAAATTAAAAGTTTTGGATTTGACATTAAAGCCTTACCTATGGAGAGCATCTTTTGTTCCCCTCCACTAAGGGTTCCTGCCTGTTGTTTTTCCCTCTCTCTAAGTTTCGGGAATATTTGATAAATCCAATCCAGTGTTTTTCTATAATCTTTTGCGTATGCGCCAAGTATTAGATTTTCCTTAACACTCATCTTTGGGAATATTGACATCCCCTCTGGAACAAGGGTTATACCTCTCCTAACTATTTTATATGGAGGAAGTTTGTTAATTCTCTCACCGAGAAATCTTATTTCTCCAGATACTGGATGAAGTAAACCAACAATTGTTTTGACGGTTGTGGTTTTTCCGGCACCATTAGAACCCAAAATTGTTGATATTTCGCCACTATTTATTTTAAATGAAAGATTCCATAAAACCTGTATTTTATCATAGAGAACATTTATATTATTTACATTAAGCATTTTATCTACCTAAAGGAATTTCTCACCTAAATAGGCATCTATAACCCTCTGATTTGTAATTATATCATTTGGAACGCCTTCTGCAATTTTTTTTCCATGGTGTAGCACAATTATTCTATCCGATAGATTCATTATTATCCTCATTACATGCTCAACCATCAATATTGTGATTCCATTATCATTTATTTTCTTTATAAGTTTAATTGCATTCTTACTCTCCTTTGGATTTAATCCAGTAGAAACCTCATCCAGAAGGAGAAGTTTTGGTTCGGTAGCCAATGCTCTTGCAAGTTGTATCATCTTCAACTCAACAACATTTAGATTTTTTACTGCATAATCAAATTTTTTTCTTGGAAATCCAACAAAATCTAATGCCTCTGATGCCTTATGCTCTGCCTCTTTTATATCAATTTTTTCTGAATTGCCAAACAATGCCCCCACAACTACATTCTGGTGGGCAGTCATCTCAGGGAATGATTGCACAAGTTGAAATGTCTTTGCTATTCCCCTTTTGCATATTTCGTGTGGAGCAGAGTTTGTTATATCCTCATCCTGGAAGTATATTCTTCCACTATCGGTATGATAAATCCCACTAATAATATTTAACAATGTGCTCTTTCCAGCACCATTTGGACCAACCAGTCCAACAATCTCTCCTTCCTCTATGTGAAAGTTTAAATCATTAACAGCAACAAGACCACCAAATCTCTTGGTTAAATTTTTAACTGTAAGCATATTATCACCAATTGTAATTATGATATTAAAATTATATTATTCCGACAAATTACTATAATGTATTACTATAAACAAAACCAAATATTTAAAATGTGGCTCTGTGTAGAAAAGACAGATAGTTTGGAAGGAGTTGTAGAAGCACCACCATCAAAGAGTTATACTCATAGAGCTCTAATAGTTTCCATGTTGGCAAAAAAATCAAGAATCAGAAATCCATTAATCTCTTCAGATACCATGGCAACGAAAAATGCATGTGAATCCCTTGGTGCTGAAATTTTAGAAAAGAATGGGGATTGGATAGTTAACGGTGTTGATGGAATTATTGATGTGAAAAGAGATGTTATAGATGTAAAAAATTCTGGAACAACACTAAGATTTATAGCATCGTTGGCTGCCCTATCAAAAAAAGAAGTAGAGATAACTGGCGATAAATCTATAAGACAAAGACCAATATCAGAACTGTTGAATGGATTGAAGGATTTGGCATATATAAAAGATACAAATGGTTTTGCACCAATTAGAATAAGAAATAAGGGAGATATTGAAGATGTGAGTATTAAAATAAGGGGGGATATAAGTTCACAATTCATATCATCTTTGCTATTAATAGCCCCTATGATTGGATTGGAGATAATTATAACAACACCTCTAAAATCAAAACCATATGTCGATATAACAATAGATGTAATGAAAAAGGCGGGGATTGATATAAAAAAAACAGATAATGGCTTTTATGTTAAAAAACAGAAATATAAAAATATAGACTATAAGATACCTGGGGATTTCTCCTCTGCCGCAAATATCTTGTGCCCGTGTTCCTTTATAGAATCAAATGTTGAGATAAAAAATCTGAGTATGGATGATAAACAAGGTGATAAAAGAGTAATAGATATACTAAGGGATATCGGAGCAGTATTAAAAATTAAAAAGAATTCTGTTAAGATAATGAATGGCGAAAATTTAAATGCAATGAATATCGATGCATCCGACATACCTGATCTTGTTCCACCTCTTGTATCTGTGTTTTGTTTTTCAAATGGAACAAGTCTAATAAAAAATATAGAGCATCTAAAATATAAGGAGTGTAACAGATTAAATGCCTGTAAAGAATTTAGAAAAATGGGTGTAGATATAGAGATAGGAGATGATAAAATATTGATTAAAGGGCCAAATAGGATAAAATCTGCAACATTAAGGGCATTTAATGACCACAGGATGGTAATGGCTCTTGCATCAGCAGCTATGAAAGCAGAATCTGGGGTAACAAGAATAGACTCTGCAGATATGTTAAATGTATCATTTCCCAAATATTTAGAGGATATGCAAAGACTTGGAGCAAGAATGTGGATTGAAAATGGATGATATTAAAAAACTCAAAGAACTCAGAAAAGAGATAGATGAAATAGATAAAAGGATTTTGGATTTACTTGATGAAAGAGGAAGATTGGTTGTTAAGATAGGGAAAATAAAAAGAAGGGTAGGAATAGAATCATTTTCACCAGAGAGAGAAAAAGAGATATTTGAGATGTTGAAGAAAAGAAAGGGCATTCTTTCTACCGAGGCTTTAAAAGTGATTTATAGAGAAATCCTATCATCCTGTAGAAGACTTGAGAAACCTATCAGGGTTTGTTATTTGGGTCCTGAGGGAAGCTTTACCCATCAGGCAGCAAATATAAAATTTGGATCACAGGTGGAATATAGATCAGTGGATAGCATAGAGGATGTGTTCGCAGAGGTAGAGCATGGGAGATGTGATTATGGCGTTGTTCCAGTAGAAAGTTCATTGGAGGGAATGGTTACCAGAACGCTTGATATGTTCATTGAGTCAAATAACAAAATAAACAGCGAGATTCTATTACCCATTTCTCATTGTCTGTTATCAAATTATGATATAAATTCAATCAATATTATATACTCCCACCCACAGGCAATAGCCCAGTGCAGGGGATGGATAAAGAAAAATCTTCCTCTTGCTGAAATAAAGGAGACATCATCAACATCTGAGGCAGCAAGGATTGCAGCAGAAGAAAAGAATTCATCTGCAATTGCAAGTTCCATAGCAGCCAAGATTTATAATTTAAATATAATTGATGAGAACATACAGGATAGAAAAGAAACCTTTACGAGATTTCTGGTCATATCAAAAAACTCTGCTGGAATGTCCGGAAATGATAAAACATCCATAATGTTCTCCATTCAGGATAGGGTAGGGGCATTGTATGAAATATTAAAACCATTCGCAATGCATGGTATTAATTTAACAAAGATAGAGTCTAGACCATCCAAAAGAGGGTTGTGGGATTACTATTTCTTTGTCGATTTTGAGGGTCATAAAAATGATAAAAATGTGAAAGAGGCGTTGAATGAAATCAAAAAGAAGTGTGTATTTCTAAAGATTCTTGGTTCATACCCCAAGGAGTTGTAGTTTTCATATTTTTTCATACTATATCCATAAATATGCTAAATCCGGCTATATATGTCCCTATACAACTACCAAGATTTGCAAATGCAATTACCAAGAGTATTCTCGTTACGCCATTTTTCCAGTAATCTCCAATACTATCCAATCTTAATAAATCCTCAAAGTCCTTTACCTTTGGCTTTCTCATTTTTGCCTCTGTTAATCCCGCAAACCATCCTGCTGCCAATAATGGGTTTAGTGATGTTATGGGTGCTGCTATGAATGCAGTTATTGCTGAGAGTGGATGCCCAAATGCCATTAAAACGCCAAGAGCCGAAAGGCTTCCATTAATCAGAACCCATTTCCATATAGATTTTACAAGAAATGCCTCTCCCTTAGATAAAAAACCAATAATTATTAATGAAAAAATCAAAATCGGTATAAAATAACCCAAATACTTCAATGCCGATTTTGATTCTGGAATCTCCTCAAGACTTCTTATCTCATTCTTTGATTTTGTATCTCCAGATTCTATTATATTTTTTATCCCATCCACATGCCCGGCCCCAAGAACAGCAACAATCCTTTTTGCATCTATATTCATGATCTTGTTTGCAATATACCTATCCCTTTCATCCAATAAAACCTCTTTGAAGGAAGGTATCTCTTTTCCCATATCCTCTATCATCTTTGTTAAAATATCTTTATCCTTCAGACGCTCCATTAACTCATTTACAGATTCCTCTTCAGACACTTCTGATATCAATCCATAAAAAAGTTTAAACTTTTCCACCAATGAAATCCTATTAAAAAGCCTTTTCATACTTATTTTTATATCTCTATCCACAAGTGCGATCTCTATGTTTTTTTCCTTTGCTATTTTAATGGCTTCAAGCATCTCTGAACCTGGTTTAATACCCAATTCATCACCAATCTTTCTCTGGAAATTGGTCAGCATTAACTGCATTAGAAATAAATATATCTTACCTTCTTTGATAACTCTGTCTATCTCCGTTTCATCCCATTTTTTATTATTTAGAATGGCATCACATCTCTGCTTACATAACTCAACCGCTACAATATCTGGATTCACCCTCTCAATTGTTTCTTTAACTAATTTAACTGATTTCTCTGAGACATGTGCGGTTCCTATCAAAAATATTTCTCTATCACCTATACATATCTTTATTACCTCCTCCAACATTTGAATTCATATTTTATTGCTATTGAAAAGTAATATATACGAATAAATATAATACAGAAGAGATATGTGTCCATTAACATATATATCGGGATATGTAAGGAAATTCAAGAGACTTGTTCAACTTGAGAGAAGAGAGGAGATGCTTCACCACGAAATGGAGATGAAAACACTTACTGGAAAACAGAGAGAAAGAGTTGGTAGAGCCATACTAAATTTAAGGGCAAAGAATAAAGGTACTGGTTTGGGGAGCAGAATTATTGTAAAATTCATGAAAAGAAGGATTGGTGAGGTTTTACCAGAAACGGAAATATCTGTTGGAGACCTCGTTATGTTAAGTACAGATAATCATCCAAGACCCAATAATCCTACAGGAACTGTAATTGAAAAGACAGCCTACTCAATTACAGTTGCTTTTGATTCAATGCCACCAAGATATCTGTATAGAAAAAAGATAAGGATGGATTTGTATGTTAATGATATAACATTCCAGAGAATGCTTAATGCACTAAGTGAGGTTGAAAATGCAAAGGGTAGACTTGCAAAACTCCTTGGTGTTCTACTTGGATACAAAGAACCAGAGTTTAATTCTAAAAGACCAATTAGATTCAAGAATGAAATGCTCAATAAATTTCAGAAAAATGCAGTTGAAAATGCAATTGCTGCTAAAGATATCTATCTAATTCATGGTCCTCCTGGAACGGGAAAAACAGTTTCATGTGTTGAGATAATCCAGCAGGCAGTTGAGAATGGAGAAAAGGTAATTGCTACAGCAGATTCAAATAATGCGGTTGATAATATGGTGGAGAAACTGGTTGAGAGAGGAGTAAATGTAGTAAGAGTTGGGCATCCTGCAAGAGTTACTCCATTACTTAGAGAGCATACATTGGATAGTATGATAGAAAAGAATCCTCTCTTTCATGAGATAAGAAGGTTGAGGGAGGAGGCTTTTAATCTAATTGATAAAAGGTCATCGTATACATATCCAAAAATGAAATGGAGGAGGGGCATGAGCGATGAAAAAATAAAGGATTTGGCAAAAAGAAATGTTGGTTTTAGAGGAGTATCTTCTAAAAAAATTAAGGAAATTGCAAGATGGATAATAATACAAGAAAGGATAAACACACTATTTGAAAATGCAGAAAAACTTGAGATGAAGGTTATAGATGAAATACTTGAAAA
Source organism: uncultured archaeon (assembly GCA_964592095.1). GTDB lineage: Archaea > Altiarchaeota > Altiarchaeia > IMC4 > QMZM01 > EX4484-2. The sequence continues at coordinate 32,625 of CAZQER010000003.1, forward strand.
TGCAGATGTTGTATGTACAACAAATTCTACCTCAGGTTCCGAATTGCTGAAAAACAGGAAATTTGATCTACTTGTTATAGATGAAGCCACTCAATCCACAGAGCCGTCATGTCTTATTCCAATAATACATGCAAATAAAATTGTAATGGCGGGTGACCATAAGCAACTACCACCAACAATACTCAACAAAGAGGCTGAGAAAAATGGTTTAGGAAAAAGTTTGTTTGAGAGACTGATTGAGATTTATGGAGATAAAATAAGAAGCATTTTAAGAATACAATACAGAATGAATGAGATTATAATGAACTTCTCCAATATGGAATTTTATGATAATAAACTCATTGCAGATGATTCAGTAAAGGAACACAGACTTAATGATCTAATAACTGAAAGGGAGGAGAGTATGCCAATGGTATTTATAGATACATCAAGATTAAATCGATACGAAAAGACAAGAAAAGGTTCAACATCAAAGGAGAATCCATTAGAGGTAAAGGTCGTATCAGAAGTGATGAATAAATTAATAGATAGGGGAATAAATAAAAGGCATATAGGAGTTATCTCCCCGTATGATGATCAGATAGACCTGTTAAAGAATACAATTCCCAAGGAATATCAAGACGAATTGGAAATCAAAACAGTGGATGGATTTCAGGGCAGGGAAAAGGAGGTGATTATATTAAGTCTTGTACGTTCAAATCCCGAGGGGGATATCGGTTTCTTAACAGACCTGAGAAGGCTTAATGTTGCATTGACAAGAGCAAAAAGAAAGCTTATAATAGTGGGCGATTCAAAGACACTTTCATCACACAAAACATATAAAAGGTTGATAGAGTATATAAAAGATAATGGTTCAATATTTTATTCTGTAGAGAAGTTCAGGATTTGAATGCGTGAAAATATTTTAATTAAAGGAAAACCAGGAATAGGCAAAACCACACTGATAAAAAGGCTTGTAGAGAGATTAGAGGTGGAAAAAGGAGGTTTTTATACAGAGGAGATGAGGGAGCATGGCTTTAGGGTTGGATTCAGAATCATGACATTAGATGGGAGAAAAGGGATACTTGCACATGTTGGAATTAGGAGTAAATTCAGGGTAGGCAAATACTTTGTAAATATCTCTGATATCAATAATATGGCAGTAGACAGTATCATTTCATCATTGAATAAGGATATAATCATTATTGATGAAATTGGAAGGATGGAACTCATTTCAGAAAAATTCAAAGATGCTGTTTTAAAGGCATTAAACAAAAGGAGGGTTTTGGGAACAATAAAAGCAACATCTGATAAATTTACAGATGAAATAATGAAAAGAAATGATACAAAGGTCATTGAGATAAATCTCAGGAATAGAAATAACCTGATTGATAAAATTCTAAGCTGTATTGATTAAACATTGAATATTTATATTGCTAATAAATAATTAGTAATAACCATTTTATGATAAAATTTATGATATAATTATAATGATATCCACAAAAATTGAGAAGAAGGAGATAATAGGTATTAAGAAGTTAATAAACTCCATACTTGGAAAATCCGCAAGGGGTTTGTTTTACTCAATGGGTCAGATTATCGGAAAAAACATAGCTGAGGAAGGTAATAATGGTGATAGAGAAAAATTTTTTAAAAATGTGGGGAATATCATATCGGAAAGAAATCTGGTAAAATCCATCTCATTTGATAATAATTTGATAACTGTTACTGGTTCTATAGAGGTTATAAAAAATAATAGAAAATCCACCGATGGTGATAAATGTCATATACTTAGAGGAGTAATAGTTGCACTCTACGAGACATTTTATAATAGAAAGATGTACTGCGAGGAGATAGAGTGTGAATCCCTAGGTTCAGACAGGTGTGTATTCAAGATAGAGAAGGAAGCATTCTAAAATGGAAAGAATTGAATCAGGAATCCCAGGTCTGGATAGGATGATTGATGGTGGGTTTCCCTTCCCTTCTGTAATACTCATTAGTGGCGAGCCAGGTACTGGAAAAAGTACATTTGGAATACAGAGTCTTTTCTATGGGGCTAAAAAGGGAGAGACTGGTTTATATATCTCAGCAATATCAGAGCCATCTTGGGTTATGCAGAGTTTTATGTCAGAATTTGAGTTTTATGACCAGAAACTGGTTGATACAGATAGTATTATTTTTATAGATATAGGTGATACTCTTGATAATGAGATCGATATTTTTAGTGAAATAGAAAAGAATATAGAAAGATACTCTCCAAAGAGGGTTTTAATTGATCCCATTTCTGCAATACAAACCGTATTGGAAAAGGATATAGAATATAGAAAATTCCTTCATGAATTAATATTGTATCTAAAGTGTGAGAGATGTCTTACCTTTATTACCACAGAATATCCGTACGAACAGATTCCAGTTTCTATGGAGGCGTATATGGTAGATTCGGTAATAATCCTCTCGTACTTGGAGATAGAAAACACAAGAAAAAAGTATTTAGAGATTCTCAAGATGAGGGGTACGAACCATCTCACGGGAAAACGTTCTATGGTTATATCAAAGAAAGGTATAAGGGTACAGCCCGAATTTAGATAACCAATCCATATAAATTCACAATTATTCTAAAATTTCAACTGCTTCCTAACAATCTCGGAGTTTGGATTAAACTCATTCCTCTCCTTAACCATGAATTCGCAGACTCTGTTGCCTATAGCCATACATTGTTCTTCTGTACACTCAACATCCTTTCTTGTAATCCTTCCTATAAAACCTGCTAATACCCCTCTCATATAATGACATGCATGTTCATTAGTCTTTATCTTTGCCGCGATTGAATCTTCCATATGAAAAATAACCCTGCCTTCATCTAATCTTTTGTTTATTACCCTTAATTTACCAAATCCTGAGAAATTGATAAGGTCTATTCCCAATGCAAATATCCTGTTTGGATTTACAGTATAACGGGCTATCAACTCATAAAGTTCTTCACCAGCCTTTTTACCAACCTTATAAAGTCTCAACGAGTCTACCTTCAGAAACTCTTCCTGTAAGAATAAAAATGCCTCTTCAGGAATAATCATCAATGATGAGTGTCCAAACACCTGTATGTGTCCTTCTGTGAATTTCAAATGCCCTGAAACATTTAATTTATAGAGAAAATTGTACATTCTAAATCAACATATTCACACTTAATACATTACTCCTTACATATAAATAAAAGATGATGATATTTGAAAATTAGATTAAAATCTAATATACACAAACTGGCGGAGTATCACAATTGTGTTCTTGTATATTGTACCTATCTTCTGTATGCATCCTATCTATACGGAATTTTGGATTTGTATAATTCACACAACAATTACCACTATTTGTTATCTTCCTCCAGTATATATAATCAATCCATGTATAGTTCTGGCTGAAATCTACCGGGATTCCTTGAGTTTTTATATAGGATACATTTATAAAAGACTCCAAACCTATATTTCTCTCCCCAAATAGAATTTCCGATTGTTTTGTGTATAGGAGGGATAGATTCTTATTTCCATCCAAGCGGTCAAAGAATGATGGTCCTGTGTCATCTAGAGTATAACCATAATCGGTCATATTACTTGTAAAATAGCATCTATAATTATTATCCGCAGAAATTGAGAGTATTTTATTGATTATTGAACCGTTCATATATGGAAAATAACACATCCTGAAGAATTTTGTTATTTTGAGAGCATCTATATGATTTGCACCGTCTATTCTTGCATTTAGGTAGTATAATGGGTCTTTTGTTTCATTTATGTTAATAAGTACTATATCTGATGGAATTCCATATCCTTTAAAGGAGCTTATATTATATTTATCTCTTGCCTCTATATCAAGATACACTATAATACCAACATGAAATGAATCATACATCCCCATCTTTATATCTGAAACCTCAAGTTTATCAAAAATTATATTGGCATCCTTTGCAGTTTCATTAATCCTCTTTATCCAACTCTGAATAGTTTTATCCTTTATTTTAACATTACCATCAATTGTACCACAAAGCATTAATTCTGCTACAGCAGCCTCTGAACCATTTATATAATATTTGAATCTTGTGCAGTTATTCATTTCATAATTACTTAGGTCTTTATCGTGAGATAATATGTAATTCACAGAACAATTAATTGCCTCTTTACCACTCATAAATATAATTCTCTGGAGGTCATTTTTAACGGAAAGTATAAAATAGTGAAGTTCATCGGTTGTTATAATCGGTGATATATCCTTCATTTCTATTCTTCTCGATGTGTTATAAAAGACAATTGTAGATAGTAATAATAGAACAAAACTGGCTGTTATTATTGAATACAAATACCCTTTTTTATCTGCTTTCATCTTATTTTTTGTATAGGTAAGTATAGATTAAATATCTGTATCTGATTTAATATTTGATATTTAAGGAGATAAAGATTAAATAATAGAAAATTAAATATAGAATATATAGAGTACAAAGATAATGATTTTAAAATGAGTATGTTCAAAAGATTTCAAAAATCGATAAAGGTCATTACACCACATACAAAAAGACTTTTATTTCTGTTTCCCGATTTGGAATGGAATCTCAGAAAGGCTGGTTTGGATATTTCTGCTGCAGAGTATTTAGCAATACTGATATCTATTCCTATTGCAGCATTTTTTGTTACATTTATGGGTGTGATGATACTGCTTATAATCATAAAAAGGTTTGATATAATGCTTGCTCTCGGAATCCCAATTGTAATTGGTCTCTGGTTTTTCATTTATATTTTACTTACCCCCAAGAGGATTATAAGCAGAAGAGCAAATTTGATAGATAAGGATTTGGGTTATATGATGAGAGATATGCAGATACAACTGAGTTCAGGAATGCCACTATTTAATATTTTGGAGAATATATCAATGGGAGGTTATGGAGAATGTTCAAAAACAATGGATGAGATAGTTGATGCCATAGAGTCTGGTAGAAGCATGACAGATGTTTTGAATGATTACGGCCTTATATCACCATCTGCATATATGAGAAGAATATTGGGTCAGATCGCAAATGCACTAAAAACAGGTTCCGATATTAGCAGTGCATTAGAGGTAATATCATGGAGTATACAACTGGAAAGGGAAGATAGGATAAATAGATATGGTCATGAACTCGCCTTTATTGGTCTCATATATTTGGTACTCATCATTGTACTGCCCTCAATGGGTGTTGCTTTAATAATTATATTATCCAGTTTTTTTGGCAGGATTATAGAAAAAACAACACTGTATTTAATTGCCATATGTGTTGTATTTACAGAACTATTATTTATATCCATAATAAAAAGCAGGAGACCGATCATATAAAATGGTATCAGATATATTAAACAGAACATTTGAGGTATTGATGAATGGAATAATTTATATAATAGAAATAGTACTGAATATACTTCTATCGATATTTGGTTTATTTTCCAGATTGTATTCAAATGTATCTTATCTAATACCAAATCTAGCACCAAGAATAGGATCTTCATTCTCAAGTGATATTAAAGAAAAAACAAAAAAACTTATGGATTATGCGGGAATAGAGGGTAATGTTGAGACTTTTTTGGGTTATATTACCATATACTGTATTGTTTTTGGAATAATATTCTTTGTGGCATCTTTTTTAATCACCCTTAAATTCTACATATCTCTAATCATAGGTATGCTTTCTTTTATATGTGGTTTTATGGTTGCATACATTTTTTTATCAATAACCATAGATAAGAGAGCAAGAAGTATTGAGGAAGTTCTACCCGATTTCTTATCTTTGGTATCACAGAATATAGGTGCGGGAATGACAACATATGATGCAATAAAGGCATCTACTAGACCGGAATTTGGTCCATTATCCGAGGAGATATATAAAATATCAAGAGATATGTTCTCGGGGATTCCAATGGAAACTGCACTTCTAAAAATGACAAACAGGATAAGGTCAGAAAAGGTTGAGAGGGTTGTGAGACTGATGATAGAGGGTTTGAAGACCGGTGGTCAGATACAGATGGTATTACAGGAAATATCCAGAGACCTTCAGAGAGAACAAGGGCTTATGAAGAGAATGAGGGTTGAAACAACCTCACAGGTTGCATTTATAATAATTGGTGTTATTTTTGGCGCTCCGGTGCTTTTTGCCGTGTCTATACAATTTATTGAATTATTTGATATCATATCCAAAGAGATACACGTATCTGAAATTGGAGATGCCTACATGCAATCAAGTTTTATTTCCCTAAAAGAGATTTCTATTACTGCACCAGAATTCTTTAATTATGCAATTATTATATTATTTATTCTATCATTCTTTGGTGGAATCGTTTTGGGGTTAATACGCCATGGTAAGATACTAACTGGGTCAAATCTGATATTTATATTGGTATTGGTCTTTTTATCTCTAAGTGTGTTCCTTTTAGTAAAGAGTGGTATATCATCCATCTTTAGAGAAATGTTTCCAATTGGATAA
>CAZQER010000003.1:39199-42638 GCA_964592095.1 uncultured archaeon
AGGAAGAATACACATTAATGTTCATTAATATGGAATTATTTTGCCTCCAGAACCTACAGTTGGGATATTGAGATTTTTCCTATCACTTTCCCATACAACCAATATTATTTTTATTGTTGGTTTTAATATAATTACCTTCCCACCAGATATATCCTCTATGTCAAGTGGTTTGCTTAGTGTTACTGTAGACTCATGATTTATTTTTTCAATAATATGGGATTCATCCCCACCCTCTGGATAAAAACCAAAGGTGCAATTATCTATGAGTTTTGATTCTTCATCATAAAGTTTTTTCACTTCTGTATCGGATAATGTCTCATTGTAGATTGCTACATGGTCTATAGAGCCATTAAAATATTTTGGAGTACTCGTTGAATCACTACCTATGGTTAATGATGTATTTTCAGAAAAAAATATTCCCGCCGATGGAAAATTTATCTTGGTAGATGGGTTTCCATTTATATAAATCTGATGTGAATTCATATTTTTTGTATATACGATATGTGTCCATCTATCAAGATTTATGGGATTATTGGATACAGTTGTACTCTTTATGTTTTTTCCATTGGATGAGAAGCCTGCTTCAATATGTCCATCATTTCTAATTTTGAGATAATATGATTTTTTTTCACTCCATTTAGCAACAATATACCCCTCCTTTTTTTTAGATGGATTAATCCAAACCTCTATTGTTATATTTTCTGTTGGATTTATCGTTTTGTTTTTACCACACTCTACATAATCATCTCCATCAAAATATAAAGCACTTCCCAAAAAACCATCAACCCATTTAGAACCATTTATTCTACCATTATTTTTTTCAAATGTATCATACACAATTCCGCCACCATCCTCATCAAACAGCCAAAGACTTATGATACTCTTAGGATAATCAGCATATACAAACCTCTTGTTTTTTATGTATAGATAATTATCATTACTACAATTCACATAACCCTCTTTTATAGAATCAAAAAATTGCCCTGAAAAGCAGTTTTTTATATTACCTTCATTAACACATTTCATTTTAACATAATAATGATACTTCCCAAGTCTGAGAAATTTTCTTCTTGATAATGCATAATTGTTTCTGGAAAATGATATGAAATAAAAAAGTTTATCTGCATCAATTAATCTGTCCTGAATAAAATATGTATGATTTATACTTGATTTGGATATTATTTTCATAGGATTATGTTCCACAAGACCAAATACAATTATCTTATTTGGATGGTTATACCAGTCCAGTGGCATTCCTGGGCTTCTAATTAACTGTTCAAGTGCTGTTTTTGCTACCCAATCCATATCATACACCCTTTCAATCCTGAGTATCTGATATATGGTATGATCCCACATGTATGTTATTAGAATTAAAACTATCAGGAAAACCGAGATGGATATAACAAAGTCTGATGTGAATGCCTGTGATTTTTTGTTTTTAATCATTTTATGAAAATTAATTTATCATCTAACTATAGAAATTTGACTTTATATAATGAAAAACTTATGAAGAGGGGTTGTATTGCCAATATATTAACCTGAGAAGTCCAAATATTTATTGTCATGATGAATTACTCAGCAAAGAAATCAAAATGACAATTCATCCAATAGAGTCAAGATATGGTAGGGAGGAGGTCAGAAAAATATTTGATGATGAAACGAAACTTCAGAGAATGCTTGATGTTGAGGCTGCGCTTGCAAGGGCGCACGCAAAGGTGGGAAATATACCCAAGGAGGCAGCAGAGGAAATAACAAAAAAGGCAAATACAAAATATGTAAAGCTAAGCAGGGTAAGAGAGATAGAAGCGAAAATAAATCATGATGTAATGGCCATGGTTGAGGCATTATCTGAGCAGTGCGGCAATGCTGGAAAATATATACATTTGGGCGCAACGAGTAATGATATTCAGGATACTGCATTGGCATTACAGTTAAAGGAATTTATGGTTTTTCTGAGAAGGGATTTAGAGGATTTAAAGAATATAATTCTCAAACAGGCCAAAAGGCATAAAACCACTATAACAATTGGAAGAACTCACGGTCAGCATGCAGTACCGACGACATATGGTTTAAAATTTGCTATCTATGCAGCAGAGATTCAGAGACATATAGAAAGAATAAATGAATGCTATAAAAGAATTATTGTAGGTCAACTAACTGGTGCGGTAGGTACTCAGGCAGCATTGGGAGAAAAGGGCATGGAGATACAAAATTATATGATGGGGGATTTAAACTTAAAATCTGTGATGGTTTCAAATCAGATAATACAAAGAGACAGACACGCAGAATTTCTCCTTATTTTGGCTCTTATTGCAGAAACACTGAATAAGATTTGTATTGAGATAAGAAACCTACAGAGAACAGAGATTGGGGAGGTATTTGAATATTTTGGTAAAGAACAGGTTGGTTCATCTACAATGCCACACAAAATGAATCCCATATATGCAGAAAGGATATGTGGTCTAAGTAGAGTTATAAAGGCAAATGCAATTGCATCCCTTGATAATATTCCTCTATGGCATGAAAGGGATTTAACAAACTCAAGTTGCGAGAGGATTATAATACCAGAGTCATGCATTCTAATTGATTATATTCTGAATCTATCAGTTGAATTAATAAAAAATCTAATTTTTGATTATAATGCGATAGAAAGGAATCTAAAACTTACAAAAGGCAGGATTATGGCAGAGGCAATTATGATTAAGTTGGTATCTAAGGGTATGGGAAGGCAGGAGGCGCATAAAATTACAAGGGAATGTGCAATTGAGAGTTATAGAAAAGATATACCATTTAGGAATGTTCTGTTAAAGAATAAAAAGATTTCAAGGTTATTAAATGAAAATGAGATAAATGATGCACTTGATCCAAAAAACTATCTTGGTACCGCGATAAAACAGGTTGATATGGTACTAAAAGAACTCAAATGAAGATAAAGGTATGTAGCAAATGTGGTTCAAGGAGACTTGCGTTAGTCCAATTATCATCTGAGAGGGAAACATATCCAAATTCAGATTTTATTGATAATACAATTGCCGTTAAATATCTATGTGGTGATTGCAGTAATATAGATGAGGCACTTGTATTTAACTCGGAGGAAGAATTAAAAAGATTTCTTAAGATGATAAATGGGCGCTACATGTTAAAATACCAAGAAAATCAAGGAACTCAAAGAAGATTAAAACTGCAAGTTACGATGTGGCAAAATCAATCTTAGAAGAAATAAACAGTAAGTATTTAAGAGGACATCTTCCGGAGGCATAGGATGTACCCATCGCCGCAACTCTCCGCTCCGCTTCGGTGCTAACGCAATCGGACAACAGGAGGATATGCGGTTCGTCAGGCTTCGCCCAAATTGGCTCACACGGACTTCATATAGCCCGAAACCGTCAGACCGTGTGAAAAGTAATTACATAAACGTGTTTAATAATGTTTAGATGGT
>CAZQER010000004.1:0-39184 GCA_964592095.1 uncultured archaeon
TCTTTTCTATTCTCAATTTTCCACCATAGATATCCATCTTGATATCCTATCCAATGATATTTTTACTCCGAGGATAATGCAGTTTTGCCTTACCAACCTCCCTTACCCTTATCTTTTTCTCTGCCTCAAGAATTGCAAGATATTTTGATGCAGTTGTTCTGCTGGTTTTAAGAGCAACAGCTATCTCCTCAATGGTTAATCCGTAATCCCTCTCCGTTAGAAGATTAATAATCTCACTCTTCGTATTATTGCCACTCATTTTTCTTAACACTAAGCAACAATAATTAACATTATTGAATAGTATAGTTATATAATTGTATGTCGATATATTAATATATATAAATAAAAAAGAAAGAGTAAAAAGAAAGAGTAATGCAAATAGTAATGCAAATCTAACAAATCTAAACCACTCTCCCACCCTGATACCTGCCATTATATGCCCTTGTTTTTCCCTCCACCCTCTCAAATACAATCTGGGCAATTCTCGCATTTCTCTGAATCCTAAATGGTGCTCTTCCAAGATTTACAAGCCCCATTATTAATGTGCCTCTATACTTAGGGTCTACCAAAGCAGTTATCAGATGAGCACCACATCTAAAAATAGTTGACCTTGGTAGAATTCTTGCTGTTAAATTTGAAGGCATATTGACTATCTCAACACTTTCTATCAAAACATATGAATATGGATTCAATGTAAATTCATCAAATTTTATTTCTTCAACACTTGGCATATCTCTGAGTTCAATTCCCAAATAACCCCCTCCCCTTAATTCATAGATCTTTCCTATCCTTAAATCATAACCTGCACCCCCCAAGCATCTTTTGTCAAAATTTTCAATGAGACCCGATTTCTTTACGAGTTCAAGTATCCTTTCCCCTCCCAGCATCCTTCCTCCTTTTTTTAATTTTCAATATATCGTTTATTCTTCTTATAATCGCATCAATAAAGAATATTGAGAGTGCCATTATTAATAAATATGTTGATATATCAGTCTTGTTTCTTACATCATGCAATGAAACTTTTTTTACATATTCTACAGCATCTTCTTCTAATGACCCTATTTGGGACATATTATACAATCTACCATTTGTGAGTTCAGTTATTCTTGATAAAACATCAAAATTGACACCAAGAGATGAATATTCAACGGGATAATTTACTGCAATACCATCTATATCAAAATTGTTGTTTACCTCAGCCCTTAGTGTATAAAAACCTTCTCTGTCTGGGTTTATGGATGTATAATATCTATTCAAATCGATCTGTTTTAGAGTTAATCTGTTTTCCTTATTTTTATATGAGGCTGTAAGTGTAGGTCTACCTTCAGATTTTATTCTTATAGTAGATTCTTGCCCAAGATGAATATCCTCTGTAGTAATCTGAATCCTCTTGTTCTTTTCAAGATTTCCTATTGCCCAATTTGTAATGGCAGAAATCAGTTTTCCATTTTCTGTCGTATAGATATTTAATGCCCATTCCCTCCCATTATCCGTGGTTAATGAGGCGACCCTGCCAAGCCCAAATCTCCATACAGTAAGTATAGCGTCATTATCTTGCGTTACCAGAAGCGTCTGTGCTATTGATTTAGGCGTTACCCCATTGTATTTTTTGATGGATGTAACAAAATCCTGAATATCCTTTGTGATGAAGTGATATCTATCGTAGACACCAATATGGTAGAAATCCCTTTCCCTTTTCCCCCCCTCTTTTTTAAATACCGCCTTTAATCTATCATTCTCTTCCATCCAGAAATACAGACCGTTACCTACCTTCGCCATATCCTGCATCAAAGGCATTCCTGTTCTTGCCTGTGCCCTGTCCCCAATGCTTATTGTGTATAGTCTTATACCATTATCTGCCATCCTCTTTATCTGGTTGAGCAACAATTCCCTGCTCTCCTCTTTACTACTAGGACAACCGTCTGAAATGAATATCACATACTTTTCTAAATCATAATCCTTTAATATATCCTCACTTTTTGTAAGAACAGGATAAAAACTTGTACCCCCTTCAGTAGGTTTTAGTTTTGATATATAGTCCTCTATCAGTGCCATGTTATCAGATATCTTTATCAGACCACTTCTTGGCCAAACCCATACTGGAATATTAAAGGCTAAAACAGCAACAGAATCATTTGCGTTTAATTGTCTCAAGAGATTTATTGCAATTGCCTTTCCTTCATCTAAGTAGGATTTGTAACCTCTTTCACCGCTGAAACCAAGACTTGCCGATACATCCATACAAAAAACAACAGCAATTGGCTGTCTTTTTTCTTCGGGCTTCTCTGTAGATATTACAGGCAAAAGCGTCTCAAAATAACTGTTATTATAATTCCCATTTTCATACGATTTATCTCCTCCAACCACAACCAGACCGTTTCCATCTATAACATAATTGTGTAGTATATCAACTATATCAATTAATCTATTGTATGGTATATTGTCTATAAAGATTGCATCATAATTCCCATAATTATCCTTATAATGATGTTTTAGGATATCTGTTTTATTGGTGAGGATTACATCATAATTTTTATTTAAAACCGATAGCAATGGTGAACTTATATCATCACTAAGAAGTAAAATTCTTGGTCTTTCTGCAACCTCAACTATCTTATTAAATCTATTGTTGTTTTCAAAGAAATCCCCTCTGGATGTTTTGATTATTGCCTCTATCCTCTGTAAACCACTCTTATGAAAATTCAGTGTTGTAGTGATATATTTTACCGATTCATTCTGATAGATTGATACCTTTTTTACAAATTTATTATTCACTCTGAGTATCAAATCATAGTTAACAGGTAAATTACCATTCTTTCCTATCTCCACCCTCAGAACATAATCTGCATTTACAGGTACCTTCCTGTAACCAATAATGTTTGATATGTACACATCACTCTTCATTGAGCTAGAATCGGGAATTAATGAATAGACAGTAATATTTTCAGAACCCAAAATCTTTGCCACATCTATAGCATTCATTCCATAATTGTCATTACCATCCGTTATCAGGATTATAAGATAGTTTCTATTATCCTTCTTTATATATTGATACAGTGCACCCCCAATATCTGTCCCGTTGCCTTCTGAAAAATACTTAAATGATACCATGTCATCAAAGCCAATTTCACTCTTAATTATGTTTTTTAAATCATAATACAATTTACTTGATATGTTTTGATTTCCAAATATTTCCATGCTTTTGGAATTGTCAGCAAGAATTATTATAGATGTTACATTATCATACTCTTTACTCAAACGGACAAGATATGGTGATGCAATAGCAATAATCAATAAAGAGATAATCAGCAATCTTGTTATAAGAAATATAACCTTTTTTTTGTTGACACCATCCTTTAGGATATAAAATGTGAGAAATATAATTGTGGGAATAATAAATGCTAAAATCCATGTGTGTTCAATTCCAAGAATCTGATAATTTTCATACGATAATGGAATTTCCATTCTATATCTATATCTTTAAATTTTATTAATTTTATCAGATAAATACAACCACTTTTAAATATCAATTACCATATATTATCACAACAGACTATTTCCAGAAAACAGTGAAAAGAGAGAGGTGATAACATGGATGAAGAAAAAACTTCGAAAGGCAACAAGAAGGATGACAACACGGTATTTATAGGACGAAAGGACCTGATGAGCTATGTTCTAGCCGTAGTTACCCAATTCAACGAAGGTGTTGATGAAGTGGTAATAAAGGCTAGGGGAAGGGCTATCTCAAGGGCAGTTGATGCAGCCGAGATAGCAAGACAGAGATTTCTACCCGATGTGATAACAAAGGATGTGAAACTTGGAACAGAGCAGATAGAGGGCGAAAAAGGTCCAGTTAGAGTCTCCAGTATGGAGATTACATTAGCGAAAAAATAAGAACGGAATATAGAAACTGAAATATCCTGACATAATCCTAAACTTCCTTCTCCTTCTTCTTTTTATTGTTAATTACTATCAATATACTTGTTTTGAATATTATTTCTAATTTTTCATTCAAAGATAAACATTTTTCATATTTAAAGATTGAATTTCATTATATGCAATGCCGTATGGTAAAGGGTGGTTGGCTAAAGTGATTCAAACAAATTTTATCAAATCCATAAACCCTCTACTAAACCCGCCACCACCCTTCTTTTTAAAATAAAAAATAGAAGGTAAGTATATGTCAAAAAATATATGGTATTCTAAATATATCTGTGATATGTCTCGCACTTACTATAATCCTTGCACATTCTTCTCTAAGTGTGGATTTTTCAATTGTGGAAAATAGCGCTCCAATATATAGGTCCGTTATTCTCGATGGAACAAACCACAACAACTACTTTAACAACTACAACAACTAAACAACGGAAAAATTGTAATATTGGTGTTGTTGGCAGAATCGTTGGTTTTTCCGCAGGAGTGTCACATTATTTGGAGTTCTTTTGATAATATCTAATATCTCTTCTTTTTTGATACCGTCATTATGGAAAAGGAGGATGATAAGGGATAAAAATAATACCTAAAAGTCCAAAGAATGTTGTCAGCATATACAAAATCCACATTGACTGATGTTCTGTTAGTCTAAAGTAATACGGAAAAAGCCATTTTAATGTCCATGGATTTGGAACTATCAGGGTTCCATCGTCTCTTAATCCTCCAAACTTTACATCACCAAGCCCTTTTATTTTCCATACGATATACATTAAAAAGTTTATTATATGTGGAATTAGAATTACAATACCGAATATCTCCATCTTATTTACAATCAATAATGAACCTATGGCTGCACCTATCATTATACTACCTATGTTCCCCCAAAATATCTTTGCAGGATATGTATTATAATAGAGAAAGGCAAGTAATGAACCAAATACTGGTAGAAGCAAATATATGTTTCCCAATCCTTTTTCAAAATATACCCTTATCATTATAAATGATACAAGGATATAAGATAATCCACAGGAGAGACCATTATATCCGGAGTGCATATTAATGAGATTTGCCACAACCATTATATACATAGGTGCAATTATAAATGTATAGATAAACCCAAGATTAATCTTAATAAAATAAAAATCAATTGTTGTATCAGATATTAACACCACAATTAGCATTGCAAGAAAGAATGGTGCTATAATCTTCCATTTATGTTCTATGTGAAATAAATCGTCTGCAAGACCAAAAATACCAAATACTATAACGATGAAATAAAAAATCAGGAGATAATTAATTCTGTCAATACCTAATTCATTAACCCCTATCAGAGCAACTATAAGTGATGTGAGAATAGATGCCAATATAACCAAACCGCCGATTGCAGGAATGCTTGGTTTATCTCTTTTATACATGTCCTTAACTACATAACCTCTTTCAGATGCCTTCTTCATATATTTTGGGGTAAATATGGCTGTGAAAAGGAAACTTGATATAAAAATTAAGGATAATACTATTTCAATCATTTTTTGATCCTTAAAATAGGTTTATTTTACCAATTTGGATAAGCCATATGAGAATGAACAATAAAGTTAAAGATATGAGTGCGATATTCATATTCATTCCTGTGAAATCAATACCCAATCCAAAATCAAGAAATATTGCTGTTAGGAGTAGAATTGCAATACTCAGAACTGAACCCAATGCAATTCTCTCTACAACATTTAATCTCATATGTGTCGGAAAAAGAATCAATGTTAATGCAAATCCAGGAATGAATAATGTTAGTGCAATGCCAAAAATCATCTTTATGAGTGAAGAAATCATATTAAGAATATAGGATAATGTTTTTATATATCCTTTTTCTTTTGTGGTATTGTAACAACCTTGTATGATTTATAGGATTCTACTGCCGATAGAGCCACCTCAAGTGCATGCCTTCCTTCCCTTCCACCAACAATTGGTTGTTTATCTCTTCTGATACAGTCTATGAAATGCCTTAATTCATTAATCAATGGCTCCTTCCTCTCAACTTTGATCAACTCAAAACCCTTCTCTGTAAAGAATTTTACCTTTTGTTTTATATAATCAACATATGCGATTCCCTCAGTTCCAGTGACGGTCAACCTTCTTACCTTATGTGGCGTTAACCAGTTTGTTTCTATAGCCCCTGAGTTTCCATTACTAAAACCAAGGAGAATTGACGCGTAATCTTCAAAGGTATGGAATATGGAACCGGCATATGCGTGAACACTTAGTATATGTTCGGAGTATATGTAACACATTATATCTATATCATGAACCCCCAGATCAATTATTATGCCAACATCCCTTATTCTTGGGTTATATGGACCTACTCTTCTGGCAGATATTGAGACTATCTTACCTAATTTATGCTGATTTTTTTTGAATGTAAGTATTGCTGGATTAAATCGTTCTATATGGCCTACCATAAGTTTTACATCATTTTTTATTGCCGTATTTATTATTTCATCTGCCGCGTTAAGCGAATCTGCTATTGGTTTCTCTATTAGTACATTTACTCCATTATTCATCGCATGAATTGCAATCTCTTTATGCAACTTTGTAGGGACTGCAATACTTACAGCATCTATATCCTCTGAGAGAAATTTTTTATAGTCAGTAAATGCCTCTGTATTATATTTTTTTGCTATCTCTTTAGAAACATTCTTATCTATATCTGTTACACCTATCAATTCTACATTACCCATCTCTGAATAGACTCTAGCATGGTGCCTTCCCATTTCACCCACACCAATAACTCCAACCTTTAAAGTCATATCAACAACCCCTAAAATTATCAAAAATTAAAAAAGTATAACCTGATTTAGCAACTTTAGTATTTTGGTGATAATTATATTTACAATATTATAAATTATAGACATATGATTTAAAATTATAAAAATTTTAAACAAAGATGTACAAAACAGTAAGGTATTGGTTTGTAGCAGTGATAATGCTACTCTCCGTAGCATTTTTATATCTGTATCTTACTTCAAATATATCCCTTATCTCACATTTTACGATATTTATTTGGATTATCTCAGGTATAGGTGCTCTTTATGCAGCAAAGAATGGAATAAATAGGGGTTTAAATAGAAATGAAAGATATATTCTAATATTGACGGGAGTTGGAGCATGTATCTTCAGCTTTATTTGTGTTGATACGGGATTTTGCAACAGACCATACTCAATCGGTGAGTTCTCAATCCTCCTCTCTGGTTTAAGTATAATCCTTTTTACCTCTATGAATCTCAGACCAGTTATTCTTCCCGCGGCGTTCCCGCTTATAACCATACTTCTGTATCAGGTCTTTGATATATTTCAGGAAAATATTGATAAACTATCACAACCATTTGTAAAACCAACAACAGAGATTGTGGCATTTATACTGGAGATTACTGGGATTGGTGTTAAGATAAATGAAAATGTTATATCGTTCCATACAGTTCATGGAGTATTGATGCCTATAAGGATTGTTTCTGATTGCACGGGTATATGGTCACTCAGTGCTTTTACAGCATCTCTTGTTCTTGTTGCATTTATATTCCCAAATGTTTTCTCAAGGAATGCCATTCCATTTATCATAGCAGGTTATATAGGCACATATATAGCAAATATCTTAAGGGTTGTTTTAATATGCATAAGTGCATTCTACTTTGATTATTCCGGTACAACAAGGATGGTTCACATTCATGCAGGGTGGATAGCATTCTCAACATGGATGATTCTCTTCTGGTATGTCTTTTTTTCTAAGTACCTTTTGAAAAATCAGATGAAAAGAATTTGAATATTATTGGTATTGATAGTATCAATGTAAAGTAGAGGAATAATGCAATTCCAAGTCTTGAAACGATCCAGGATGCATGATTTAATGGTAAATAAATTTCCAACCATTCGGGTATCATGTATAGTCTATTTGATACGGGGTAGAATAGAGGTATCCCATACATGCCTTCAACCATGTCTGTCAGGAGATGTCCAATAAACATAACAATTAATGTCAATGTATAATTAAAATAATTGTATTTTTCTCTTGAATGTAAATAAAGAAGTATAATTGTGGGAAATATTATTAGGAGAAATATGTTATGGAATATTGGAATTCCTGTATCTATAAAGTGGTCAATATCTGTTACAATAAGAGATATAACTGATAACATAAACACTACCCATAAATTAAAATCTACATTTAGATTTTTTAGGAGTATGATCCCCCCTACATATGCTATTACAATATGAAAGAGTGCATCCATTTATTTCCTTCCCTTCAACCAGAAATGAACATCATATACATTCGTGGGGCCTCTTAACACCACTTTAACCTTCACGGGCAGTCTCGTATCTATGTCTGCAGGTAAATCTGCAGAAACTACCCACTCTTTTTCCCCTCCATCCATCTCAAAGGTGTTATTCCCTATCAGTATATCTCCAAGGAATATCTCAGCAGCATATCTTGTTTTTTTTCCTTCAAGGCATCTTACACCATATATAAAGGAGACAGTATTGTTAACAATATAGTTTGAATAGGAATCTGGTTTTATATAAAGGACCGAAAATGGCTCTCTTATGGCAAGTATAAAATATAAAGTAACAAGCAATCCTATTAAAATTGAAACAAATATTCCAATTATTATAATCCTGTCAATCTCGTTTTTAGTTATCATTTCTAAAATTTAAATCTCTTGTAAAAAAATAGAGCAATGAGTATAAGGGATAGTATAAAAAATATAAAAAAGAAAAACAGGATAATATCAAAATAATTGATAGGAGCAAAGACTGAAATACTTCTTGAAGCAGTAGTAGTGCTTGTATTTATTTCCTTTATAACCGCCTCTGGAAGGGTTTTATTCCCAATTTTATTTTCAGTTATGGTTGTTGTAGTTATAGTTGTTGTACAGGTTGTGGTTGTTGTTGTGTATGTAACAGAAGATACAACGGGAGAGGTTGTAGTAACCTCTATTGTAGAAATAGTCGTTGTTCTAGTTGGTTTTATTCCAAAGACATAGAGATTCCCCATCTCAGTAGTTACAACAATCTCAGGAAGGTTATCATTATCAATATCTGAAACTGCAGGTGAAGAAACAATTCTTTCGTTAATGTTATAATACCATATAGATGAGATACTTGAGTTCAATAGAATTATCTCACCCCCTATTGTGGTGAATAATATTTCTGAGGAATTATCGCCATTAAAATCTACTATCGCTGGTTGAGAAACAATTTTTTCAGATGTAGAATAGGTTTTTATCTTCTTACCATCCTCGGAGAATATATATAAATTTTTATTGGTTGACCCTATGATTATTTCATTTCCGGAATCATTCATTATATCGGCAATTCCCGCAGATGAGATTATACCTCCATTAACACTATTGTTCCATGTAGCATTCATTTTATAAATTTCTGAATATTTATAATGACAGCCCATGCTATCACAAACCCTCCTCTTACCTCCCAATTCAGAAGATATAGAAAGACTATATATCCTGCCGTTATCAGAGGATGCAATAATTGTATTATTGCCCATCACTGTTGGTGAGGAGATAAAATTGGAATTTGATTTATAGGATACAACAGGACCTCTATAAAGCATAGCATGCACTGCCTTATCATTCGAGCCAAAGATTATATCTAATAAACCATCACCATCCAAGTCAGCAATCGCCGGTGAGGATTCTGTTCTTGCAGTTGTAAGAAATGACCTCATCTCCTTCCCATCACAATTCAGAACATAGAGATTGTTATCCCATGAGGAGAATATTATTTCCTTTTTTCCATTCCCCTCCAGATCCGCAATAACTGGCGAGGCTGTTATTTTTCCACCAGTTTTAAATCTCCATTTTAACACACCCTCTGAATTAAGTAGATACAGATTCCCATCATTAGAGCCAATTGCAATCTCTTTTTTTCCATCGCCATCAACATCATCAGATACAGGTGTTGATTCTATAGAACCGTTTGTTTTAAAATTCCAGAGCGGTTTTCCATCATAATCCAGTACATAAATATTACCATTACTTGAACCAAATATTACCTCCTCAAAACTATCATTATTGATATCAACAATTATGGGACTTCCTCTTGCACTATCATTTGTATAAAAAATCCATTTTATTCTTATGGAATCAAAGGAGAAATTCTTTGAACTATTTAGTTCTATATTACCAGTATTTCTTAAATTTCCTGCAAATTTTGGCCAATCAGCAATTGCTGTTGTAATCAATACAATAATAGCAGATATAATAACAAAAAATCTTGCATTCATTTTCAAATTTTATTTACAATTATTCGATTAAATTCTTATATTCCAAATAAAGTATATGACATCTGATTTGAAATTGCTTGCAAAATATCCATTCTTAAAGGAAACAAAGGATTATGTGATGTCCCTAAATCTTACACTGAGTGATATACAAAATCATCCAATCTACTCTGGGAGTTTTGAGCTAGGTAGACAAAGGGTCGTCAATGCATTGAATAATAACTTAGTTATTGATATGAGTGATAAAATATCCCAGGAATTGGCTATTCTGAGCTTTGTAGTTGCAAGGATTATTGTGAATCTAACAGATAACAGGAGCATTATAAGAAGATATGCCAGGTCTGAATCAATGCATGCCTACAAATTTTTGAAATCCGAGACTGATGATATAATAGAGTTAATAAAGAAGGATTTGAATATCAGAATTGTAAATGGAAGGATTCACTTTATAGATTATATAAGATTAACCACAGATCTGGTTAGAGAAGAACCAAAATGGAAACTTATAAACAGAAGGGTAAACAAGGGAGAAGTTGAGTTGAAGGATACGGATTCTCTTATACTGCTAAGGGAGGCTATAAAGAAGAGAATAATGTCGCCTGTTAATGTTTCTGGGATTCCAGATAATTTCAGAGAGATTGCGAATATGATTAACAATAAATTTTCAAGAAAACCATCGAGGATAGATATAAATGAGTTAGATATTAATGCATTACCACCATGTATTTCAGAACTTCTGGCATCACTCGAATCTGGGAGTATATCACATAATGGAATGTTTGTTCTTGGGACATGTCTTCTTGCATTGGGTCTTTCGGTTGATGATATAATAAAGATTTTTTCAAGGTATCCAGAGTTCAATGAAGAAAAGACAAGATATCAGATAGAATTTCTTGCAGGTAAAAAAAGTAAAACAAGATATTCATGCCCAACATGTGCCAAAATAAGAGCCTATGGTCTCTGCGTTTCTGATTGTAATGTGAAACATCCACTGATATATTATAAAAATCAAACAACTGCTGTGCAAAGTTAACACACTGAAAAATTTTGAATTCCGATTCAGATATTAAAATATATAATCCTCATAATTAATAATTGATAAATTATAATAATTAATCATGATAAATTAATATAGAAAATGAAAAATCTTCTTATAAAGAATGGCTTTGTATTTGATCCGTTAAACGACATTCATGGAGAAAAAAAGGATATTTATGTAGTGAACGGAAGGATTGCAGAGAAGGCAGATGAAAGAGATATAAAGATAATAGATGCATCTGGAATGGTAGTTATGCCAGCAGGTATTGATATACATACTCATTTTGCAGGTGCGAAGGTAAATATGGGGAGGCTCTTTAGACCTGAGGATTCATTAAGATATCTGTTTGGAGCAAATAATGAACTAAGATCTGGTTCTGGACTTTCAGTTCCATCGACATGTCTTACAGGTTATACATATGTAAAAATGGGCTATCTGACATTGAATGAACCTGCAATAGCACCATTAAAGGCAATACATACACATGAGGAATTTAATGATACTCCAATAGTCAACAAATTGGGTTTGTTACTTTTAGGAAACAATCAGCAGTTGATTGAATATATAGCAAGAGATGAGAGGGATAAATTCGCTCCATGGGTCGCGTGGATGCTTAATGCCACAAAAACATACGGAATAAAGGCAGTGAATCCCGGAGGAACCCTTGCATGGGGCTGGGGTAAGAATGTAAAATCAATATATGACAATATACCTCACTTTAATGTTACGCCCGTAGAGATAATTAAAACATTGATTGATGTTAATGATGAGTTAAATCTACCTCACCCGTTGCATATACACCTAAATAACATAGGAGTGCCTGGTAGTTATGAAACTGCGTTAGAGACAATGGATCTGGGATTGGAGATGCATATAACCCATCTACAATTCAGTTGTTATGGTGGTGATTCATGGAAGAACTTTGAATCAGAGGCTGAGATACTCGCAAAGAAGGTAAAAAAGGAGAAGAAGATTAGTGTGGATATAGGACAGATAGTATTTGGAGACACAACAACCATGACAGCAGATGCTCCATTTGAATACGGGTTGGGGGAATTAACACATTTTAAATGGAATAACGGAGATGTTGAGGATGAAACAGGCGGTGGTGTGGTACCCTACATATACAGAAAGAGATCTGGTGTTAATGCAGTTCAGTGGACATGTGGTCTTGAATTGGCTTTATTAATCAATGACCCATGGAGGGTTTACATTACTACAGACCATCCAAATGCAGGTCCATTCATAAGATACCCTAAAATTATTGCATGGCTCATGTCAAAAAAATACAGGGACGAAACAATGAGGGAATGCAGCAAATGGGCATCGGAGAGATCAACAATAGCATCCATCGATAGGGAACTCAATATGGAGGAGATAGCAATAATGACGAGAGCAGGACCTGGAAAAAGACTCGGTATTGATGCATCTCTGAGGGAGGGAGAAAAGGCAAATATTGCAATTTATAATATATATCCCGAAGAAAGGGATGGAAAAAAGATAGAAAGGGCATTTTCAAGTACGGAATATACAATAAAGGAGGGAAAGATAGTAGCAAAAAACGGAAATATAATCGCCGATGAAGGGAGTACATTTTATGTGAAACTGGAGATAGATAAGGATTTAAGTGAAGACGTAAAAGAGAGATTTTTATATTATACGCTCCTTCCCGAGAATTATGAGGTAGGTATCGGATATTTAAAAAATCCGGTTAATGTGTTGGAAAATGAGAGAGATAATTCTTAAGGTGAAGGAAATACCTTCTCTTGGAATAGAGGCGGAGGTAATATCACCAGATGTTTTTCACGGAAAATCTCTTGATAAAATAGAAAGCCTTCCAGTCTATGAGGGGAAAATTGAGATGAAATTGAGTGATTGTTTTTCAATAAAGGGCACGATTGCAAAAAATTTGAGTGAGATAAAGATAAAAATAGAGGGGGATGTTTCAAGGGTAAAGAGGATAGGTGAGAGAATGAGTGATGGGAGGATAATAATAGATGGAAATTCAGGAATTTATCTGGGTTGTGGAATGAAGGGAGGTAATATAATAGTTAATGGTAATGCATCATCATGGACTGGAATGGATATGAGTGGAGGTAAAATAATTATAAATGGAGATGGAGGGAATTATATTGGTTCATCATACAGGGGGGATTGGGGGGGGATGAGTGGCGGTGAGATAATCATAAATGGAAATGTTAAAACGAATACAGGAGCATGCATGAAATCTGGCAGAATAATCATAAATGGAAACCCAGGAGAATTCACGGGTTTTGGAATGAGTGATGGGGAGATAATCATAAATGGAAATGTGGATAGAAGGCTCGGGGCCGAAATGTCGGGAGGGAGAATAATGGTCTATGGAAATGTGAGGGAAATGCTTCCAAGTTTTATTGAGGATGGGGAGGAGAATATCGATGGAGATGTATTTAAAGTATTTACAGGCGATATGGTAAAAAATGGTGAAGGGAAAATCTACATTAAAAAGTGAGAAAATAGGGGGAAAAACTCCAAGGATAGGAGTATATGTATGCAATTGTGGACTTAATATTGCAGGTGTAGTTAACTGTAAGGATGTTGCTGAATATGCATCAAAACTTGAGAATGTAGTAATAGCAAGGGAGAACAAATATTGTTGCTCAGATAGTGGGCAGGATGAAATAAAGAAGGATATAAAGGATTATAAACTCGATAGAATAGTTGTGGCTTCATGTTCACCAAGACTTCATGAGCAGACATTCAGAAGATGTATTGAGAGTGCTGGACTAAACAGATACATGTTTGAGATGGCAAATATCAGAGAGCATTGTTCTTGGGTACATGCCGATAAAAGGAAAGCAACTGAGAAGGCAAAGGATTTGGTTGCGATGGCTGTTGCAAAATCAAGATATCTGATTTCATTACCAACTATGAGATTTCCTGTTAAGGACAGGGTACTTGTTATAGGAGGGGGGGTTGCAGGTATACAATCTGCATTAGATATAGCAGATTTGGGATATAAAACATATTTAGTTGAAAGGGAACCATCGATAGGAGGTCATATGGCTCAATTAGATAAAACATTTCCAACAATTGATTGTTCTATATGCATCTTAGGACCCAAAATGTCAGATGTGGGAAATCACCCAAACATAGAACTGCTTGCATATTCGGAGGTGGAGGGTATTGAAGGATATACAGGAAATTTTAATGTCAGGGTAAGAAAAAAGGCGAGATATGTTACAGATGAATGTAATGGGTGTGGTGAATGCTGGAATGTATGTCCTGTTATAACCAAAAATGAATTTGACAGGGGTTTAGGGTCAAGAAGGGCGATATATATCCCCTTCCCACAGGCAGTTCCATTAATTGCAACAATAGATATGGATTCATGTATAAAATGTGGTCTCTGTGAGGATGTATGTGAGAGAGAGGCTATTGATTTTGACCAGAAGGATGAGATAATGGATATAAATGTGGGTTCAATAATTGTTGCTACAGGTTTTGATGATTATCATCCAGATGAGAGATTGGGATATGGCAAATATGATAATGTGATCACAGGAATAGATTTTGAAAGATTAATAAATGCATCAGGACCTGTTCAGGGAAGATTTACACTAAGGAATGGTAAAAAACCAGAAAGCGTGGCATTTATACAGTGTGTTGGCTCAAGAAATGAGGAAAACCCCTACTGCTCAAATGTTTGTTGCATGTATGCTATGAAACAGGCAACCCAGATAAAGGAGAAGTACCCAGATTGTGAAATTTATATATTGTATATGGACATAAGGGCATTTGGAAAGGATTATGAAGAATTTTATGAAAGACTAAGGAATAGAGGTGTGATATTTGTGAGGGGAAGACCATCAAGGGTCGTTAAGAATAAATCAAATGATAAATTGATAATTAGGGTAGATGATACTATTGGGGGCGAAATCAGAGAGATTGAGGTGGACATGGTAATATTATCAGCCGGATTAATTCCAAGAAGTGATTCAAAGAAGATGCAGCAAAAATTAAATATAGGTTCAACCACAGATGGATTTTTTATGGAATCCCATCCAAAATTAAGACCAGTTGATACTCCTACAGATGGTGTATTCTTGGCAGGTACAGCACAGGGTCCAAAGGATATACCAGCATCTGTAGCACAGGCAAGAGCAGCAGCGATGGGAGCCTCAATACCCTTGGTGAGGGGTTATGTTGAGGTAGACCCGATTATAGCAGAGGTTGATAAGGAAAAATGCATAAGTTGCGGTCTGTGTGCTAAATACTGCCCGTATAAAGCAATAAAGCATGAGGAAAATAAACCAGTGGAGATAATGGAGGCTGCATGTAAGGGATGTGGAACATGTGTTGCAATCTGTCCAGTAGGTGCTATACAGCAGAGAGGATTTACAGATGAGCAGATCATGAGTCAGATTGAGGAGGCATTGAGGAGAAATCCAGAAGACAAGATTTTGACATTTCTATGTAATTGGTGTTCATATGGCGGTGCAGATACTGCAGGAGTATCCAGATTTAAATATCCTGAGAACACAATTGCGATAAGAGTTATGTGCTCCGGAAGGGTATCCGAGAAATTTGTGGATAGAGCATTTGAATTGGGTG
Source organism: uncultured archaeon (assembly GCA_964592095.1). Lineage (GTDB taxonomy): Archaea > Altiarchaeota > Altiarchaeia > IMC4 > QMZM01 > EX4484-2. The sequence goes on from CAZQER010000004.1 coordinate 15,852, forward strand.
CAGGAATGGTTCTCGTTTCAGGATGCCATCCGGCAGATTGCCATTATATATCAGGTAATTTAAATTGCAAGGAGAGAATGGACAGATATATAAAAAAATTGGAGAGCAAGGGCATAGACCCAAGAAGATTCAGATTGGAATGGATTTCAGCATCTGAAGGGAAGCAATTTGCAGACCTGATGAATGAGATGGCACAGACACTTGAGGAGTTAAAAAGAGAGGGTAAGATAAAGAAGGGAACAACAAAATGATTATAAAGTCTATAGATATGTGGCGTGAATCCGTAAGGTTGATATTTCATGAAGATAAATGCAATGGTTGTGGAATATGTATACAGGTATGTCCAAAGGAATCTATTGTATTGAATCCCGTAGGTGCATCCATAAGGGAGAGAATAGAAAAACCACCGATAGATATAGATGAAGGAAAGTGTGTTATATGTGGCGTATGCAGTTCATTATGTCCTGAAAAAGCACTTGAGGTAATGATAAATGATGAAAAAAGGAATTTAGTGGTTGAATTTAATGCAATCCCACAGGAAATAAAATTCAAAGGGGGGGTAGATATAAATGAGGAAATATGCCCTAAGGGATGTAATACATGTGAAATTGTGTGTATGGAGGATGCAATAAGGGTTGATGAGAGTGGCGTAGAGTTGAATAAGGAGAAATGCACATTCTGTGGTGCTTGTGCATTGGTATGTCCCTCAGAGGCAATAACATTAATAAGAAAGGAAATAATATGTAAAAAGAAACCCAAGACAAGACTCATGAAAAGAATAGAGGACAATCTACTTGGAGAGGTATCTCTTGATTCTTTAATAAAAAATGAACAATCAAAATGAGAAATCTAAGAAAAATCATTCAGGAGGAGGGGAATAAGATAGTAAATAAATGTTATCAGTGTGGAGAGTGCGGGTCAGTCTGTACCATAGGTTATGTAAGAAAAGAATATTCACCAAGGAAGATTATATATGAATTAATCATTGGAAATGAGGATATATTTGAATCAGAGATGTTATGGTGGTGTGCAGGTTGTCATTTATGCAGTGAGACATGCTCAAAGAATGTGGAACCAGAGGAGATATTAATCATAGCAAGGAATTATGCATGTAAATCAGATAATAGATGTCCAGGAAGAATTAGAATGATGGCGGATTCAATTCTGAAGAATGGTGCAGTATTGCCGGTGATAGGAAGGGCAGAACGATACAGAGGTGAGATGAATCTAAATCCTATAAAGAAGGTTGATGTGGAGGAAATAAGGAAAATTACGAACTTCAGAAGATGAGGAAAAGGATTGCAATATTTACAGGGTGTTATATACCTGCAAAGCTGCCGTATTTAGAGAAGATTTCAATTGAGATACTAAATCAACTTGATATCAATCCAAGATATCTAGAATTTTCATGCTGTCCGAATCTACATGTAAAATCGCTGGATATAGAATCATGGCTAAGTATTGCGGCAAGAAACCTATCCATTGCCGAGAAAAATGATGTTGATATAATTGCACTTTGTCCGGGGTGTAGTGGAACACTTAAAGAGACAGCATACATACTTAAGGATAATGGTATGAGAGAAAGAGCAAATATGAGGTTGAGGGAGATAGGTATGGAATACAAGGGGAATATATGTGTTGAGCATATAATTCCATTTTTGTATAAAAATATGGAGAAACTAAAGGAGATGATAACATTTCCATTAAATCTTAGGGTTGCAATCCATGATGGGTGTCATATACAGAGACCAAGTAATCTAAATGATTACAGAGGGGATTATATGAACAAACTAATAGAATTGACAGGATGTGAGGTTGTTGATTATGATGACAGGGATTTGTGCTGTGGCGCTGCAATGTCTGCTATAAATCAGGATATATCCACAGAGATAGCAGAATACAAATTAAAAAAATTGAATGATAATGGAATTGATATACTCTGTACACCATGCCCCATCTGTTTTTTACAGTACGATTTAGTGAGAAGGAAGATTGACACAGATATATCAGTATTCTATTATCCAGAACTCTTAGCACTTGCAATTGGCATTCCTCCAAAAACAAAGGGAATGGAATATTCAAAAAGAATAATGAATCTCTTTGAAAACAAAAATAAAAATGTTCACACTGAGGATAGATAAGGATAGGTGTATAGGATGTGCTAACTGTATTGTGGCGTGTCCGTATTCAGCCTCAAACTCTCCAAAGAGAGGGCATGGTTTTGGAGAGAGTTCACATACAATAAGGATAGTGAATGGAGTAATGGAGTTCAATGGGAGATGCAGTGGTTGTGGTATATGTCTTGAGGTATGCCCCACAAACTGCATAGAATTGATATACAACACAGAGAATGAATGAAAAAATGTCAATTTCAAAAACAAAGGGGGTGAAAACGCAAGGTTTATTCCTTGCGTGTTTGTAATGAAGGTAATACTAAACACGGGCTCAACAATAAAGCAAGGGGCTGTTATAAAGGGTGGAAAGAAGATGACAGACAAATATAAAGAAGAAGCAGCAGTATGTCATGTAAATCCAAATGATTTTAGAAATCTTCTATTAAGAAGTGATAAGGAATTGAAAAGAGTGAAGGTAAAAACGAGATGTGGAGAGGTGGTTGTTAATGTAAAGGTAGATGATAGAATTGCAGAGGGCCATATATTCATTCCCAGGGGTCCATGGGCTAACAGGGTGATTGATGCATACACATTTGATTCTGGTTCACCATTTTATAAGGGAATGGATGCAGAGATAATGCCGACAGATGAGGATGTAATGGATTGCAGGGAGTTGATTATGGAATATAAAGAATATAAAAATAAAAACAAGAAAAAATGATAATCAGAGAGGTAACATGTCCAGTATGTGGCTGTGCATGTGATGATATAGAGGTAAGGGTTGAAGGAAACAGGATTATAGAGGTAAGGAATGCATGCACAATGGGAACAAAAAAATTTCTTAGTGTAAATAGTGAAAACAGATTGAGAGTACCTTTCATGAGAGATGGTAACGAGTTTATAGAGGTAAAATGGGAAAGGGCAATAAAGGAGTCTGCAAAAATTCTATACGAATCCAATTATCCGTTACTCTATGGCTGGTCAGAAACATCATGCGAGGCTATAAAGGTTGGTGTAGATATAGCGGAACTTCTGGGTGGTTTTATAGATAATCAGTCAAGCCATTGTCATTCACCCACCATAATAGCCGAACAGAGGTCTGGTTTTCCATTATGCACACTTGGAATGGCAATCAACTATGCAGATTTTATTATATACTGGGGTAGCAATCCTGAAGAGAGCCATCCGAGACATCTATCACATTTTACAGCATATACGAGGGGTATCTATACAGAAGGGGGGAGGAGGGATAGGAAGATTGCTGTGATAGATGTAAGAAAAACAAAGACAGCAAAACTTGCAAATTTCTTTTTTCAAATAAAACCAAATTCAGATATTGAGCTGATATCCGCATTAAGAGTTCTATTGAGGGGTCATGAGTTAAACGAAAAAGAGATAGCCGGGCTTAAGGTGAGCGATATAAAAAAACTCCTAAACCTAATGAAGGGTTGTAATTATGGAATCGTTTTTATAGGTTTGGGTTTAGTAAGTTCCTTGGGCAAGGTCAATAATGTTGAAGCCCTTTTTGATTTAATAAAGGAGATAAACAACTATACAAGATTTAGTATAATACCAATGAGGGGGCATTATAATGTTGCTGGATTTACTCAGGTATTGACATGGCGTTCTGGTTATCCGTTCGCAGTAGATTATTCGAGAGGCTACCCCTATTACAATCCCGGAGAAACATCTGTGATTGATTTACTATGCAGAAAGGAAATTGATGCAATGTTGTGTATTGCTGCGGACCCGGTAAGTCATTTTCCAAGAAAGGCTGTGGAGAGGATTGCTGAAATTCCTCTAATAACGATAGACATCACAAAAACACCCACCACATATCTCAGTGATATAGTTATACCCGGAGTTATATGTGGCATAGAATCTACCGGAACATACTATAGAATGGACAATGTTCCATTAACCGCAAAGAAGATAATAGACCCTCCATTTAAATTTGTATCCTCAGATGAGGAGATTATGCAAAAAATATATTATAAAATAAAAAGATTGATGAAGGATGAAGGAACTGAGAGAGGAACTGAAGGAATTGAGAAAATTACTCAAACTTAAACTCGGGGTAATACTAAACACTGGCTCAACAATAGAACAAGGGGTTGTTATAAAGGGAGGTATGAAATTTGATAGAGAATACAAGGAATGTGCATCCATATGCTTCATGAACGAGGAGGATATGAATATCCTTGCAGTCAGAGATGGAGATAATATAAAATTAAAAACAGATGTTGGTGAGATTGTCCTTTCCGTGGCAGGGGGTGATATTCAAAGAGGCACAGTATTTGTGCCAAGAGGACCATGGATAAATCTTGTGATAGATTCAACAACATTCGGAACTGGTTCACCATTTTATAAGGGAATGGATGCAGAGATAATGCCGACAGATGAGGATGTAATGGATCTGAATCAGATTATTGGGATTTATGATAAAAAATGATTTACAAAAACAATATATGTCCTGTATGCGGGTTGGCATGTGATGATATAGATATAGAAATAAATGGCAGTGAAATTAATGTTTACAGTGCATGTGAGATGGGTAGGGCAAAGTACAATAAATTATTTTCAGGAGATAGAATTCTTAAACCACTTGTGAATGGAAAGGAAACAACATGGGAAAAGGCAATTGAGTTTGCAGCAAAGATTCTTGTTGATGCAAAAAAACCATTACTATTTATGGGAACGGAGGTATCTACAGAAACGATGGGTGTTGGAATAGAAATGGCGGAATATCTGAGAGGTTTTGTGGATTCGTGTTCCACAATGTGTCATGGTCCAACGATAATTGGTGCGCAGAGTGTTGGGATTCCAACTGCTACACTGGGCGAGATAAAAAACAGGGCTGATGTTGTAATATTTTGGGGATGTAATCCTATGGAGAGCCATCCAAGATTACTTTCAAGGTATTCGGTTTATCCAAGAGGATTTTTTAAGAGACAGGGCAGAAAGGGCAGAAAGGTTGTGGTTATAGATACCAGAAGAACACTAACTGCAGATATTGCAGATTTGTTTTTACAAATAGAGCCAAATATGGATTTTGAGTTAATGTCTGCAATACAGGCAATTATAAATGGTTATAAGATAGATGACAATGTTGCTGGAATAAAGTCTGAGGAGATAAATGAACTTGTAAATATAATGAAAAATGCAAGGTTCGGTGTGGTATTTGTTGGTCTGGGTCTGGCATCTACCGTGGGAAAAAACAGGAACATGGAAAAGGCAATGAGCATGGTTAGGTCAATGAACAGATTTACAAGATTTGTTCTTTTAGCAAACAGGGGTCACTGTAATGTTACTGGATTTAATGAAATATGCACATGGGTTACGGGATACCCCTATGGAGTGGACTTTACAAGAGGCTATCCAAGATACAATCCCGGGGAAACAACAGCAGTAGATCTGCTTGCAAGGAGGGAGATTGATGCTCTTTTGGTAATTGCATCCGACCTTGTGGCTCATTATCCCAAGAGTATTGTGAAATATATTGCAGAGATACCTTTAATATCAATAGAAATCTCTCATTGCCCTACAACATTTCTGAGTGATGTCGTGATTCCCGGTGTGATGGATAGTATGGAATGTGAGGGGACATTCTATAGAATGGACCATGTACCAATACATGTGAAAAAATTCAGAAGCCCTCCATTTGAGTATACGGATTCAAGTGAGGATACAATGAGACAGATTTTCAGGAAGGTAAGGGGATTAAAGAAAGAGAAATGAAAATTCTTATACTTTATAATGACATGTATGGTAAGAGGATAGTTGATTTTTTAGAAAAAAGCAAGTATTTCCATATTGATAGGTTGTATTTTAAGGCAAATCTGCCACCCATAGTGGAGGAGCCGTCAGAATTTTTGCCAGAAATTCCAGATACTGATTTAATTTTATTTTTGATACAGAATTCCAGTGCTATTCAGATATTACCGGAAACGTCAATAGTATCAAAAGCAAAGGCAGTTATTGTTGCGGTGGACAATCCAAATTGGCTCCCGAAAGGGCTCCAGTCGCAGATTGAGGATTCTTTAATCAATATGAACATACCCTATGTATTTGCTAGACCATTTTGCACATTAGACAGTATTGGTGATGAGTATATAGATAAATTTGCATCACTCTTTGGACTACCTGATTTGAAGATAGAGATGGATAATGATGATAGAATAAAAAGAGTTATAGTAAATAGAAGTGCACCATGCGGTTCAACATATTTTGTTGCAGAGAATCTGAGGCATATAAAAAAAGAAGATGCAGTAGAAAAGGCGGGTTTACTTCTCCATAATTATCCTTGTATGGCATCAATGGATTATGATAAGACAGTTAATGATACATTAATGCACATAGCAGGTTATAAAATAAAGAACGCTGTCAAGATGGCTTTGAAATGTTAGAATGAATCTAAATCAAAAATCATGCAGTATACTTAAAAAACTTATAGAAAAAGAGGATATAGATGTGATTGAGTATAATACCGATCATGGAACGGTATTTTTGATAGATTTCGGTATCAAGAATGAATTTCATGAAGATGTTGGTGAAAAGATAGCAAAGGTATGCATGGGCTCTCTTGGTTCGGTAAAGATAAATGATAATGAAATATATGTAAAAATACCCAAGAACCCATCCATAGCAACAATGTCTTGTCAGATGGCAGGATGGTCCATAAAACTAAACAGAATTAATGCATTGGGTTCTGGCCCAGCAAGAATTTTAGCAAAAAAACCATCATCCATCATAGAAAGAATAGGATATCATGAAAAATCTGATAGAGCGTTATTAATACTTGAACTTGAAACAGATGTATTCCCTTCAGTAAATGTATGCAGAAACATACTCATTGAAACAGAAGCAAATGAGTTATATATTCCAATATTTAAAATAAAATCAACTACTGGGTTGATAAATATAATGGCGAGAGTGGTAGAAGTGGGAATATTCAGACTATATAATCTTGATTATGATATAAATGGGATAAGATATGCAGAGGGGAGATGCATTATTCCAGAACTTGATGATGACATAATGTTTAAATCAAATGATGCTATAATATATAACGGCAGGGTAAAGATAGAAGTTAATGAATGGAACCCAGAATTAGCTGAAAGAGCAATATTCTCATCATCAAAATTCTATGGAAAATCATTCAGAGAGATATTTGAGCAATGTGGATGTGATTTCTATAATATAAATCCAGATATATTTGCTCCTGCAGTTTTGGAGGTTGAGGATATCTCATCTGGAGAGGTTTATAGGGCTGGAAAGTGCCATTCCCCATAGAGAAGAGAATATTTAACTATATTATCCATCCAAGGCAAAGATTTCAAGGGTGATAGAGGATTCCAAAACTCCAGAGAGGGTAATGAATATAGATGACTATCGGAAGGTATTATCTACCGAACAGCAGAATACGATAGTTCAGGCCGGGCTAATGATGTTAGAAAAACAGGACATGATGTTAGAAAAGCAGGAGCAGACCATTGAGGAGGTCAGAGGGGTCAGAGAGGAGATTAAAGACCTGAGAACGGACATGGGAAATTATCTTGACAAGCGGTTTGAGAGATTGGAGGAGGGCAGGGAGAATAAAGGCAAGGATAGGAATGTAATTTTATTACTTAATATGCCTTACCCATGAATCTCCTGAATGCCGGATGCATCTCTGACATTTGTTCCTTCTGTACCTGTTCATATATATTGTATAGAATACCTACTGTGAGCAGGATACCTGTTCCAGAACCAACAGCACCCATCAAATCAGCTATTAACGCAAGTAAACCAACCGCGATAGAACTTATTACTGTGATCTGTGGGATATACCTATTTAAAACCCTTTCTATTACTCTTTTATCCCTTCTGAATCCAGGTATCTGCATTCCACCATCCTGAATCTGTTCTGCTATACTGTCTGCACTTAGCCCAGTTGTTTCAACCCAGAATTTACCAAATAGTAAACATAGACAAAGAAATGCTACACTGTAGAGTATTAAATGTGTTACAACATTCATATCCAATAACCTGTAGAGATTATCGGGACCCAGAATTCCATAGAGATCACCAAGGGTCAGATTATGACCAATATGGTACACAATCTCCTGAAACATGGTTGGGTTGTTTGGCGGGTTATGGATATCAACTCCCGCTATATGCGCCCACATTCTTATATTGGCTAAAAGCGCTGCTGCAAGTATTACGGGGATATTTGAAACATAGAAAAATTTTAATGGATACCTGCCACCAACACCCCTTATGCCTCCGTAGGATAGGGGTATCTCAAGTCGCATGGACTCACCAAGAACCACAACCAAAAATACAACTATAACTGCTATAATTGGAAATAGATAACCAGATGAGAAAAGTTCAAAAAATGTTACATTCCCATTAAGAAAACTATTTATGGTGTGCGGTATTATACCTACATAGTTTCCTGCATCATTCTTCATAAAATTGAAGGAAGCAGTTATAATCCTCTGTGATACACCACCTGCAATAAACAAACCTATACCTGAACCTATACCCCATTTAGATACAACCTCATCAAGAAACATAAGGAGTATTGAACCAAGCGCTATCTGGAATATAATAAAAAGCACCAGTGGATGAAGCGGATTCCATACATCCTCTCCTAGTAGGGTAATTCCCAAATGAAATCCCATTACTACCCCCCCCGCCTCAAAGAATGAAATTAAAACGGTTAAAATCTTCTGGGTTGCCTGAAATAGTGCCTGATTATCAGATTTACTCAAATCAAGTTCTATCATCTTCGAACCTACAAGAAGCTGTAATATAATGGATGCAGTAACTATAGGTCCAATACCCACGGAGATTATACTACCCATCTTGCTGGCAAATATAATCTGATAAATCTGAAACATCTCAGGTATGTCTGCCCTTGAAACACCAACGGGATAAATAACACCCATGATAAAAAACAGAACCAAGACAGATGACGACCATATTAATTTTTCCTTAAACGGGACATGTCTTCTTGGGAGCTTTACCTCAGGGATATACTTTATAAAGGGTCTAATAAATTCAAGATCCATCTTCTATTTTCCCACCAACTTCATTAACCTTTTCCAGAGCCCTTTGAGAATATTTATCAATCTTTATTATGAAGGCATTTCTTACCCTCCCAGAACCCAATAATTTATCATAACCCATGCTCCGTAGGTCAATATAATACTTCTTACCCCTTACCTCTATTTTCTTTTCATTCTTAAATTTTTCCAGATTCTTATCCAGATCACCCACATTTATAATATTTTCCCTTTTAATAACATCAACAGGTCTTTTAAAGCCCCTTTTACCGAAGTGATCTGGTTTGTATTTTGAGAACCACGACCACTTATGCTTTTTACTTCCAGCATTACCTCTCCCCCCTCTGCTGCCTGCCCCTCTATGCTTTTTTGAACTCCCATATCCCTGATTCCTACAACCCCTGTGTTTATGATATTTCCTATCCTTATGAGCCATTGTAATTTATATCATCTTTTCCAGAAGTTCATTTATCTTTTCTCCTCTATATCCAAGTGCACCACCAACCGAAAATGGCTTTTTAATACCTGCCCTTTCATAACCCTTTTTTGGAGGTCTCAATCTAAAGACTGGTTTTAGATTTATTGATTTTAGATCCACCTTAAAATTCATAAAATCATTAACAAACCCCTTAATAGATTTATATGGTGTATTCTTTTTTATATACTCTTCATCAAGTCTTCTTTTTCCGGAGAATCTACCCCTCTTTTCCAGCAATTTAGTTAGGATTTCCTTATTGATCTCACCCCAGGTTACATAATCCTTTACCTTGTTTATCATACCCATATACTGTGGCGTATCATCAACAATTACACAATGATTTATCCTGTTTAGACGCAAAAATTTTAGAGTGGTTTTTATATCCTCCCTCATATGAACTCCACCTCTAACCCTGATGATTGCAAGTTTTTTACTTTTTTTAACATCCATTCCTTTTTTTGAATTATTACTTATCATCTTTCTATGCCGTGCCTGATTTAATGCCCAATTCTTTGATATGTTTCGTACTTGTTTTTATCATGTTTGTATTATACAATGCATCTACAACAGCATAAGCAAAATTTATATTTGTTCTTGTACGCCCCTTTGTATTAACCCATGCATCGGATATCCCTGCCAATGAGAGTATCTTTCTTCCTATCTCCCCACTTACTAATCCCGTTCCCCTTGGAGCGGGTAGTATCTCCACAACAACACTACCATGTTTTCCCTTTACCTTAAATGGAACAGAATGTGATTCTTTGCATTCACATTCCCAGCTTCCACACCCCCTCTTAATCTCCTTTATATTTAATTTAGCCCTCCTAATGGCTTTTCTAATGGTTGGTCCAGCCTCCTTGCCCTTTGCTTGTCCTATACCTATATAACCATTTCTATTTCCAACAGCAGTAACTACTCTAAATCTCATCCTTCTTCCCGAGTCAGTAACCCTCTGAACCCTCCTGACCTCAATAATCTCCTCGTTTAGGTCTGGAAGAAGTGCATCTATTATTTCAACCTCCTTTATTGGTGTAGGAAGCAAAAATATTTCATGAATAGATTTAATTTTACCTGATTTAACCTTTCTTCCAAGTTCAGTTTTTGGTTCCCATACCTCAAATTCTTCAGATAATTCCTCTACCTCCTCTATCTCCTCTTCCTCATCCAAAACCTCATTAGGACTCATTTTCCCTTTTATTTCATACTCTTATCAATTTTATTTTTAATTTTATCCATCTCTTTTGTTATATCAATTTTCCTGTATGATTGAATATGCTTACCTCTAATTCTATCCTCATGTTCAAATATATCATCACCCGTTGGTATTTTCAACCCAGCATCAATTGTGCCTTTTACAGCTGCAAATATTCTGGATGATTTAACTACTGTATGTAATCCTGTATCAACTATGGCACTTTTAATATTCTTTAATTTAGCCTTTTTGCCACATATATATCCCGTAAGATATGCAGAGGGTATGTTAGACGTTGCAAATTTCCAGCCATATCCCCCAAGTTCCTTTGAATTGGCGGATGTAATAACCATATCACCATCCTCATGATATTCTACAACCTGCACAGTTATGTGTTTATTTGATTTTCTAACTACCAATCTCGGTTTTCTCGATTTGAGTAGAGATAACCTTTTTTTATAATTGGTAATGCCCTTCTCTCTCCTTTTGTAACGTAACACATATCCCTTCTTTTTCACCATTTTATCTCATTTCTTATGCATTCTTTCTATATATTCCAAAAGATGTCTTCTTGAGTGAAAAAGATTCCCTTTGGCTTGATAGTATAATTTTCTATACTCGGAATTGCTAATTTTACCATTCTCCCTGAGTTTCTTGAGTTCATCTCTCAACGCTCTAATCTTGTTCATCCATTCTTTCTTGGACGGATTTCTCGCATTTTTTGTTCCACTTCTGTGTCCATGACCCTTCCGACGACCTTTTTTCTTCTGCAATTTCTTCTTTCTCACCCTGCCTCTACTGATACCCTTCTTTTGCTCTACAGTAATAAGTTTATTGGCAATAAAAAATCTAATATCATCCCTCGTTATGGCTTTTGATATATCTTCTATTGCATCAGGATCTATCTTTATCCTATTGATTCCAACACCAAGCAATTCTGATGCAATTCTCTTCTGACTTCTTAGATTCATTTTGCATCATTATTACTCTTAATAGACATTATCTCTCCCTTTCTTGGATTTAGTATAGTTATACCCTCTTTATTTGCAATCCTTATTATCTCATTTCTCTTTTTTCTTCCCACCGAACTTGCAATTATGACTGCCTCCTTTTTTGGATCTATTTTTTTTAATTCCACGATGTTATGCACCCGTATTGGATAAAATCCAGATGGGTGCAAATTTCTTATCTTTTTTGTTTTCTTGTACCCTATCTTTGGAGTCTTTGGTTTACCCCTCTTTTCCTCCGCCTGTTTGGAGTCTATCCCTCTTGGTTTTCTCCATACATCCTTCAATCTTTTCAATTTTGTAAACTCCTGCCTCATAAATCTTGGCTTTGTTTTCTTTTCTAAAATCCTCTTCCTAAAAAGCCTTTTTTCTTCACTTGTGAGTTTTCTCTTACCATAGAATTTTATCTTCTCTATTGGAATCTCCCTTTTTAATTCCTCCTTTTTCTTCTCAATACCTTTTTTTTCTTTCTCAGAGTTTAACCACTCTATCAGTGTTTTTCTATTTTTACCCTTCCCTTCCTCCTCAATAAGTTTATCATAATCTATATTCTTAAGTTTCTTAATCCTGCTTTTTATATCACTTATATTACCCTTAAGTATATCCTTTTCATTCAACTCACTATTCATTTTATACTATTGGTTTTCCATCCTTTTCTATAATATATATTCCATCCTGAAAAACCCGTGGGTCAAGATTCTTTATCCTCGTAGCCTGCTCTAGATTGGCTGCTGTTTGAGCCACCATTTCTTTATCAATACCCGTTACAATTACTTCGTGACCCTTGATATCAACCTTAACATTCTCCAGAATCTTTGATTTCCTTGGATGTCTCTCCCCAAGAAAGTTTTCTATAATTACGGTATCTCCCTGAACCTTTACATTCATGGGAAAATGGGAATAAAGGATTCTTAATTTATATGTAATTCCTTCTGTAACACCCTTTATCATGTTTTTCAATTCACCTTTTGTTGTTCCCAATATTGCCTTACCTCTTCTGCCTTTAGATCCGGTATGAATGATTATCTTATTGTCCTTTTTCTCAATTTTTACATCAAATGGGAGTCTCTTTGTTACACTCCCCCGTTTGCCATGTATTGTAATTGCATCATTCTCGATATTGACATCAACCTCCTCTGGAATCTCAACTTCCAATTCCATTTTACTTACCATTAATAAACATATGCCAATAACCTGCCACCCAAACCCTTTTTCTTTGCCTCTCTGTGACTCATCACCCCTTTAGATGTAGAAACAATCAATACTCCAAAATCTCTCGCAGGCAGAAATCTCTGTTCCCACTTTGTAAACTCGTTATGCTTTACAGGATACCTTGGTTTTATTATCCCACAATCATTTATTCTGTGGATCAGATTTATTTTAATGTTGTTGCCCCCTCCATCCTCCTCTAATTCAAACTCTCCTATATAACCCTCTCTCTGAAATATTCTGAGTATATCTATCAATAATTTTGATACCGGTTTTACTATACATTCCCTTTTACCTACCCTTTCATGATTCTTTATATTAACTATTGCATCATTTATTAGGTCGTGCATCATTTTCATCAAATTAGATTAGAGTAAATTTATAGACTGAAAACTTAAAAATGAAAACATAAAGAAAATCTAATTATCTTTGAGGCTTCTCTTTTCTACCATGCACCAATTCATTTAAGGAGATATCGTTTACTTTTATTACCTTATATCTTACACCCGAAATATCACCCATTGATCTACCTTTTCTTCCACCAATTCCCTCAATCGTGACTTCATCATGTTCTTCAATAAATGTAACTGCCTTGTCTCCAGGACAAAATGCAGTAACCTGTCTTCCATTTTTCAATAACTGAACCCTTACACATTTCCTTATTGCCGAGTTCGGTTGTTTGGCTTCAATTCCAACCTTTTCAAGCACTATGCCCTTGGCCTGGGGTGCACCCTCCAAGGGGTCATGTTTCTGTTTTAGCCTTAAGACTCTTCTTGCATAATCTGTTTTTTTCCATCTGAATTTCTTTCTCCTATCTGCTATGTTTTTTGATGCAAATTCTCCTCTGCCCATTTTTATTAATTATTAAAAAATTAAAAATTATTAAAATACCTTCACATTTATATTATCTATATTATAATGCCTCTTTGCCAATTTCTTTGCGATCTTTATTCTCATACCATTATGACCAATTATCTTTTTTCTATCCAACTTCCTTACCTTAATATCTGCTACCTTTCCATTACCCTCCTTTTTAATCACAACCTCTTTAATTTTAACAGGATGAAAGAGATTCTCAATAAATTTTTCTATATTGTCTGAAAACTCCATAACTATAATACTCTTACCTGTGACTTTCCTTACCTTCTCTATATTTGAGCCGTTTCTTCCAATGGCTAAACCCATATTGCCCTTTTTTATAAGGAATGCCATTACATTTTGCATCCTTATACAATCCTTTACAGTTGCTCCTGTAAGTGTCTCAAATAATGTTATATATTTTATCTCTTCATTACTAAGTCTTATTTTACCCACAATAGCACCTCGCTTTACCTCATTACTTCAGTTTCTTTAATATATCCTTATCATCAACATCCATTACTGCCATGACAGCAATTGGGAATGGTTTACCACATATTGAGCCTAACTCAATGCTATTGTCATCTATTATTCTGTATGGTATTTCAGATAATCTAGAATAATATATAATATCCTCCTTAATTTCAGTAGGACAATTACTACTAATTATTACTAATTTAGGATTATCATTTAATAAAGCACTCACTACATTTTTACTTCCTATCACTATCTTCCCCTTCTTTACCACATTTTCAATTCCTGATTTTACATCCTTCATTTTTTCTTTTTCGATTTTTTCTGCATCAGTGCAGGTGTGATAGCCAATTCCACAGTTCCTGTTCCTATTGGTATTGGCTGACCTATTATTATATTCTCAGGAACACCATCCAATGTATCCACCTCCCCATATAATCCCGCCTTAAGTATATGTTTTTCAGTTTCTTCAAATGATGCCCTTGCCAAAACAGATTCCTTTGAACCAGAAATACCCTGTCTTCCTACTGCTTGTATATCCCCCATAAGCGTCATCTGGTCAGCAACTAACATGATATGTCTAATATCTACATCCAAATTCTGGTCCTCCAGAACCCTCATAGACTCCTTTACTATGGCATTTCTTGCGGCTTCAATTCCAAGTGTTTCATATATCTGTCTAATATCGTTCGTGGTAGTCCTGCTTTTATCAACACCCTTTACATTGTAGACTGCTTTAAGATTAGAACCATCAGTATATAACACATACTCATCATTCTCCTTTCTTATGAACACTTTATTGATACCCTTTACACCCCTTATTCTTTTCTTGGATAGTTTGTTTTCAATTTTCTTTAATTCGTATATAGAGTCCTTTTTTATTATGAAGGTATTGCCCTCTGTTTTGTCATCAGTATACTTCTGCAGAACCTTTTTTGCATCTTCATCATCTGTTTCAATAACAAGTTGTTTATTTTTTACATCTATACACATCTTACAGACATCTGGGATAAATCTTTCATGAATCTTCCTTGCAATACTCTTTACCTTTTCTTCATCATTCGATATTTTCTTATCTAGATAAATAGTCATCATGGGGTCCTTGGGATTTCTTCTTGCATCTATTATCTCTATCAGTCTTGGTAATCCCAAAGGCACAGAAAGTTCTGCTACCCCTGCATAGTGAAATGTTCGTAGAGTCATCTGTGTTCCGGGTTCTCCTATGGACTGCGCTGCAACAGTACCAACGGCCTCACCTGGGTCAACAAGTGACCTTTTATAATCCTCCAAAAACCTCTCCTTCTCCTTTTTATTTAGATGTTTCAATCTCTCCTTTATACTTTCAGGAATCTGGAAGTTTTCCATTTTTATCTATATATTTATCCAAGTAACCCTTCTTCATAGGATCCACTCCATCTCCGCCATATATGAATTGAGTTATCATTCCACCATCCCCTCTAACACTTCTATCCGGATATACCCTCAAATCCTGAAGTGCATTTATCAATCTTCTCTGCATATAACCACTTCTTGCAGTTCTAATCGCGGTATCAACCAACGACTCCCTTCCCCCCATGGAATGGAAGAAGTATTCCGTAGGCTTTAAACCTACCTTAAAGTTTGACTTAACAAAACCATTTGCTTCAGCGGATACATCACCTTTATTGAAATGTGGAAGTGTTCTATTAAAGTAGCCTCTCTTGATTCTACTACCCCTCACAGCCTGTTGACCTATAATTCCTGCCATTTGGGTTAGATTTAGTAATGTCCCTCTTGCACCAGTCTTTGCCATAATCACAGCATTGTTATGTGATATATATCTTTCAGCAATTTCCCCTGCCTTGTTTCTGGCATTCCCCAATTCACCCATTATCCTATCCTCCAATGACTCTTCAAGTGATTTACCGGGTATCGGTTTCATTTCTCCATTTTGATAGGAATGAATGAGTTTATCCACATTCTCCTCAGCCCTTTTTACAATATTCTTTATCATATTCACAGCCTCCTTAGGCAAATCCTCCTCATCTATACCCACACTGAAACCATAGTTCATTATGGCTCTTATGGATAATCTTGTTGATTTGTCTATAAAATCTCTTGTTAAATCAGAACCGTAACGAAGGAACAATTCATTTAATAGGACCCCTGCCATACCCTCGGTATCTATCACCCCTGTTTTTAGTTCACCATTCTCTATTTTGATATATGCCTCATACTCACATTTCTCCTTCTTACAGGTTTCACATTTTCTACACAATCTTCCTCTGTATGTTATATTTAGGTCCTTGGGTAGTAATAATGAGAATATCTCCTTTCCTGTAAATCTATTTTTACCTTTCGGTAGTTTTAAAATATTCCTAACAAGTTTTAGTGCCTCCTGCCTGCTTAATACAGTATCTTTTTTTGTAAGTAAATACATGCCGCTCACATGGTCATGCCGTCCGCCCATTATTGGTCTTCCATATCTGGGGGATATTATGCATTCCTGCACCTTCATCAGTATTTCTGCCTCGGCAATTGCTTCCTCTGACTGAGGTATATGAAGATTCATTTCATCTCCATCAAAATCTGCATTATATGGGGCGCAGACAGCAGCGTTCATCCTTAATGTATTGTATGGTAGAACCCTGACATAATGAGCCATCATGGATATCCTATGGAGCGATGGTTGTCTGTTGAATATAGCAATATCCCCATCGTTTATATGCCTCTCCACAATATCCCCGACCTTAAGATTCTTTGCGATAAATTCCTTGTTTTCATCCATGATCCTCCTTCTTCCATCCTCTGTGACTACATAATGAGCACCCGGGTGTTTTTTTGGTCCATTAAGTATAAGTTTTCTTAAATCCTCTATATTCCTTTCACTAACCTCTTCTGGAACAGTAAGTTCTAATGCAATTATCTCCGGAACTGCAACCTCATTGATACTAATATTTGGATCAGGGCTGATAACCGTTCTTGCAGAAAAATTTACCCTTTTACCTGAAAGATTCTTTCTGAATCTACCCTCTTTGCTTTTAAGTCTTTGTGCAATGGTTTTCAGAGGTCTTCCAGACCTGTGTCTTGCAGGTGGTATTCCAGTAATACCGTTATCGAAATATGTTGCGATATGATACTGAAGTAAATCCCACAAATCCTCTATGATCAGTTGAGGTGCCCCTGAGTTTATATTCTCCTCCAATCTTTGATTAATCCTAAGAATATCAACCAATTTATGTGTTAAATCATCTTCACTTCTGTCAGCAGACTCCAAGGTTATTGATGGTCTTGTTGTGATAGGCAATACAGGAATTGTTTCTAAAATCATCCATTCTGGTCCTATTTGAAATCTCAAATATTTTAAATCATCGTCTGTTATCTTCTCAAAGCGTTCCTTTACATCAGTAACAAGGAGTTTGTTTTCACCCTCATAATATGTATACGGCCTCACAAATTTTATCTTCTTTTGCTTCTCTCCACAATGTGGACACTCCTTCTCAGAATTTGAGACCTTGATAGCATTTTTTTCTATCTCCTCTGACTCAGATTCGGTTATATTCTCAATATCATATCTCTTAAGTTCCTCATCAGGTATTAACAATCTACCGCATGACCTACATGTCATTCTTAGGAGATTGTATATCTCCTTTGCATAACCTACATGTATCACAGGCCTTACCAGTTCTATATTACCAAAATGCCCTTTACATTCCCCCAATCTACCACCGCATGTTCTACACCTGATACCCGGGTCTATAACACCCAATCTAGGGTCCATGAGACCTCCCTCAACGGGATAACCATCTTCATCATATGTATTTGGAGTATATATTCTGGCTGAAGATAACTTTCTTATCATCTTTGGTGAAAGCACACCAAACTTTACACCCGTGATCTTCTTCCTTACAATTACCATTTTAAGCCTTATCACCCAATATAAGTTTTGGATATATGCACATGCCCATCAATTCATTGAGCAGAAGTTTGAATGCATACGCCATCTCAACAGGATATGTGGTAACATCGCCACATATCGGACAGTATATATGCCCTCTCTCTACATCTCTTATGGCTATCAAACCACATTTTGAACACACATGAACTATAACCTTGTCCGATTCATCTAGTAATCTATCCTTAAGCAACATGGCCGCACCATGACCAATCAGGCAATCTCTTTCCATTTCACCAAATCTCAAACCTCCTTCTCTGGCTCTACCTTCTGTAGGCTGCCTTGTCAACATCTGCACAGGACCCCTGCTTCTTGCATGAATCTTATTTGCAACCATGTGGTGTAATTTCTGATAATATATGACTCCAACAAAGATTTCTGCTTGACATCTCTCACCTGTGATTCCATCATATAGTATCTCCTTTCCATTATCTCTGAAACCATAAGCTTTTAATTCTTTTCTTAGGTAGGATTCATCATCATTATTAAATGCCGTGCCATTTGTAAATTTCCCATTTAAGCACGCAACCTTTCCACCGAGCATCTCCAACATATGACCAACAGTCATTCTAGAAGGAATGGCGTGGGGATTAATAATCAAATCAGGTACTATACCGTCCTTCGTGAAGGGCATATCCTGATGAGGTACAAGCAGTCCAACCACCCCTTTCTGACCATGTCTTGAGGAGAATTTATCTCCAAGTTCAGGTATTCTCTGACTCCTTATCCTTATCTTTGCTAATTTGTTCTTTTCAATTGTCTCAGTTAGAATAACTTGATCAACAGTTCCATCTTCCATATGTCTTACTGTTGTGGAATTCTCTCTCCTCTTTTCCTCAACAATTCCATAGGGACCGATCTCCTCCAAGAATCTTGGTGGTGATGTTTTGCCTATAAGAACGTCATCTGCATTAACATCCATCTCAGGTAGAATTAAACCGTCTTCATCCAGTTTAGCATATGTTTCATCCGATTGATAGCCCTCCACCTTCTCATCTGGAATCTCAAACTTGTCATGCTGACCGCTTGGATAACCCCTCTCCTCAGATGTGTATGTTCTATAAAATGTTGATCTGCCCAATCCTCTGTCTACAGAACTCTTATTCAATATTATCGCATCCTCCATATTATATCCTTCAAAACTCATTACTGCAACAACAAAGTTCTGCCCCGCAGGTCTCCTCTCAAATTGAATGCAATCCGTAATATCTGTTTTTACTAAAGGAATCTGTGGGTAATTTAGGACATTTGCTCTGCTATCAAATCTCATAAGATAGTTTGAGCAATATAATCCCAAACTTTGCTTTGCCATGGATGCTGCCATAGTCACTCTTGGGGATGAATTATGTTCAGGATATGGAGCAAAACTTGATGGAACACCCAGAATTAATGAAGGAGATATCTCCATATGCGTATGCTCGGGTGTTAAACTCTTTTCGTCTATTGCTATGTATGCATTTTCCTCCTCTTCAGCATCTAAATATTCTATCACACCACTTTTTAATAAATCATAAAAATCTATCCTTCCACTTTCTAAATCCTTTATATGTTTTTCAGTGAGCATTGGTTTTCCATTTTCTACTATAACTAGGGGTCTCAATACCCTGCCTTTATCAGTATAAATTTGAATCTCAGAATTTTCTTTCCTGTAGGCTATAGATACCGTAATTGGAATCTTACCCCACCTCCTCAGATTTCTCAGTTTTTTTACCAATGCCTCTGGATTTGAATGTCCACCCATCAATCTACCATTGAGATTAACATATGCCTTTGCCTTCGACATACCCGATTGTACACCAAACTCCCTCAGATATCTTTCAATATCCTTCTCATCCTCACCTGTTGTTATATGGGCACATATAGCCAAATTCTTAACAAGACCACAGTTTTGACCCTCTGGTGTTTCATTTGGGCAGATTCTTCCCCATTGTGTTGGATGTAAATCCCTTGCTTCAAAGTGTGGATGACTTCTACTTAAAAGTGACGAAATCCTTCTTTTATGAGCTATTGCTGAGAGGTAATTCGTTCTATTTAAAACTTGGCTTACCCCTGTTCTACCACCCGTCCAGTTTCCAGTAGCCAACGCATAACAAATGCTCTCAGTTAGGTTATCACTCCTTACAGCAGTTTTTACATTTACAACCCTGTTTCTCGCATTCTGTTTCTCCAACTGGTATTTTATATCTCTGGCAATCTTATTAAAACTTACTCTAAATAATTCCTGCATCAAATCTCCGGCAAGTCTCAATCTTTTGTTTGAATAGTGGTCTTTATCGTCTGGTTCTCTTCTTCCAGAATCCAGTTCCAAAACCTTCCTTGCCATTATCCCCAAATAAATAGCCTTTGTTCTCCAATCCTCCCTACTATTCCCTATGTGCGGTAATAAAAAGTTGTTGATAACCTGTATAGCTCTCGTTGGTTGATATTGCTTTGCATGCCCTGCACCAGCCCTCTTACCCAGATATTCAAACGCCTCCTCTTCCGTGAGGTTATTGAGTTCTATATTCAGCAGAATCTCAACTTGATCTTCCTCATCAAACATACCCAAAATCTCCTCATTACTCAAACCCAATGCCTTCATAAGAACAGTTAATGGAAATCTCTTCGGAATTCCAGGAAATGTAACAAAGAGCGTTCCGGTCTTTTTACCAGACCATTTCTCTACCGTAACCCTTGACCTGAATCCTTGTCTAAGTGAAAAAACCTTTGCTATTATGACATCCTTTCCTGCTATCACCTCCCTCGTTGTTATAATCTTATTTGGTGCTAAATCTTCAACAATAATCAAAGACCTTTCCGTCCCATTTATGATAAAATATCCTCCCAAATCCAATGGGTCTTCTCCAGCAGCGATAAGCTCCTCATCACTCATTCCATATAGAAGGCATACCTTAGAGTGGACCATTATAGGTAAATGACCTATTTCAACCTCAACCGGGATTCCATTCTCTATGAACTCAAGAATCAGGGGCGCGGAGTATGTCAAATTTCTAACATGACATTCCCATGGAAGTCTTGTTTCAGGTCCCTGTCCAGCCTCGTTTACAACGGGTTTACCCACCCTTATTTTTCCTAGCTCTAGTGTATAATTCTCAATATCTACATCTATCTTACCCCTCTCGTCTATTACCTCCTGCAAACCTTTATCAATCAACCAGTTGAAGGATTCTATCTGAAACTTTGTCAAGTCCTCGCTTTTTATGAAACTACTCAACCTCATTATGAAACATCACCATTGTATTTTAAAATATTATAATAATCGACAAATTAATCTAAACATCAATCCTTTACTACAACCCTGTAGTAGAAATTTTTACCTATTTCGGGTTCATTCCTTGTTATCTTTATTACATCCCCAACCTTAGCATTGAGTCCTTTTATACCCGGATCACTCAGTTTAATCTTTGGTAACAATTCATGTGTTACATTATAACTCTCAAGCAATTTTTCAACTTCTTCAGGTGCCAATACCTCGTGTTTTGGAACAAGTGTGTTCTCCAATTTCCCTCCCCAAGAAAAAGGTAGTAAGTTAAAACTTAGTATTCTTTCTTTAAAAATACATTAATTTTAATAATTAAATAATTTAAATTTAAAATATTCATTTCTTTTCTGTTATAACCCTAACATTTTTTGTATTTGATATGGAGGATCTATTAACACCAACAAGATATTTTACTCCGGTTTCTGATGCAACATCTATTAATCTCTGTGTTACTATGCCATCAAATACTACTGCATATGGCTGTACATCTGCAAGTGAATCTATAAGATCCTTTATTTCCATTTCAGTGATCAATTCCATATTCTCATCATATAACCTCGCACTTAATTTACCCTTTACCTCTCTTAAAAGATTCAATAACTTCTCCGTCTTCTTTTCTTCCTTAAGGATTGCTTCTTCCTCAATCCTCCCTCTTTGCTCTTTTATCTGACTTATCGGCACCTTTCTCCTAAGAGCCATTATTATCTCCTTCTTGCCCAACTCCTCAACCTCTTTACCCTTAGGTGCTTGTGCTACAAAATCTATATCCGCAACCTGTGATAACTCCTTCATAATTATTTCACCACCCCTATCACCATCTACGAATGCGATTGTTGTTTTTTCCTTACTCAAATCAATAATAGCCTTTGGTATATTTGTACCACCTATTGCAACAGCATTTTTTATACCACATCTTAGCATATTTAGAACATCAGCCCTGCCCTCAACAAGAATCACACTTTCAGCATCCTTTATCCCAGGTCCTGCCGGAAGTCCCTTATATGTTGTTATCTCTGCCATCTGAACAGATTTCTTTACCTCCTCAGTAATCTTTTCAGTCTCAGGAACGCTCTCATTCATAATCTTCTTGAGCAATTCCTTTGCTCTTTCAATCACCTGCTTCCTCTTCACATTTCTTGCATCCTCAATATTTCTGATTCGTATAGTTGCATTACATGGACCAACTCTTGTTACATTCTCTATAGCTGCTCCGACGATAGCAGTTTTCACCATACCGAGACTTGACGGGATAATAATCTCACCCTTAGATTTTCCCGCCTTTGTTTCTATATTGACCTCGATCCTCCCAATCCTTCCCGTCTTTTGAAGTTCTCTAAGTTCTAATTCCTCACCCAACAAACCCTCAGATTGACCAAAGATTGCACCTACTACATCTGGTTTTTCCACAACACCATCAATAACAATATCTGCATATATATTATACTTAATGGTATCTACTGGTGCTTTTGCCATTACAATCACCTCTTTAAAAGTCATTTAAAATCAGATTACATCCACTAAATCAAGATACAGCCCACTCCAGAAACCATGGGTACAAAAATACACTTGCACCCTGTTAATTAATCTTAAAATATATTTGGAGTGTATTTACTCTTGATTGGTGAATGTGATGTAACCCTCATTCAATTTTAATTTTTTATATCTAATAATATAGATTTTTTTCAATAAATATAAAAATCAAAATATAAGCTATGTAGAAATCCTTTAGGATTTCTAGCGTAAAAAATCTAACATA
>CAZQER010000005.1:0-23158 GCA_964592095.1 uncultured archaeon
CTTTTCTATTTTTCGTGTGTGTCCAAAAATTCCCTTATATAAAGAAAATATATATGAACACCAACATTTGATAGATTTTAGTGAGTTATTGGACACGCTCTAAAAGATGATAATGTTTTTATTTGATTAGGATAAATATTCTTTTAATCATGTCAACTGCAAGAATACCTTATCTAAAATCCAATAGAATCAGGTCAGCCTCAAGGATTTTTATAGGTATAGGAGCAATACTTTCAAAGATATTTTCTAATATAGAGTTTGATTTAAAACAGTCCGGTATATTGGAGGAGTATGCAATAAATTCAAGGGAATATCTCTCCGTGTGTGTCTTCCTTGCAACATTACTTTTTGTATTGGTTTCAACATTAGTCTCTATATTATTTTCAGTTATAGATATAAAATTCCAGATTTTTGGTGATTTAACTCCATACATATTTGGCATTGGATTTGGTGTTGGATTTGCATTTTTTATTTTCTTTCAGATGATGTATTATCCCAAATCGATAATAAAAAGGAGGGTTGCCGATATTGATAGGAATTTGCTGTTTGTTCTAAGAACAATTCTCGTTCAGATAAGGTCAGGTATTCCAATCTTTGATACATTTGTTGCAATTGCATCTGGAGATTATGGTGAGATATCAGAGGAATTTAAGAATGTTATTGAGAAGGTAAGGACTGGAAAACCTGTTACAGAAACCTTAGAAGAATTGGCAATAAGAAACCCATCAAATTACTTTCGAAGAGCGCTGTGGCAATTGGTAAACTCAATAAAATCTGGTAGTGATGTTGGTGATAATCTGGCTGTTGTAATCAATGCATTATCCAAGGAGCAACTGATAGAAATCAGAAAATATCAGTCTGCATTAAATCCACTATCAATGATGTATATGATGGTTGCAGTTATAGTCCCATCATTGGGAATCACTGTGATGATTGTCCTCTCTAGTTTTCCTGGAATGGAGAGTATAGGTAATGAAATATCATTTTGGTGTCTCTTAATTGCAGTAATATTCATGCAATTAATCTTTATTTTTATAATAAAATCAAAGAGACCCAATTTAATGGGTGGTTAATATGGCGTTTTATTTTATATTGAGATTCATACCGATCTGGTTAAGGAAAAGATTTAAATCAATGATTGTTTGTTCTACAATAAAGATAGATGCCGACAAATTTTTGGTATTTGTGCTCGTTA
Organism: uncultured archaeon; assembly: GCA_964592095.1. Taxonomy (GTDB): domain Archaea; phylum Altiarchaeota; class Altiarchaeia; order IMC4; family QMZM01; genus EX4484-2. The sequence continues at coordinate 1,196 of CAZQER010000005.1, forward strand.
TGGGTTTTATGACAGGTATTCTTGTTGCAGAGATTATTATTTATTTCAATCTTCTAAGTTCTCTAAATAATGTGATTAGAGGTATTATGGGATTCATTATTGGTTTTATACTGGTGGAAACATTTTTTTATCTCTGGATAAATCTCTCCATAGACTCAAAAACAAGACAGGTTGAGGAAATTCTTCCAGATGTATTGCAGTTGATGTCATCAAACATAAGGGCTGGTTTAACAACAGATAAGGCATTAATACTTTCAGGAAGACCTGAATTTGGTCCATTGGCAGAGGAAATAAAGAGGGTAGGTAGGGAAACAATGATGGGTAGGGATCTGGCATCTGCTCTGATGGATACAACAAAGAGGATAAGATCTGACCATCTTACCAGAACCATGGAATTGATAGTTAGTAGTATTCAATCAGGAGGTGAACTCGCAGATTTATTGGACCAGACAGCATCTGATTTAAGAGACCAACAATTAATACATAAAGAAATATCTGCTGGAGTTCTTATGTATGTAATCTTTATATTTATTGCTATAGGAATAGGTGCTCCGGCATTATTTGTTGTATCCACATTTTTAGTAAAATTATTGGCAATAAATATCAATACAATATCCTCACAAATGCCGTCAGAACTTACATCCCAATCAACTATATCATTAAATGGTATTGACGAAGGATTTATAAACTTTATAGAAAAATATGCATATATATCACTGATGGTATCATCAATATTTGGTGGGATAATTATGAGTCTAATCAGAACTGGAAATGCTAAAGGTGGGGTTAAATATATAGTAATCCTAATCGTTATTTCCTTTGGGATATATTTTGTTGGAAGTTATATTATGAATTCTACATTTGCAGGAATGTTGGTATCTAGATAATAGATAATTTTGATAAAAATGATTGTGATGAAATTTGGTGGAACCTCAATAGGCTCGGAAGATAGCATAAAAAAAGTGTTGGGGATTATAGAGAACGAAAAAGACGATAAAATAGTGGTGGTTTCGGCAATGAGGGGCGTTACAGATTCTCTCATTGATATAGCCAATAGGGTCATAGACCTTCCAAGTAGTGTTGTGGAAAGAGAGGCAGATAAATTCGTTGATGAAATCAGGAACAAACATATTGAAACTGCTAAGGGCGTTATCATAGATGAAAACATTTTGAATGATGCTATTACAAAAATAAATGAACTATCAGAGGAATTGAGAACTGTTCTTTTGGGTGTTGGTTATTTGGAGGACCTGTCTCCAAAATCCTTGGATTACATACTATCATTCGGTGAGAGATTTTCAATAATTGTCATTTCTGCAGCCCTTAATTCCAGGAATATAAAGGCAAAGGCATTAACTGGCTATGAGGCAGGAATAATCACAGACTCAAACTTTGGGAGAGCAAGACCATTATTTAATATATTGAATGATACCATTAAAGATAAGATTAATCCAATAATAGGTGATGGTACAATACCTGTAGTTGCAGGATTTATAGCTGCTAATAGTGATGGTACAATAACAACCATGGGTAGGGGAGGTTCTGATTACACGGCATCATTACTTGGTAGATATCTCAATGCAAGTGAGGTTCAGATATGGACAGATGTTGATGGAATTCTGACCACCGACCCTAGGATTATTCCAAACGCAAGACTGATTCCAACATTATCGTATATAGAGGCAGTTGATTTGGCATATTTTGGAGCAAAGGTAATACACTCAAAGATGATAGAACCTGCAATGGATGCCAATATTCCCGTTAGAATAAAAAACACATTCAATCCAGAATGTAGTGGAACCTTGATTGTAAAAAAACAGGAGAAGATAGAGACTGTTATTAAGGCCGTTACAATCCAGAACGATGTTAGTATAGTGAATTTAAAAGGGGTTGGTATGATAGAAACTCCAAATATATCTGGAAAATTGTTTACACTTCTTGGTGAAAAAAATATCAATATTCTTATGATTTCTGGTTCTTCGGAGTCAAATCTTTCATTTGTAATAAAAAATGAGTTTTTGGATGATGCAGTTAAAATTTTATCTCAGGGTTTTGTAAGTAATGGATTTAGAGATTTGGAGATTATAAGGAATGTTTGCATAATAACTGTGGTGGGTGTTGGAATGCAAGGGACAAAGGGTTTGGCAGCAAAGGTATTTCAAACAGTTGCGGATGAAGATGTCAATATAATAATGATAGCACAGGGCTCATCTGAAGTGAATATATCGTTTATAGTAAAGCAAGATGATGGAAAAAGGGTATTGAAAGCATTACATAAAAGGTTTATAGAGGATATATCAAAAGAAAAATGATTATGACCAAGGTTGAGGATTTTATAACCATAGATAAGGATAGAAATCTTGAGGATGCTATTAGACTTATGGAGAAGCATGGTATATCAAGATTGATAGTGACTGATAATAATAGAATTATTGGAATTATAACGGAAGAGGATATAGGAAGGAGACTTGGTACTGGAAGGGAAAGAAAACTTAAAACAACTCAGATTCATGTATCATCCGCAATGACAAAGGATATGAAATTTCTAAATTTAGAGTCTAAGGATATTTACATATCATCAGATATGGAAATGGATATAAAATATGTAACACATAAAGAAGATATTAAAAAAATGGCAGAGATAATGATAAAAAATAGATTTTCATCACTTCCAATAAAATATAATGATGAGATTATAGGTTTGGTTACTAAAACAGATTTGATAAAATGCCTCAGGGATTCAAAAAAACTCGTAAAGGATTTCTATACAAAAAATCCAATTGTTATAAACCCAAATGATACAATTGTATATGCAAGAAAACTTATGATTGATAATAATATAAAAAGGCTTATAGTAGAGAATGGGGGGTTTATTGTAGGAATTGTAACAGAGAAGGATATTGCAAGAGGTCTGAATATTTTCAGGAGGGCATTGGATAAATTCCACCATCCTGATATAAGGAGATTGAAGGTTGAGGATATTATGACAAGTAATCCCATAACTGTCTCAGGTGAGGACAATATAGGTAATTTGGTAAATATTATGTTGGAAAAGAATATATCCGGAATCCCTGTTATGGACCCGGAAATTGGGATTATAACAAAGACTGATTTGGTTTTAGGGATTGCATCTGGAAAATTGGAATGAGGACCATTACTATATTTTATGACGAGGAATCTGGAGAGATGTTCTTTGAGGGGGTTAGCTCGAGGATGAATAGTAGAAATGATGATCCACTTATTCAAAGAGAGTACGAGAAAATAGTTGGGCCCGCCTCAAAGATGATTATATACAACGCAATTAAGAAGTCGAACAGTGTTTTCTTCAACTACATCCATAGGTCCATACTCAAGAAAGGAAAGTTATCGAAGAAGGAGGGTGTTGTAAGGCTTCTTGGTTTGTTGCCTAGGATGGGTTATGGTGTTGTGGAATTAGCAGATTGGGATGAAGATAAGGGTATGTTCAAGGTAAATGTTAGAAACTGCTATAATGCGATTGTCTACGAGGATTCTAGGAAACCAGTATGTTATGAAATGTCTGGAAAGCTTGCTGCTCTCTTTGAAGTGGTTTTCGGCAGGAAAGCAGACTGTAGTGAACGCATTTGTTTGGCGATGCCCGAATACGACCACTGTGAATTTGAGATTAAATTGAGTGACGAGGGTATTGGAGAAATAGGAATGCCATATAATATTCAAAAAGATTCAAAGGAATATAAAGAATTTGAGCTTCTTTTCGATGAAGATAAGGGAGAAATAATCTTTGAGAAAAACAGTTCAGCAATAATTCCGAGGGAGGAACAACCTGCAATCAAGAGGGAGTTTGAGAATATTATTGGAATAACAGCGGATACGATAGCTCATGATGTGGCAAAATATGCAACAATTGAAGCCGTTAGCAGTATCCAAAAAGTCATTATAAAGCCTGTAGGGGCATTATCAAAAAGAAGAATTATCTTTGAGTTGCTGAAGCAACTTCCTAGGAGGGGTTATGGTATTCCTGAATTAACATCTTACGATGAGGAAAATTTATTGTTTAGGGTTAGAGTGAAAAACTCATTTGATGTTGTAGGATACAGGTATAGTGATAAACCGGTATGCTCAGTTATGTCTGGTGTATTTGCAGGTGATACGGAGGAGGTCTTTAAAAGAGAGATGGAATGCATTGAAACAAAATGTATGGCGATGGGAGACCCATACTGTGAATTTGAAGTATTTGAAAAGAAGAGGATGGAAAAACTCTATGATATATTGAGGGATCTTATGAGTATTGGTGACATAGATGGTTCTTTAATAATGGCGAGGGATGGAACGTTATTAGCAAGTTACCTGCCTGAAAATATTAATGCTGAGAGAGTGGCTATGATGGCATCAACTGTGGCTGGGTCTGCTAGAAGGGTAAATGATGAATTGGATAGGGAATCTGTAAATAGAATAACTGTAGAAACGGACGAGGCTAAGCTAATAATAACAAGGACTGGTGAGAATGCTGACCTCATAGTGATTACAAAATCAGACATATATTTGGGATTGATATTTGCGGGGATGATGGATATAACCAAAAGAATTGAGAGGGAAATTTGATTTAATATTTGATTTTTATGGACTTAAAGCAATTATATTCAAACCCAACCTTTCATCAACCCCCAGCATTATATTCATATTCTGAACGGCTGTACCAGAACCGCCCTTTATGAGATTATCCAATGCTGAAAGGAGTAATATTCTCTTCCTTGTTCTATCATAGTTTACTCCAATGTCACAGAAATTTGTATTTACAACATCCTTCAGGTTTGGAATATTATCTTTATCTGAGGATAAAATCCTTATGAATGGCTCTCTTTTATAATATCTCTGAAAGTGTTTTATGATATCTGATTTTATCTCCTTCTTTGTAAATATTGAGATATAGGACAGTATACCTCTTGAATAATCACCAACAGATGGTGTGAATGATATCCTTAGTTCGGAATTAAAATGCTGTGATAATATAAATTCCATCTCCGGTGTATGCCTATGGTAAAGGATATTGTATGGCCTTATATTCCCAGAAACATTGGGATGATGCAAAAATTTGGATAATTTGATCCCTGCTCCAGAGCTTCCAGATATTGAAGTAATAACTATACTTTTTAAATCAAGGTTGGATTTGAATTCTGATAGTGGTGCAATAGCAGGTATTATCGATGTTGTATAACATCCCGGGTTTGCAATAAATCTTGCCTTCTTAATTTCTTTTCTATATAATTCTGGTAAGCCATATACTGCTTCATTCAGAAGGGATTTGTTATCATAATCGGGATAAAGTTTTTTATCTATATCCGGATTCTTTATCCTAAATTTTCCACCCATACTAATGACCCTTGTGCCTCTATCCAAGATTGATGGAATTGATTCTATCCATTTACCTGGGGGTGCTGCTACAAAAAGGAAGTCTGTATCTATTTTTTCAAAATGCATGTTCTGAAATTTGAGTTTATGATCAATAAATCCTCGAAGATGTGTTAGATATGATACCACATTTTTTCCTGCAAGACTCCTTGATACAGGGATTATTTCTTCTATCCTCGGATGATTTACAAGAAGTCTGAGTATCTCTGAACCTATGTATCCCGATGCGCCAATGACGGTAACTGAAGTCATTTTTGTTCCTTTGCAAGTTTTACATCCTCGTGGTTTATTGTTTTTCTTCCAGCATGTTTTGCAAAAATTGCAGCCTTACGTGATATCTCAATTGCTATAGACTCAATTTCATCCCTTAACTCTTCTACTGCTCTACCACTAACCCTCTCGATACCTGCCATCATACTACTCCTTCTCATTATCCTTTCAATGGGTGCTAATGGTATTTCAGCCATATGTAACACTTCCTATTTAATTGTATTTAATTGGCATATCCTCAATAAATATTAATAGATATATTTAATAAGTATAATTAAATTAAAATGCCTGAGATTGCAAGGGTTGAAAGGGACAAGGATATAAAGCAACAGTTTGCTTCCCTATACAATGAGATTCATAAGGTGATAATTGGCAATGACGAAATCATTGAGAATATTCTTATTGCTCTTTTTTCTGAGGGACATGTACTGCTTGAGGGTGTCCCAGGAATGGGTAAGACCGAACTAACAAATGCCATTGCAAGCACATTGGATTGTATATTCAAGAGGATTCAATGCACTCCTGACTTAACTGCTAGTGATATACTAGGTATGATGAAATATAATGAGGAGACAAAGCAATGGGAGTTAATCAAAGGTCCTATATTTACAAATATTCTCCTTGTGGATGAAATAAACAGGGCGCCACCAAAGACACAATCTGCACTACTCGAGGCAATGGCTGAAAAAAGAGTCACCTTGGGGGGAATCACATATGAATTGCCAAAACCATTTATAGTAATAGCCAATCAGAATCCAATAGAACAAAAGGGTACTTATCCACTCCCAGAAGCACAACTTGATAGATTTCTTTTTAAATCGGTAATGAAGTATCTTTCTCCTGAGGAAGAGATTATGATTATGAAATCAAAATTGAAAAGACAGAGAATTAATGTTATTTTTAATCCTGCTGAAATAAGGATTATTCAGAAAGAGATATTTGAGAAGATATTTGTTGCCGATTCTATTTTAGAATACGCCGTTAATATAATAAATGAAACCAGAAAAAGAAGGGAACTCATGGCTGGTGGAAGCCCAAGAGCATCTATAGCATTTATGAGAACAATAAAAGCCAAGGCATTTATAGAGGGGAGGGATTATGCAACCGCTGAAGATGTTAGAAAACTTGCTTTTCCCATACTTAGACACAGATTAATTCTCTATCCGCATTTTGCAGAGATGGGCATGACTGCGGATGATGTTATAGCAAAGATACTGCAAAAGGTTGAGGCACCGATGGATTAGATAAATAATATTAGATAAATTGAGATTACCTGTTCTTATTTTTATTATACTTCCTAAAAATTCCAATTGCGCACCCCGCATCCAACCATCCCTCTGCATATTCCAATGCTGCAAGTGAATTTGCATATTCATTTTTCTTATAGAAATACAGTGCATCCTTATAGTATGAAATAGCAATATCATAAAATTGTTTAGATATCTTATTCACATCCATAATATCAGATTTTTCAATCCTCAGATTTTCAAACCACGGTCTTGCATTTCTTAGATATCTATCGATTTTTGCCCTATACTCCTCACACATTCTATCTCTTGTTTATTTATTGCTGTTTATTCATGCATCCTCTCATGAAGTGTTTCCTCCTCCCTTACCTCCATTCTACCGGCCACAACCTCATCAATGCTATGTATTGTCCCCCCAGAATTAGATATTATCGCCCTTATTGTATTCAAATCATTGAATTTTCCTATAAGGGTAATCTTCACATTCTCTACCTCTTTGTCTATTTCGTAAACACTAATGTTAACACCATCTATCCCTTCTATTGATGAAAGCTCCTTGGCAAAAGAGACGATATCTGGAGAATGAGGCTTTAACACATCCAAAACAACCTTCCTCAATTCAGCCATTTTATTATTATATCAATTTTCTAATATTTATAATCTTCTCTTTTCCTTAACCTCTCTGATATATGGATAATAAATTCTTTTTCCACAGCTTAAGCACTTTATTTCAACCCTCTTTTCATTTGAATTTATTCTTACCATTGATGTTACTCCAGGTAAAAGATAACTGTAGCAATATTTGCAAAATTTTCTCTTGAGTTCTCTTGGAATGGGTATGTTATGTCTTATACTTATCCTCCTTGCGTTTATCACATACTCGTTTGCAAATTCAATATCACCTTCAAGGGCTGCATTTTCAGCCTCTTCAAAAAGTCGTTCAATTCTTTCAATGGCTATCTTGACCTGTCTTTTCTTTATCCTGTATTTTATATTACTCATCTCGTAATTATCTCTATTTTATTTTTTCTAAGTAATACAGTGTCTTCAAAACGAACCCCAAATCTTTTTGGTATATATATACCTGGTTCTATAGTAAAAACCATTCTATCCTTAAGATGGATATCAGATTCAGATGCTATATTTGGTAATTCATGTATCTCCAATCCAACACCATGTCCGGTGGAATGATAAAATTTATAACCCCTTTTGTTTATTTCGTTTTTAACAAATTCGTGTATGTCTTCTGCCCTGATACCTATTTCAAGTCTTTCTATTGTTTCTTCCTCAAGGCTCTTAATGAATTCAAATGTATCTCTTTCCTTTTTACCTATGTTACCGACAGGTATACTCCGGGTCATATCGGAAAAATAATGATTATACCTTGCACCCAAATCTACAATTACCAACGAATTATTTTTTATCTTATTCTGTGTTGGTTTTGCATGAATATCTGCAGTTGATGAACCGGAGGCGAGTAGAATTCCACTCCCGAATGGGGGTGTTTCTGAGCCATGTTTTCTTATGGTGGATTCTATTTCTGCTGCAGCCTCTGCCTCTGAAATTCCATCTCTAATTACTTCATATGCCTTACACATTCCTTTTTTTGCGATCTCAGCAGATTTTTTAAGCATATCTATCTCAAAATCTGATTTTATCATTCTCCTAAATTCAACAATGTTTGAAATAATGAGTTTATTTTTTATCTTAGCAAGTAATTTCTCATATGAATTTATGGTTATATTCTCCACACCTATTCTGTTTTTTAGACATTTTAGATATTCAATTACATCATTGGTTACATCATTGCCGTATTCTCTAATCTCAAACGGGTAATTTTTATGGAGATACAATTCCTCATAATGTTTTATATAGATGTCTTTTAACCATAGAATTGCATGCTCTGTTGTTATAACAACCACTCCATCTTCTCCCCCAGTCAGATATATTATATTGCCTTTTCCCGAAATTAGCAAGGAGTCAATACCCTCTTTGGACATATCCTTTCTGATATTAGACAATCTTGATTTGAGTTCAGATATAGGGACAGTCATTATAAACACCAAATAACCTGAAAGAAATTACAAATTACAATCTTTCTTACCTTCATTTGCACCTCCTTTTGTTATTGGCAGAGCTGTTGATTTTATAGAGAGAATATCATCTAAGAGAAAATTGATGCATTACTTCACTAATCTTTATATCTCTCTGATCCCTTTATCCCACTTGTAGAATTCCTCGGTGTACAGGAAAGCACCTGCTGATTCATCATAACCCCTGCCACCAAGGATGTTAGGCGAACGTACACCGGTAATGATAGCAATTACTTCGATCCTATCATGAATTTTGGTATCTATTCTCGCCCCCCATGTAACAGATGCATCTGACCTCAATTCCTTTGTAATTAACTCGCCGATGGCATTTGCCTCTCCCAGTGTCATATCCTCTCCCCCAGTTATATGAATTAATGCCCCCGTAGCCTTGGAATAATCAACATCTAACAACGGTTGTTGAAGTGTATTCCTAGCAGCATTTTCTACTCTGTCTGGACCCTCACCCTCCCCCACCGATATTACCGCCACCTCTCCATTGTTCAATACTGACCTGATATCTGCAAAATCCAAATTTATCAGACTTGGTTCCATTATTGTCTCTGTGATTCCCTTTACAGCCCTAGCCACAACTTCATCCGCCACAGAGAATGCCTTATCTATAGGTAAATTCGGAACATACTGAACAAGTTTGTTGTTATCTATAATGATAACAGTATCTGCAACCTTTTTTAGTTTTTCTATTCCCATCCTTGCCTTGTCGAGTCTAGAACGCTCTAATTTAAATGGAAATGTAACTATGGCTACCACTATTGCACCTTGATCCTTTGCAATCTCTGCAATTACTGGTGCAGAACCAGTTCCCGTTCCACCACCCATTCCAGCAGTTAGGAACAATAGGTGAGTATTGGCTAACAGATCGCTTAACTCATGTCTACTTGCCTCGGCAGCCTTCTCTCCCAGCTCTGGAAATCCTCCTGCACCCAAACCACCCATCAGCTTTGCCCCTATCAGAATTCTTGTGATATCGCCAGAAATTTTTTTCAAATCCTGTTTATCTGTATTTGCAGCAATTAGCTCTGCACCTTCAATCCCTATATGTTCCAGTCTGTTCACAGTGTTATTACCTGCTCCACCAGTACCAAGAACCACAATCTTTATTTTTTCAACACTATCAAACTCATCAAACCCCCTTCTTTCAAGTTTTCCATGTTGTAAAGCCGCACTGACAATGGAATCCATTTTTCTTTTATATTCCTTAAATAATAATCAAAATAATAATCAATATATTATACTTAAAGGTATAAATATCTCAATTTATAACATGACATTCTTTGATAGATATATAAGGGTAAGAGAAAATAAGGATAGTATTCTATGCATTGGTTTGGATCCTGCCATAAAGGGCCAGAGAGATAGTGATATAATACCGGATAAATATAATGAGAACATATTCCATTTCTGTATTGACATGGTTGATATGACCAATGAATCTACATGTGCTTATAAAATTAATTCCCAGTACACGCTCTTTTTAATGACACTTGACCAACTAATTGAATTGAACAAGGAGATAAAGAATAATGGATGTATCTCAATTCTTGACCATAAATTGAACGATATAAACGAATCAAATGATTCTGCATTTTACTGGTCATCGAAGGCTGGTTTTGATGCAATCACATTCTCACCATTCGCAGGAAATATTAAGAATGCTGTATCTACAGCCCATAATTATAATCTTGGCATATTTGTTCTTACACTAATGTCAAACCCCGAATCTGAATGGATTCAAAAAATGACGCATGCAGATAATCTTTATCTGTATGAAAAGATAGCATATGAATCCAGAACAGCAAAGGCTGATGGTCTTGTTGTTGGAACAACAAAGCATATAAATAAAATGGATTTGAAAAAGATTGTCTCACTCTCAAGAGATGAAACAATATATCTTTGCCCGGGTATAGGAAAACAAAAGGGGGATATTAATAAAATATCTAAAATACTTGGAGAGAATCTTTTGATAAATATAGGGAGGGCGATAATATATGATGAAAATCCGATGGAGAAGGCTGATGAATTTAAAATACTTTTTAATAAAAGAAGGGGATAAAAAGGGTAAAAAAACTACATATACATTGAAACAGGTTGTTGTGGTAAGAAGAGATATAAAAATGAGTAAGGGAAAACTTGCATCTCAGGTAGCACATGCTTCTGTTTCCGCCGCCAATAAAAGTAAATGGACAGATAATTGGCTTAATCAAGGGCAGAAAAAGAGCATTCTTGCATGTAAAGACGAAAATGAATTATTAAAGATTTTTCATGCCGCAAAGAATGCAAAGTTACCAGTTGAATTGATTCGTGATGCTGGAAGAACAGAAATACCCGAGGGAACCATAACATGTGTTGGAATAGGTCCTGCTCCAGAGAACGAGATTGATAGGATTACTGGAAATCTAAGATTACTATAAAATTTATAAAAAGGATGTAAATTCAGATTTAACCCATTTCCATAAACTCCCCAACAGATGATGATATATTATAATCATTACCTTTGTCATCATTACTATCGTTACTATCATTACTACTATACTGGTATCTTGTCATCCTGTTCATTAATTTACACATCTTCACTGTAGCCTCCACTGCCCTCTTAGCATATTCTACTCTCTCATGAGCCTCCAATCTACTCATTCCTGGACCTGCAATTCCAAGACCTACTGGCTTTTCATATTGAACCGAAATGTCAGCAATCTTTCTGCTCGCATGTTGTGCAACTATCTCGTCATGCTGTGTCTGCCCTTCAATTACCGCACCAAGAGCAACAACGCCATCTATGCTATCCCTTTCAAGCAATTTTTTCACCACGAGTGGCATATCAAAGACTCCCGGAACCTTAACTATTTCCGATATATCTGCCTCCAAAAAGCGGGCATGTTCCTTTGCTAATTCTACCATCGCGTATGTTATCTCATAATTAAACTCAGATACCACGATAGCCAGATTAATTCTTTTCATTTTGATGATTATTTATGGGAACATATTCATTTATATATAGAGGGTAAAGGAAAAATGATAATTATAGTTGGAGCAAATGAGATAGGAATTAATTTAGCTATAAGGCTTTTGAGAGCCGGTATGGATGTAATCGTATTAGAACAAGATGAGGTACTTGCCAAAAAGATTTCTACGCAATATGATTTTTCTGTAATAACAGGGGATGCAACAAGATCTCATGTCTTAAAGAAAATTGGTGTTGATAAGGCAGATACTGTGGTTGCACTCACCAGTTCAGATGAAAAAAACCTTATGGCTTGTCTCTTTGCAAAAAAACTTGGTGCAAGGAAGGTTATAGCAAAGGTCAATCTCTCAGAAAATCAGAGAATGTTTACGGATCTTGGGATAGATGTAGCCATTGCGCCTTCTTTAGTTTTGTCGCATTTCTTTGAGACTGCTGTTTATGGATATACAATAGTAGGTACAGAGAAATTTGAATCCATATTTGTTGAAATTCCAATATTTTACAAGGGTATGAAGATAGATTCACTTAAGAACAAAAAGGCAAAAATTGTTTCTATATATAGAGAAAATAAATTCTTTTCTCCTGAAAAAAATGATAAGATACTGCCAAAGGATGTCTTGATAATAGTAGGGGATAGAGATGAGTGCAGGAAATTGGCATTAGAGATACTTGGGTGATATGATGGATCTACTATTACTTTTCTTAATAATTCTTGGGGTAGCATTTATTGCACCAGTAATAACAAGAAATGTACATATTCCAGAAGTAACTGCAATTGTTATATTTGGAATACTTTTGGGAGGGTATGGTATCCTGCCTTTGATAGGATATACGCAATATTCAATAATCTCGGTTGATAGGGCAGGTAATCTACTTACATTTGCAGATAAAAAAGAACTTCAAGAAAGTCAGATCAAATATGGGGAAATACTTAATGAACTTGCAAATATAGGCATCATATTTCTGATGTTTCTTGCCGGTATGGAGATGAATATAGAAATTGTAAAGAGAGATTTAAAGGAGACAATTTTACTTGGAATGATGACATTTTTATTACCATTTGTATCTGGTTTTTTCTTAGCACAATTATTTCATTTGGGCTTCAAGGTATCACTTCTCGTAGGAGTTATTCTATCTACCACCTCCATTAGTGTTGTCATACCTGTACTCAAACAGATTGATTTAGTAACAACAAGACTTGGAAGTCTAATTATTGGTTCTGCAACCATAGATGATGTTCTGAGTATGATATCATTAGCAGTTTTATTGAAAATTGAAGAAGATAGTATTTTCCAATTCATCATCATAATTTTTTTGTTTTTCTTAGCAGTTCTCTATCTAACACCAAAATTTGCAAATATATTACTCAAAAGACCCAAGATGATGATTTCTCTTGAAGCTGAGACAAGATTTATGATTATCACTCTGCTTCTTATAGTACTCATATCAGAGGAGATAGGTTTACACAGCATAATAGGAGCATTTCTGGCAGGTCTAGCATTTTCAGAGTCAGTAAAGACTGGCTGGTTTATTGAAAAGATTAATGCTATAGGTTATGGCTTCTTTATCCCAATATTTTTCTTTATGGTTGGTGCAAAGACAGACCTGAGTGTGTTTTTTGGTTTACAGGACAAACTCACTTTTGCAATATTATTAATTTTAATCGCAATACTATCCAAATTTGCTGGTGCATTTATAGTTGGAAAATTCATAGGATTAAATAATAGAGAAACCATTGGGGTATCATTTGCTATGATTACCCGTTTGGCTGTTGGTTTAGCAGCAGCAAATGTCGCACTTGAAAACGGGATAATAGATATATCCATATTTTCATCATTTGTTATACTTGCTACTTTGACTACATTAATTACTCCACCACTAACAAAGAGATTCCTTCATAGTGAGGAGAAAGTAGAGGGAGTGATGTTTAAGGCAAGATGAAAAATAGAAGATTATTTTATAGTGCCACAGATGATGAAATAAAAAGAGGTAAGACTACAGATATTTACTTTAGAAGAACAAAACAGATTTTAGAGGCAAGGGATATTAATAGGAAGGTTGTTGCAGAGATTTCATGTGGTTCTCTACCAAAAAACTGGAATTTTGCTGTTTTATGTGGAATAGAGGAGGCTATGAATCTTCTTGAGGGTTACCCTGTAGATGTAAGTGCATTACCTGAGGGAACGATATTCAAACCAAAAGATATCAATGGTGTTAGGAACCCAATAATGAACATAAAGGGAAACTATAAAGACTTTTGTGAACTTGAAACACCTCTTCTTGGACTTCTGTGTCAGGCAACTGGGATATCTACATCTGCAGCAAGAATAAAAATGATTGCTATGGATAAACAGATATTATCATTTGGTGTGAGGAGAATGCATCCTGCAATATCTCCAATGATTGATAGAGCATCATATATCGGTGGTTTTGATGGTGTATCTGCCGTATTATCTGCAAAAATGATAAAGATTAAACCACAAGGTACCATGCCTCATGCATTAATTATTATGTTTGAAAATCCGGAGGATGCCTGGAGGGCATTTGATGAGATAATTCCAATGAATATATCAAGAATAGCCTTATGTGATACCTTCTCTGATGAGAAGATGGAGACAATAAACGCTGCAAAAACCATAAAAAATCTTTCAGCAGTCAGGCTGGATACACCCAAATCAAGGAGAGGAAATCTTAAGGAAATCATTTCAGAGATTAGATGGGAATTGGATATAAGGGGTTATAATGATGTGAAGATATTCATCTCGGGTGGTGTTGATGAGGAATTGATAACTCAATTGAAAGACAGTCCAGTTGATGGTTTTGGGATAGGAACTTATGTTTCAAATTCGCCTACAGTTGATATGGCTATGAATATTGTTGAGATTGATGGAAAACCAATATCAAAAAGGGGTGTTTTTGGGGGAGAGAAGCAATTATATAAATGTTTTTCATGCAATGAATATTTATCTATAATTGATAATATATCCAAAAAATCATACAAATGCCCCATATGTAATAAAAAGATGAGGCCATTACTAAAAAAAGTTATTAGAAATGGTAAAATTGTTGCTAAATTACCAGACGCAAGCGAGATAAGAAATTCCGTACTTAAGGAATTATATGGATTGAATTAATTAAAAATAAAATAATCAAATTAATCAAATAAGATTTTTATTTGCTTTACTGATGATTCTTTGATACAGCATTCTTCTCTCATCATCCTTTAGGAGTGCCATTATCTGTGATGCATAAGATTGACTAATTTCAGACACATCTGCTAATATAGAATGCATTTCATCCAATGATAGATTAACATTATGGGGTTTAATTATTTCAATAGCTGATGGACCATATCTCATCACAATCGAAACAAACCATCTAAAGTCCCTTGATAGAAGTTTGATCTCTGCAACACCTGAAAAAAAGTCACCTGTCTTATCCTTTCTAATATCAAAGAATCTGACACTTAACAAGTCAATATATCTTTCCTCCAAAAGATTTCCAAATATTGTACTTTCAAGCGCCTTTTTGGCAGCCTCTTTATCATTACCCTGTACCTCAATATATATCCTCGCCAAAATAGAGCCCTCCTTAACTCTTTTATCTATATCTATATTTTCATTAAACCTTTTGTCTATTATTGGTTTTTCACCCATTTTTAACCTTTATCTTTATTGTTTTTGATATTAATATAAAAAATTAATATAAACATATTGTATCTATGAATATGTATGAATATCTATGACTTTCTATACATCCCTTCAATAATATTTTTCAGCACCATAACCCTTTCCATTCTTATCTTGCCATCCAATCTGTTGTTTTCATCACATACTGAACCTCTTATGCCTATAACATCCACTCCCGTATCAAACAGTGGCTCTATATCCTCTTTTCCTATAGAACCACCAACGGCAACAAGAATTCCAATATTATGTGCCTTTTTTACCAAACTCCTTAAGTTGCTTTTGGATATGTGAGAAAAAAGATTTCCATTATTCTTTATGGCAGTATCTAACATAAAAAAATCTGCTTTTGATTTCTGAGCGATTTTTAATACAATTTCTGGTCCAACAGAATTGATTTTATAATAATCTGCATAACCTGCAATAACAACCCTTATATTATTGTCATAATCCTTTACTGATTTAACAACAGCATTTCCAACTTTTATACCCTGGTCAATATTTTCAATCCCGTATAAACCCACTTTTATATAATCCACACCCAATGTTGCAACACCCCTCGCTGCCAATGATGCTGTTCCTGGAAGATATGGAAAATCCCCTATTGTTGCGCTTATCTCAACATCTCTTGGTGTAACATTTTTTATTTCATTTATAACCCATGGAAAATTAGCACCTAATGAACCCTCCTCAGGATTTTTTACATCTATTATATCCGCACCCCCCTTGATAGCCTCTATAGCCTCCTCCTTATTTTTGGGACTTATTAGGAGTTTCATTATAACAAACACCAATTTCAGAGTGTTGACCTCATTCTTGAGTATTTGTCATATATTAATGTAAGGAACCACGAAAGCAAACATGCCAATATGTACCAAATTACTATATCAACAATAAGAAAGTAATATAGAAAATATGCATGATCTCTTGTTATATTCTCAGGTCCACACCATTGATATACAGGGATTGGGAGCCCCTGAAAGCACCATACTCTATCTGTATACTCTGATGATATAAGATAAATACTTATAACAAAAAATATTAAAAACTTCTTTGGTGTTGGTTTTACGAGTTCTTCAAATATGCATTTCATTTTCTACTTGCCTTCTTTTCGTATCTCTCCCACATAGAATCCCATTCCTTGTTCATATCTATATCAAATTTATTGGCAAGTTTTAAATTCAGATATAACAAATCTATAAGTTCTTCTGCAAGTTCCTCTTTATTAAATCTCTCTTTTTTATAACCCTCTTCTCTGAGTATTCTTCTGGCTATTTCACCAAGTTCTTCTGTCATATGTAACACTATATGTGATGCTCTATCTTTATCCCATTTATATTTTTTATCATATTCACGTACTTGTTTCTGGTAGTGAGTTAAATTAATCATATTAATAATATTAAGATATGAGGGAAATAAATCCACCAAATATTGATGGAATTCTTGGTATGGAGGTTTATAAATCAAAAACGCTGGGTATAGGTGGTAAAATTAAGGAGATACCAGAGGATTTTATTGTCGAGGAGATTACTCCTAAGGGGGAGGTATTGGAGGTAGATAAAGAATCAAAAATAAAAATAGAAGAGGGTTTAGAATATGGAGAATATATCTATCTCACATTACAAAAGAGGAACTGGAGTACCTTAAGGGCAATAAAGGAGTTATCAAAGAGATTGAGGATTAGTAGAAGAAGGATAGGCTTTGCTGGAACAAAGGATAAAAGGGCATTAACAACACAGAGGATTTCCATCTGGAAAAAATCCATTGACGATATAAAAAATATCTCGTTGAGGGATATAAAACTTAAGGATTTTGATTATTCTGATAGAAGAATTAATCTCGGGGATTTAAAGGGTAACAGATTTATCATAGTTATAAGAGATATTGAACTATCTAAGGAAGAAATAAAACACAGGCTTGATAGAATAAATAATGAATTGAGGTCGGGATTTCCAAACTTTTTTGGAGTCCAGAGATTTGGGACAAAGAGACCAATTACCCATATTGTTGGTAGGGAGATAGTAAAGGGAAATATAAAAAATGCAGTAATGACCTATCTAACAAAATATTTTGAGGGAGAAAGCAGTGAGGTTATAAATGCCAGAATTTTCCTAAGAGAAACGGAAGATTTTGAAGAGGCAATTAAGAGATTTCCTATGCATTTGGAGTATGAACATTCAATTTTAAACTATCTTATCAAAAATAGAAATGATTTTAAGGGCGCATTGAGACAATTACCAGTAGAATTGGGAAAGATGTTTGTACATGCGTATCAATCATTCATATTCAATAGGGCATTAAGTTTTTACATTAAAGAAGAGATTGAGGTTGAGAAACTCCCGCTGGTTGGTTACAAAAGCAAGGTTGATGAGGTTACATCAAAAATAATTGAAGATGAAGGTGTTTCAAAAGATGATTTCAGGATAAGGGAAATGCCAGAAATGAGATCAAAGGGAGGTATAAGGGACTCGTTTGTAGTGCCAGATGATTTTCATATTGTAGAAATTTCATCAGACAATCTAAATCAGAATAAAAATATGTTAAAGATAAAATTTTCATTACCAAAGGGTAGTTATGCAACCTCCCTACTTAGAGAATTTATGAAGATATGAAAGAGAGAGGGTTTAAAGTTTTTATTATTGAAATAAAAATATTAAATATAAAAATGGTAAACAAAAAAGAAATAGAGCTTAAGGTCAGGGAAGCACTGCAGAATGATGTTGGAAGAGGTATTGTTAGAATAGATGACATTTCCATGAAAATACTTGGAATCACATCTGGTGATATAATTGAGATTAAAGGTAAAAAGACAACTGCAGCCATAGTATGGCCATTACACCCTCAGGATATCGGGTTGGGTATAATAAGGATGGATGGTTTGGTGAGACAGAATTCTGGTACATCCTTGGGAGACAGGGTTATAATAAAAAAGGCGAATGTTTATCCTGCAAAAAATGTTGTAATTGCCCCTATCAAACATGAAATTAGATTTGGGGAGGATTTTGCCACTCATATCAAACAGAGATTTCTTGGAAGACCCCTTATGGAGGGTGATAACCTCTCAATAGGTGTTCTTGGTCAAGCAATACCCTTTGTTGTTGCTAAAACAAAACCAAAGGGTGTTGTACAGATATTAGATAATACATATCTTGAAATAAAGGAGAAACCATTAAGAGTTCCCCTCAGAGAGTTGGCAGTAAGATATGAGGATATTGGTGGTTTGAAGGAGGAAATAGCGAGGGTTAGGGAAATGGTAGAGTTACCAATGAAACATCCAGAACTCTTTGAGAAACTTGGAATTTTACCACCAAAGGGTGTGCTTCTATATGGTCCACCAGGAACTGGAAAGACACTAATTGCAAAGGCAGTTGCAAGTGAAACAAATTCATATTTTATACCCTTAAATGGTCCTGAGATAATGGATAAATACTATGGGGAGTCTGAAAGAAAACTGAGGGAGATATTTGCAGAGGCTCAGGAAAATGCACCATCAATAATATTCATAGATGAACTTGACTCCATAGCACCAAAGAGGGAGGAGACAAAGGGTGAGGTTGAGAGAAGGGTTGTTGCACAACTATTGGCACTGATGGATGGTCTTGTTGAAAGGGGAAATGTTATTGTTATTGCTGCTACAAACAGACCTGACTCAATTGACCCTGCATTGAGGAGGCCTGGCAGGTTTGACAGAGAGATTGAGATAGGCGTGCCTGATAGAGATGGCAGAAAGGAAATACTTCAGATTCATACGAGGAATATGCCATTAGCAGATGATGTTGATTTAGATGAAATTGCATCCTCAACCCATGGTTTTGTGGGTGCTGATTTGGCATCATTATGTAGAGAGGCAGCAATGCAGGCATTGAAAAGGATTTTACCAAAGATTGATTTAGAAAAGGAAGAAATACCTGTGGAAATCCTTGATAATATAAGTGTTAAAAGAAGGGATTTCATAGAGGCAATGAAGATGATTTCTCCTTCAGCCCTGAGAGAGGTACTGGTGGAGGTTCCAGATGTTAAATGGGATGACATAGGTGGTTTAGAGGAAGTAAAGAGGCTTCTAAAAGAGGCTGTAGAATGGCCATTGAAATATCCGGATGCATTCAAGAGAATGGGAATAAGACCGGCAAAGGCAGTGCTCCTTTATGGCCCTCCGGGGTGCGGTAAGACATTATTGGCTAAAGCAGCAGCAAATGAATCAGAAGCAAATTTAATAGCTGTAAAGGGTCCCGAATTGCTTTCTAAATGGGTTGGTGAATCAGAAAAGGCGGTGAGGGAGATATTCAAAAAGGCAAAACAAACAGCACCTACCATAATCTTATTTGATGAGATAGATGCACTTGCACCAAGAAGGAGGGGTGATGATTTTACAAGTTCGCATGTAACAGAAACCGTTGTAAATCAATTACTAACTGAGATGGATGGTATAGAAACCTTGGAGAATGTTATTATAATAGGTGCCACAAATAGGCCAGATATCTTAGACCCCGCTCTTTTAAGACCAGGTAGATTTGATACAAGGATTATAGTTCCAGTTCCTGATAAAGAAGCCAGATTAGAGATATTCAAGATACATACCAGAAGGATGCCTCTTGATAATGTAGATTTGAATGAACTTGCTAAAAAAACTCATGGTTATAGTGGTGCGGATATAGAAGCGGTATGTAGAGAAGCCGCTATGATAGCCCTCAGAGAGGATATCAAATCCAAAAAAGTAAGTAGAGAACACTTTGAAAAGGCATTGAAGAAGGTAAGTCCATCAATTTCTGATACAGATGTAAATGCATTTAAGAATAGTATGGAGAGAAGTATGAAGGAAATAGCCTATTATAGATAGTTATGGATAGGAATGGACAATCTACAACTTTCAAGAGCAATAGATATCAATGCGTGCTATTTGGGCATAGATAAACTTGTTTTGATGGAGAATGCTGGAAAAGAGATTTCAATAAAGGCATCTAAATTTAACTCAATAGCTATTTTCTCCGGAGTAGGTAATAATGGCGGGGATGGATTGGTTGCTGCAAGACATCTATCGGGAGCAGGGAAAAGAGTGAAGGTGTATTCCTTAGATGGTAAAAGAACTGAAGAAAATAAGATAAATTTTGATTTAATAAAAAAATTAGATTCAGTTGAGATTGAATTTATAACTGACTCATCTCAATGTAAAAGAATTATGGAGGAACTAAATGAGTTTGATTGTATTGTAGATGCTCTGATAGGAACTGGTATCCATGGTGAATTGAGGGAACCAGTAAAAACCATTATAGATACAATTAACAAAAGCAAAGCATATAAGATTTCTGTAGATATACCTACAAAAGGGTTTAAACCAGATTTAACATTATCGTTTCATATCCCAAAAACAGAGGATGCAGAGGTAGTGAATATAGGTATCCCGAGGGAGGCGGAATTATATACAGGTCCTGGCGATGTATATTTAGCATTTCCAAAAAGAAGCGGATATGAGCATAAGGGTGATTTTGGAAGGGTTTTGGTAGTGGGTGGAAGCAAGGAGTTTATAGGTGCACCATCATTGGTAGCGTTCGCATCTTTAAGAACCGGTGCAGATTTGTCATTAATAGCATCACCAAGATATGTGGTAGATAGATCCGTAAAAAATCCAAATTTTATTTTTATAAGGTTGAATTCTGAATTCTATATTGATAAGGGGGATGTTGACGATATTTTAAACATAAACCATGATTCTATAGTAATCGGTAATGGTATTGGAACAGAAGAGGAAACAAGATATGCAGTAAAAAGGATTTTAAAAAGAGCAGAAAAGCCAGTTGTTATGGATGCAGATGCTCTTAAAATAATAAAGGAAAAAGACCTCAGAAGGAATTCTAATGGAAATGTAGTTATAACCCCACACAAAAAGGAATTTGAAATACTTTTTGAAGACCCTGTTGATTCTGTAATAGTAAAAGAATATGCAGAAAAAACAAAAACCACAATTCTTCTAAAAGGCAATACTGATATAATATCAGATGGTAATGGAATAAAATTTAACAGAACAGGAAATGCGGGGATGACTGTTGGTGGTACAGGAGATGTATTGGCGGGGATACTTGGAGCATTAATATGTAATAATAACATAGATGGATTTATGGCGTCATCTGCTGCTGCATTTATTTGTGGTGTCGCGGGGGATTTATGTCTAAGGGATTACGGATATAATTTCCTTGCCACGGATGTCATAGAAAAAATTCCTGATGCGTTATTGTTCTGTAAAGAATTTGAGTAGATAAGTGGAACAGCCATTATCTTCTAAATTTTGCTTATTTACAGCAAAT
>CAZQER010000005.1:23258-30091 GCA_964592095.1 uncultured archaeon
TAACAACAATATTATCGGGGTCAGAATCTATAGGTATTGTTGCAAGAATCTTACCGCTGACATCAGTCTAAACTGCTGGTAAATTCCTTCAGCTGATAAAAACAAAAGTAAAACCTGAGTTGTTGCAGAATTAGAGTGGAAATAATCTCAAAATTTTTCAGTATCTCGGGGTTAGGGAATATGAGAGGGTATAATGTAGAGAAGATATATAATTCACAATTAGGAATGAGAATCCATAAATTCTCTTACCTCATCGCCTAATTTATATAAGCCGGCAGAACGAGTTCCCCCCTTGGTGTATCTGAAAATCCAGTTCTCATCGTGGTATTTTGGTAATAATTTATCTGCCAATTTCCTCTCTTCATACGTCATTTTATCATCTCTGAGAGATACATTAAAGGTTTTTTCAAAACCATAACGCATCGCATCTTTTACATCATCTAATGGAACATTTCCTTTCAATTCCCTGTTTAGGTCAGTGATTCTTTCTTCAACAGATTTTATGCCTTTGTCGGAGATCTTCTCTAAGGGGATATTACAGCATAAGAGCATTTCTTTTATATTAAAATTTACGAGTATTGTTCCATGCTGTAACAAAACCCTATTACCTCTTGTCTGTGCTGATCCTGAAATCTTTTTTCCATTACACAGAACATCATTTATTGGCTTAAATTCGCCCTTTAAGCCATATCTCTCCAGCGCATATATTATTATATTACAAATTCTTCTGTATGATTCTATCATATCCACTGGAATATCCGAATCCTCTAAATTTCCGATAAAGCCATACTGAACCTGAGATTTTTCGGATGCAAACGCCATTCCACCACCACTTATCCTTCTTGTTATCTGATAATTAAGTTTTTTACACCTTTCAAGATTCAATTCTCTCTCGATCAACTGTGAATATCCCATATTGATTGATTTCTCTGGAATCCATATAAAACCGATGTTCTCACCACTCCTATCAGCAATCCTGAAGAGAGCCTCATTCTCCGCCATTATTCTATAAACATCTGTTATGCCAAAATCAATAAACCTCAACTCATCATCCATTTTATTATTCATGCATTTATTGCCTTCATTATAGCATCGGTAAAATCCTCAGGATATGTCTCTGGAGATTGAAAGTCATTTTCCTCATAGAATTTTTTTAATATTTTCAGTATCTCCTCTCTATCTACACGAACGCCAAGTAATGATTTTTCCATTTCATCTATATGATATTCAGGTGTGAGTATAAAATCACCTGAGATTATAATATCCTCTATTCTATTATCTCTAACCCTTACCAGCACCCTTATCAGACCACTCCTTGCTTTGTGCATACCCTCTTTCATATCCTGCAATCTATTGTGGTTTCTATTATTCATGCAGTTCATTTCACATATCTATTTATAAAAATTATTATATCCTTAATTTTAATTAATAAAAGAGATAAAGGATATCTACTACTATTCTATTTATTCTATCCTTCTTATAGTTTACTAATGAAAACCCTCTTAGATGCGGACTATATAATAAGAGATGAGGAACCCATAATCAGATTGTTTTATAAAACGGATAATGGAAGGGAAATTGAAGAGATTACTGATTTTCAACCATATTTCTATGTCACTCCAAGTGGAGATATAGACAAACTTGCAGATGAGTTGAAGGCTTTTACCAACATTATTGCAATTGAAAAGAAACAGATGTTGGATAGAGGTGTGAAAAGAGAAATTTTAAAGGTTACAGTAAAGCAACCAAAGAATGTTCCATCACTCAGAGAAAATATAAAGGAATTGAAATATTGTGACGAGGTAAGGGAGGCAGATATACCATTTGCCCACAGATACATAATTGACTCTGGTTTAATTCCAATGGAAAATTGTGAGAAATTAAATCTGAGAATAGCCGCCGTTGATATTGAGGTATATAATCCAAAACGAGAGCCGAGATCAGATAGAGACCCTATAATAATGATTAGTTATGCAGACAATCTTGGATTAAGAAGGGTCTGGTCAACCAAGGGTGAAAATCTCAATTTGGATTATATAGAAAGGGTTAACTCGGAACCTGAAATGATAAAGAGACTTATACAGACAATAAAGGAGAGAGAGATAGATATAATTGTAACATACAACGGCGATAATTTTGATTTTCCATATCTTAGGGATAGATGTAGTGTACATAAAATTGAATTTAAATTGGGAATTGATGGGAGTAATGTAAAACTTGAAAGGAGGGGAATGAAGACCGGGGCAAGAGTGAGAGGAAGACCACATGTTGACCTGTTCCCCATATGCAGACAGATATTCAACCTGCCTCGCTACAGACTTGAGGATGTATATCTTGAACTATTTGGTAAGGAGAAGGTAGATATTCAGACAATGAAGATGTATGAAATTTGGGATAGTGATGATGAGAATAAACACAGAACGATATTTGAATACTCTATGAGCGATGCTGAATCAACATTAAGGATAGCGGATGTTCTTTTACCACTTCAATATGAACTATCAAGGATAGTGAGGCTTCCCGTATATGAGTGCTCCCGCACAGCATCGGGACAGAGGGTGGAACACCTATTGATAAGAGAGGCATATAATAGAAATATTATAGTACCAAATAAACCCTCGGATAAGATAGTAGAAAAGAGAAAAAGACAGACTTATGTAGGAGCGTATGTAGTAGAACCCAAGAAGGGAATATATGACAATATTATCCTGTTTGACTTTCGTTCTTTGTACCCCAGTATAATAACATCATACAATATTGATTGCTCCACAATAGATTGCAAATGCTGTTCAAATGGGGAATATATATCGCCAACAGGACACCATTTCTGCACCAAAAGGAAGGGATTCATACCAGAGGTTCTAAGGGGTCTTATAAAAAGGAGAATGGGAGTAAAAAA
Source organism: uncultured archaeon (assembly GCA_964592095.1). Classification (GTDB taxonomy): domain Archaea; phylum Altiarchaeota; class Altiarchaeia; order IMC4; family QMZM01; genus EX4484-2. Next base: position 26,158 of record CAZQER010000005.1, read on the forward strand.
GAAACTAAAAGAGGAAAAAAATCCAGAAAAGAGGAATTTACTTGATGTAGAGCAACATGCTCTGAAATTATTGGCAAACTCAATGTATGGATACTTTGGCTTTCCAAGAGCTAGGTGGTATTCAAGAGAATGTGCTGAGGCAATAGCTGCTCTTGGAAGACAATACATCCATCAGACAATAGAGAAGGCAAAGGAAAACAAGTTTGAGGTGATATATGGAGATACAGATTCCGTATATCTCACGCTTAAGGGTAAGAAATCAAAGGAAGAGATATTGAGAATGGCAAATATATTGCTGAATAAGATAAATCGTGATCTTCCGGAGGATATGGAACTGGAATTTGAGGGTTTTTACTCCAGAGGGATCTTTATTACAAAAAAGAGATATGCACTCATGGATGAACACGGAATGTTAACAGTAAAGGGGTTGGAAACAAAAAGGAGGGACTGGGCAAACATAGCCAAAGATACCCAAGAAAGGGTATTAAATGCTTTGCTTAAAGACAATAATCCCGATGAGGCTGCAAACATAGTAAAGGAGGTAGTTAAAAGGATAAAGAGTGGTGAGGTATCACTAAGTGAACTCGCAATAAATACGCAGATAACAAGAGGGCTTGGTGAGTATGTCCAACCGGGTCCGCATATAGTGGCGGCAAGAAAGGCTATGAAAAAAGGGTTTGATTTCAGACAGGGGAGTATTGTTACCTACATCATAACAAAAAAGGGTGGGAGTATAAGTGATAAGGCGGAGGTTATAGACTTTGTTGAGGAAGGAAATTATGATGCAGATTATTACATTAACAATCAGGTTCTTCCAGCAGTAATGAGAATTTTAGAAGCATTGGGTTATAGTGAAGACGAATTAAAAGGCTTGGGGAAGCAGATGACACTGGATTCTTTTTAATTTTTTTAATTATTTTTATTTTATTAGATGAGATGATAAGAAGATAATGGAATAGTGAGATAATGATAGATGATGAACGAGAACAGGATGAATGATGGAAATAAAATCAACAACACAGCCATAATCTATCATGAGGATTATCTGAAACACGATGCGGGTATCCTCCATCCGGAGAGGAAAGAGAGACTTATAGAAACCATAAAATATCTAAATGAAAGTGGACTAATGAAAAAATTAAAGTCAATAAAACCCAAGAAGGCAACTGAATTTGACTTAGAGAGGGTCCATTCAAGTGAATATATAGAGAGAATAAAAACATATAGTGAGATGGGTGGTTATCAGATAGATATGGATACATATATTGATGAAAAAACATTTGAGATCGCAAAACTTGCAGCAGGTGGAGTAATGCTTGCGGGGGATTTGGTGATGTCTGGAAATTTTGATAATTCCTATGCGTTAGTAAGACCGCCAGGGCATCATGCAAAAAGGGATAAAGCAGCTGGTTTCTGCTATTTTAACAATGTTGCTGTAGCGGTTAGATACCTGCAGAGTAAATATAAGCTAAAAAGAATTATGATATTTGATTGGGACTCCCATGCGGCAGATGGAACAATGTCAATATTCTGGAATGATCCATCTGTTTTAAATATATCAATACATCAAAATCCTGCAACACTCTATCCAGGAACTGGATTTATAAATCAGATAGGTGGTGGTGATGGTGAGGGTTATACTGTAAATATTCCCATGTATGAGAATTCGTGTGATTCAGATTATATCTTTATTATAAAAAATTTTGTAATTCCAATTGCCGATAGTTATAAACCTGAGTTGATTATTATCTCGGCAGGGATGGATTCACATAAAGATGACCCATTGAGTAGTATATGCCTCACGGAAAGAGGATATTCAGAAATGAGCAAGATTTTTGTTGAGTTGGCAGAAAGGCTTTGTAGGGGGAGGATATTTGCTGAACTTGAAGGCGGATATAATCTAGAGGCACTTTCACGATCTAACTATGAGATATTCAAATCCCTTCTTGGGGAGGCAAGCAATTACAAAATATCCGATAATATAAATAATATAAACAATCATACAATGGGAATATTCAATGAATTAAGGGATTTATTTGCTAAGTATCATCGATTTGATTAAGATGAAAATAAAAATAAAAAGACCAAGAGGAACAAGGGATTTCACTCCTGAAGATATGCATAGGAGAAATTTTGTAAGAAAACAAATAGAATCCGTGTTCAAGAGATACAACTATCAGGAGATTTTATTTCCAACAATAGAGGATGTGCATCTATTTGAGATAAAATCTGGTGGTGAAATAAAGGAACATATGTATGTATTCGAAGACAAGGGTAAAAGGAAAATTTGCCTAAGACCAGAGGCTACAGCATCTGTATGTAGAATGTTTGTTGATAAACTGAACGATATGAAAAAACCTTTAAAACTCTACTATTTCTGTCCCATGTTCAGATATGAAAGACCACAGAAGGGTCGTTATAGGGAGTTCTGGCATATGGGTATAGAACTCATAGGTTCCAGTAGTTATGAGTCAGATGCAGAAGTAATTGCAATTGCATATAAATCATTAAAGAATATTGGTCTGAATTTTGATTTGGAGATAGGTCATCTTGGCATTCTAAGGGGATTGATGAGTGAATTAGGTATGGATGATAAAATTCAGAACAGGGTTATATCTTATATGGACAAAAATGACATGAAAAGGTTGAGGGATATTATTAAAAACAAAATCATTTTAAATCTGATAAAACTCAAGGGCGGTAAGGAGATACTTGGAAAAGCAGAAAAACTCTTGGAGAATTATAAAAATGCATTTAATTCATTGATGGAATTGAAGGAAATTCTGAACTATCTTGATATAGAAGGAATAGACTACAAAATAAATTTTGGTGTTGGTCGTGGGTTGGAGTATTATACAGGAATGGTGTTTGAAATCAGGATTGATGCACTTGGTAGTGAAAGTCAAATATGTGGTGGAGGCAGATACGATAATCTTATTGAACTTCTCGGCGGACAACCAACACCTGCAACTGGCTTTGCATTTGGGTTTGACAGAATAATGAATGCCTTAGAAATTCAAGGGATAGATATCCCCGATAGATATATTGATCTGATAATAGCACCTGTCAATAAAGAGGTAAAGAAGAATGCCATTGAAATAGCATCTAAACTGAGGGAAAGATTTATTGTTGATATGGACATTATGGATAGGAAACTTGGAAAGATTTTGGAGTATGGAAATGAAATAAATGCAAAGTTTGCATTGATTATAGGTTCTGATGATTTATCAAGAAATCGGGTCACTCTCCGAAACATGAGAAGTGGAGAACAGAAGAAGATATTGATAACGGAATTAATAGATAAAATAGATAGAGAATTGAATTTGAATAAAGAATTACATAAATAAAATATTAAAAATTTAAAATTTAATAAAATTCTACTCTGCACTTCCCCAGCAGGTACCAATACTGATATGCGTCATTCCTGATGCCACATTGTAATATGTAATATTTATCTTGGCTTTGTAATAGCCCCCCGAATTAATGGAAGAGGCAGGGCAGTTTGATATGTTTATCTGAGCCTTTCCACCCGCAGATATATTAATGTCGCTATTAGGGGCAGTGTTGCACGCACCCTGATTCTCTATCAATGTATTAACACCATTTGCATTTATCCTTAACTTTGTATTTGCTTCATTAACAATCACAATACTAAAATCCCCAGTCTTACTGTCAAAACTCCAGTCTATAGGTCTTATCTGCGAAAATCCTCTACAATCCGGGGGTGGAGGTGGAGGAGTTAGAATTCCCATCTTCCATACAACAACACCAACTATACTTATCAGAAGGATGGCCCATCCATATGTAGCCAAATACTCTATTGCTGCCTGACCCTTCTTTCCTTCAATTCCAAATTTCATTCTAATATTAAAAAGGTTGTTATTGTATAAATATCTTCCGATTCTGTGAAATAGATACCATAAAGTATTTATTC
>CAZQER010000005.1:30191-37910 GCA_964592095.1 uncultured archaeon
AATATAGTAATGTAGATTATAATTTATACTAAAATGGAGGTGAATGATAATGGTCGACTATGAAAAAGCGATAAAAAGACCATTTCAGGATATTACAAAGTTAGTAATCGGTGTTGTTCTGAACATAATACCTATTGTGAATTTTGTGGTAATAGGTTATGTGCTAAACTGTGCAAAAACGGCAATGAAAAAAGACTACACTCTGCCAGAATGGACCGATTGGTTGAATCTGTTTATAAGAGGATTTATTGTTGTTATAATAGGTCTTATTTACATGCTACCCTTCCTTATTGTCATGTTTACTATAGCAGGGTCACTAGTTCTTACGATGATTAAGGGTGGAAGTTTTTCAGCAGATATTGGTTGGACGGGTATGATAATAGCATTTGTTCTAGCTTTAATTGCCTATTATCTTCTACCAGCAGCGATTATGGAATATGTGAAAGAAGATTTCAAGCTTGGAGCAGCTTTTTTTAAATTCAATGAAATTACTAAGAGAACATTCAATAGGAACTATCTAATCGTGTGGTTGTTTATGGTAGTATATAGTACTGTATTAACAATATGTCTATCACTTATCCCAGTAATAGGAACTGCTATCGGTAGTTTTATTGCAAGTGTTACGGCAATGACTCTCTTCGGTGAACTCTATTCAACATAATTTATCTCTTTCTTTCAATTTTTAATATCTCCAATATCTCCATAAGATTTTTTATGTTATAATCTGGTATTTCCATTTCATTCCTTGGTTTCTGATTTTTGTATTTTCCTTTTAGAATCCTAACTGTTACCATTCCCGCCTTGTTCGCACCTGAAATGTCCCTATCCATCCTGTCACCGACCATTATAGACTCGTATGGTTTATATCCAATACTCTTTGCAGCAATCTTGAATATTCTATCATCTGGTTTTTCATAACCGACATCGTCAGATATGATAACTGAATGAAAAAAGTGTTGAAGACCGAGCCTTATCAATTTTTCCCATTGTTTTACTGAAATGCCATCGGTGATTACACCCAATTTATAATCAGAATCTCTTAACCCCAATAGTGTTGGGACCGTGTCAGGAAATGGCACCAGATAGGCAAGTTTTGTAGAGTGATAAGCAGCAACCCCAGCAGCAATTATTCTTGGATTGAATTTATAACCAAGTTTTTTCAAAAGTTCATTGAACTGATATGGATAATTGGAACCAAACTCTCTCACAATTTCCTCCAGTATCAAAAGCCCTTTTTCCTCTGTTACTCTGAGACCTGCCTCCTTCATAGCCTTTATTGCATTTTCTCTCGCATTTTTAACCTGCAATGTGCTATCATACAGAGTATCATCAATATCAAAGAATATTGCCCTAATATTATCAATTTTCTTTTTCATCTTTTTTGTGTTCATTACTATTTAACTATATGGAGGTTTATCTTAAATGCATCGATTGTGGTAAAGAATATGAATTAAATGTTTTATATAGGTGTGCCAAATGTAATGGGCTGCTTGATGTAATTCCTGATATAGAATCCCTCAGGGAGATAATATCAAAAAGGTTATTTGATTCAAGAATTTGCTCAAGAGAATATCCACATAGTAGCGGAGTATGGCGGTTCAGGGAATTGATTCATCCAATAATTAAAAAGGATGATATAATCTCCAAGCCTGAAGGTAATACAAATATATACAGACATAAAAAACTTATAGATTTTACTGGTTTGGGTAATATAGTATTAAAGCATGAGGGTGAGAATCCAACGGGTTCCTTTAAGGACAGGGGCATATCACCGGGAATAAGTGAAGCCAAAAGGTTGGGAATGAATGTTGTTGCATGTGCATCAACAGGAAATACATCTGCATCCTTGGCATCTTATGCATCACTTGCTGGAATGAAATCCATAGTATTTGTACCACAAGGTAAGATAGCATCTGGTAAACTATCACAGGCACTTGCCTATGGAGCAAATGTACTTCAAATCAGAGGTAATTTTGATGATGCCATGTCTCTTGTTCAAAAATCTGCAAAAGAAATAGGTATGTATCTGCTTAATTCTGTAAATCCATGGAGAATAGAGGGTCAGAAATCAATCATATTTGAATTGATACAACAGTTAAACTGGAACGCTCCAGATTGGATTGTTGTTCCAGCGGGTAATCTTGGTAATACATCTGCCTTTGGTAAGGCTTTGAAGGAACTTTATGAATTGGAACTTATAGAGAAAATTCCAAGAATAGCATCAATTCAGGCATCCAAATCCGATCCATTTTATAGAACATGGATGGATGGATTGGATTATCTAAGGGTGGTTGAAAACCCCGAGACAATAGCAACCGCAATAAAGATTGGAAACCCCGTAAGTTGGAAAAAGGCATTGAGAGCAATAAAATTCTCAGATGGTGTTGTAGAAGAGGTAAGTGATCAGGAGATTATGGATGCAAAGGCAATAGTGGATTCGTCGGGGATAGGATGCGAGCCGGCATCTGCAGCTTCAGTAGCTGGAGCAAAGAAACTTATGGATACCGGAGTTATTGAAAAAAATGAAAATGTTGTATGTATCATAACAGGCAATATACTAAAGGACCCTGAAGCAACAGTAAAATATCATTTTGAAAAACTTAAGAATATGGATATATACCCGAGATTCCCAAATAAACCTGTTGTTATAGACCCCGATATTGATGCAGTTAGAGAATTGATAGATGAAAAATTAAATGATAATTAAATTAAAATCTCTTTTTAATCTGTAGATACAGGTCGTATGATACCTGTATATTATCATAAATCACAAAGACATCAATTCTGTAGTCACCCTCGTATCTGGCATTTACATTGATATGGAATGGAACCCTTCTACTTTCACCGGGTCCAATTTGTACTGTTTTGTTGACCTCCCGACCCTTTGAATCATCAAATACAACTTCACTGCTACTTGTAACGGCTTTTACATCTACTATATGAATATTCTCACCTCTGTTCTTTATCTCAACCCAGACATTGCTATCGCCGTTTAACTTTGTCTTTTGTGGTTCAAGCCATGAACGCATAACTATGTCTCCCTCACCCTTATATGCTGGAGGGAATATATTTATACTCACGAAGACCAGAATAATCAGTAACAATACCAAAAATATACCGAAAACTACGCTCCATCTAACTCTCCTTAATGTATCTTTAATGGATTTCATTTAACCTTAAATCTTTAAAATTATAGCATTATAAAATAAAATCATATTTTAATTAATATTTTAATTAAAATTAACTATCCTGAAATTAGATTAAATGCGATATCTTCTGCCTTTTCTAATATCTCCTCCTCACCCTCTACCTTTCTATTCTCCATCAATACCCATCCATTACAGATTAATGTATCGACACATGAGCCATTTGCTGAATAAACAAGATTTGATACAAGGTTATGCATTGGTAACATCTCCGGTCTTTTGAGGTCTATAAGTGCAATATCGGCCAGTTTTCCTATTTCTATCTTTCCAGCATTTATTCCAAGCGTTTTTGCTCCATACTCTGTTGCCATCTTGAAGGTCTCTAATGCGGACATGATGGTAGGGTCATTTTTAAAACCCTTCTGAGCAACCGCAGCAAACTTCATCTCCTCAAACATGTCAAGATTGTTATTGGATGCGCAACCATCCGTTCCAAGGGATACAATAAGCCCCTCGCTTCTTATCCCTTTATAATCAAAAAAACCTCCAACGGAAAGCTTCATATTTGATGTGGGATTATGAACTATTTTAACATTATACCTCGAGAGGATTTTAATATCCCTTTTATTAAGCCAGACACAATGGGCCGCTATTAGATTATCACCCAAAAACCCAATTTCCTCTAAATACTCCACCGGTCTCTTACCATACTTTCTCTTACAGATACCATTTTCCTCATTTGTCTCAGATAGATGAAAATGAATAAGTAGATTATTTTTTTCAGAAAATTCCCTTACCCATTGTAAACATTCTTTTGATACCGAATATATGGCATGCGGTCCTATAGCTGCAGATATCCTATCATTATTCATTGAATCTATGAATCTCACAAATCTCTTTGTATTCCTTATTGATTTCTCAGCCATCTCTCTCTGAAACAGGTCAATAAATGCCTCCGCCAATACAGCCCTCAAACCCATTTCATTCACCGCCCTTGCAGTTCCTTTCATAAACCAGTACTGATCATTAAATGTAGTTGTCCCGGATTTAATCATTTCAAGGCATGCCAGTTTTGTTCCCCAGTAAACATCCTTTTCAGTTAACTTTGCCTCCGCCGGCCATATTTTGTTCTGTAACCATTCATGCAATTCCATATCATCTCCATAACCCCTGAACAGGGTCATTGCAGCATGGGTATGGGCATTTACAAAACCGGGAATTGCAGCCTTATTTTTACCATCAATTACCTTGTCTGCCCTTATCTTTATCCTCTCATCAATATCCTCTATGATATTACCCTCTATATATATATCCCTCTTCATGCCATTTAGCATCACATTTCTTATCAATAAGGACATTCTATCTCCATGTTATGATATCATTATTTATATCGTTTACTACATTCCATGATTTAAAAATCTTAGATTTAACTCCACTATCATAAATAGGATATAAAGTAAAATTAATGCAATCCCTTCCTGCCACAATATATGTCTCTCCGCCTCAACAAATGTCATAAACAAAAAGGAAACTACGACCAAAAAGAATGCAGAAGTCATGAAGATAATGGGATCTGCATTTATAGGACATATAATTGCAGTTATTCCCAATACAAATGATGAGTTTGTAATTACAGACCCTATAAGGTCACCTAATGCCATATATTTGTGTTTCATAAAGATTGCTCTTGTTTCAAATGTCAGTTCAGGAAGCGTGGTTCCAAATGAAATCATAAAAAGACCTATGAGCATATATGGTACCCCAAAATAATTTTCTGCTATTGTTTTGGATGATTCAACCACAAATTTTGCACTTGTATAGAGCAGGATGATACATATAATAGCAATAAAAATATTGGGATACAATTTTTTCATATTGGTTGATGATAATCTTTCTTTAAATCTCCTTTCCTGATTGAACAATCTCCATAAATACAGAAAAAATACAACAAGTAGCATTATACCATCCATTCGTGTAAGAACGCCATCAAGCATTAGAATTAGGGGCAAGATGGCTATAATGAACATATAAAAGCTGTCTGTCTTTACCGTCTTTGTCTCTATTCTGATACCTCTCTTCAAAACTGTTACGATTCCTATCACCAATGTCAAATCAATGATATTTGCACCTATAACATTACCCAATGATAGAGAGGGTATTTCATCTATAGCAGAATTTATACCTATAATAAGCTCTGGTATTGAGGTAGCAAATGCAACTATGATAAATCCAATAACAAATTCATTTAAATCCAGACATATTGCTATATTGGTAAGAGCCTTAACAAGAAATTCTGAGCTAAGCACAAGTACAATCAAACCCAGTATTAATAAACAAACTGCTTCCAGTAACATCTTATTTCACATCTTATTTCATCTATTTAGTTCAGTTATTATATTTTTTAATAACATTTTAAGAGCATCTCTACCCTTTGACGCCCTTTTTACAACCTCCTCAAAATTTAATTCTTCATCAACAATCCCATGAGCATAATTATCAATCGTGCATATACTTGCATATTTAAGCCCCAATTCATTCGCAAGGGTAGCCTCAGAAGCCATTGTCATGCCGACAACATCTGCATAATCTCTGATAAATCTAATCTCCGCCTTTGTTTCCAATCTTGGACCATGGGTCTGAAAATAGACGCCGTTTTCAATAACATTCAAATTCAATTCCTTGGCATTTCTGATTATAATTCTTCGTAAATCTTCATCAAGTTTGGGGGTTATATGAACTGCTCTGCTATCAAAATATGTCGGAATATTGCATAATGACATATAATCATTCGGCACTATAATGGAACCTACCCTCAACCTCTTTTTAAGACTTCCAACAGAATTTATACCTACAATATTCTCTATATCATTATCCTTAAAAGTAGCGATATTTGCCTTATAATTTATCCTATGTGGTGGAATTTCTTCCCCTGCACCATGTCTTGGAATAAATACAAAGCCATCACCCCTAAGAATCAGAACCCTCCCATATCTATTCTCTATATGTTCTCTTCTTACCTTGCCCACAAATCTCGTGTCTAAAAGAGATGCTCTCCCAATGATTCCTATCATAGATAATTATTAGTTTATATATTTTATATTTATTTTATATTTTAATGTAGTAATGTAGTTTATACCCATACTTAGAAGTTTTTGGTGAATCAAACAACTCTACCCTGAATATGGACTACATAGATACTAAATATATACCAAAGGGGGATGAAGTAATATGTATATATTACATAGAACCGAATGGTGTTTCTATTGAAGAGGCATGTGAGCATATAGCTGCTGAATCATCTATAGGAACATGGACTGAATTATCAACAATGAAACCAGAGATTGCAGAAAAACTAAAGCCTCATGTATTTGAAATAGACAGGGATTCAAGGATAATAAAGATAGCATATCCTCTTGACCTATTCGAAGTGGGCAATATGCCAGAAATCATTTCCAGCATTGCAGGGAACATATATGGAATGAAGATAATAAAAAATCTGAGATTATTGGATTTCAGATTTCCAGAACCGATGATAAAATCATTTAAAGGGCCTAAATATGGAATAAATGGTGTGAGAAATCTTCTAAGAATAGAACATAGACCACTTTTGGGTACGATAATCAAGCCAAAGGTTGGACTTTCCTATAAAGAACATGCTAAGGTAGCATACAAATCATGGATTGGCGGTTGTGATATTGTAAAGGATGATGAAAATCTAACAAATCAAAGATTTAATCAATTTGATAACAGGATTATTGAAACACTTGATATTAGAGACAGGGCAGAGGAAGAAACAGGTGAGAAAAAGGTTTATATACCAAATATCACTGCAGAAACAAAAGAAATGATAAAGAGGGCAGAGTTTGTGGAGGAACATGGGGGCAAGTATATAATGATTGATATCGTTACTATTGGATTTGCAGCTATGCAAACAATAAGGAATTTAAACCTAAAACTTGTAATACATGCTCACAGAGCAATGCATGCTGCAATAACAAGAAATAAAAAGCACGGCATATCAATGCTGACTCTTGCAAAAATCTCAAGGATTATTGGTGTAGACCAAATCCATATAGGTACTGGTGTGGGGAAGATGGAAGGTGAAAAGGAGGAGGTAATAGAAATCCAGAGAGGAATCACAGAAGATATGTACAACATAAATCCTGTATTTCCAGTATGTTCTGGAGGACTTCATCCAGCATTGGTTCCTGAATTAATTTCCATGTTGGGAGAGAATATAATAATACAATCAGGCGGGGGTGTTCATGGTCATCCTGATGGAACAGAATCTGGAGCAAGAGCAATGCGTCAAGCCATAGATGCGGTTATGAATAATATCCCATTAAATGAATACGCCTCTGGGCATACAGAACTTAGAAGGGCTCTTGAGAAATGGTCAGGATAGTTTTAATGAGTTTTAATAGTTTTTTATCCATATATCGTCTATATATCTTTATTGATGCCTCAGTAGCTCAGCCTGGTAGAGCGCTTGCTTGGTATCGGCAGTAGCCAATAACAGAGGCAAAGCCGACAGAAAGCAAGAGGTCCCGGGTTCGGATCCCGGCTGAGGCTT
>CAZQER010000006.1:0-35294 GCA_964592095.1 uncultured archaeon
CATTATCAACAATCACATCCACATCCACAACAACTACTAGCGGAAGGTTATTACTCCAAGATGCGGTGATCGATATTTATCCCATCCATGGACACAAGATGGAGGTCTTGAGGAATGCGACCCTAACACATGACCATATAATAACTGGCCAGGTGCAAGAGAATATAAATGCCCATCTCCATTACAATGTGTAAATTGTAAATGTGTTGGTTGTGGTGATGGTAGATTACAGAAAGGTGAAGAATGTGACTCGTTCAATATAATGATTTATATAAATGGCAATCCGCTATGGAAGGGTCAGAAATATGAGTGTGATCCTCCAGCAGTATGTATAGATTGTAAATGCATTTTACCTGATGGTGATGGGAGTGGTATAACCGATGGAGAGGATAACTGTCCCGATAACTATAATCCAGAACAGTCAGACTTGGATGGGATGGTATAGATGATCATTGTGACCCGGAGCCAGTGGATGTGATGCATAGTGTGGTAATGATGCCGGCAACGGTGGTTATGTATCAAAAGGCTTTAATGTGGCAGATAGCCAGACTTGTTATGACCAATATATGATACCTGAATGTGAGACTCAAAACTGTTATCTTACATGTTGTTACAGTTATTTTCTTTTTGTATTTTTGTAGTGTAATATAATATCTTTATAATGCTGTAATAGGGGTGATAAATATGGCAAAAATATACTATGAAGATGATGCCGATTTAAGTGTTTTAAATGATAAAACCATTGCGATAATAGGTTACGGAAATCAAGGTTCTGCACAGGCACAGAACATGAGGGACTCCGGTTTGGATGTGATTATCGGGAATGTGAGGGACAAAAGTTGGGAGGATGCCAAAAATGCAGGATTTGATGTTTATCCAATCTCAGAGGCTGCAGAGAGGGCTGATATAGTGCATATACTGATTCCTGATGAGGTGCAGGCATCTGTTTATGAGAGTGAGATTAAGGATAATCTAAATGAAGGAAATGCATTGATGTTCTCTCATGGTTTTAACATAAGATTTAAATGTATTAAGCCACCTGAATTTGTGGATGTTATTATGGTGGCTCCAAAGGGCCCTGGGATTCTTGTAAGACAAACCTATTTGGATGGTTTTGGAACCCCTGCATTGATTGCAGTTGAACAAGATTATACGGGGAAGGCAAAGGAAACTGTCTTGGCATTGGCAAAGGCAATAGGTGCAACAAGAGCAGGGGTATTGGAAACTACATTTACTGAAGAAACAGAGACGGATTTGTTTGGAGAACAGGTTGATTTATGTGGTGGTGTCACTGAATTGATAAAGGCATCATTTGATACCCTTGTTGAAGCCGGATATCAGCCAGAATTGGCTTACTTTGAAACATTACATGAACTGAAATTGATTACCGACCTTATTCAAAAGGGGGGTTTGGAGTACATGTGGTCGTGTGTCTCAAATACTGCGGAATACGGTGGAAGAACGAGAGGTAAAAAAATAATTGATGAGCATGTAAGGGGGAATATGAAGAAGATATTGAAGGATATTCAGAATGATAAATTTGCCAATGAATGGATAGATGAATACAAAAATGGATTAAAAAATTTGAAGAGGATGAGAGAAGAGGATAAAATGCTTCAGATAGAGGTGGTGGGTGCAAAATTAAGAAAGATGTTCAAGAGGAGGTAAGGTGTTGGCAAAAAGGATTATTCCATGCTTGGACTGCGACCTTTCAGTACCGAATGGGAGGGTTGTAAAGGGTATAAGATTTGAGCAGATAAGATATGCTGGTGAACCTGCTGAACTGGCAAAGAGATATTCAGAAGAAGGAGCAGATGAAATTGTGTTTTTAGATATTACGGCATCACATGAGAGAAGGGATACGATGCTTCATGTTATAGAGAATGCAGCAAAAAATGTCTTTATACCGCTTACTGTTGGTGGTGGAATAAAGAATGTTGATGATATGAGAAGACTTCTCAATGTTGGAGCAGATAAGATTACAATAAATACTGCTGCAATAAAAAACCCGGAACTTATTGCTGAAGGAGCAGACATATTTGGCTCTCAGTGTATAGTTGTTGCCATAGATGCAAAGAAGGTGGGTAGAAATAAATGGGAATGCTACATTTATGGTGGAAGAGAACCTACGGGGATAGATGTTATGGAATGGGTGAAGAAGGTTGAAATACTTGGTGCGGGAGAGATATTGCTTACATCTATGGATAGAGATGGAACAAGAGATGGTTTTGATATAGAATTAACAAGCACTGTTGCAGAGAGTGTGGGTATACCGGTAATAGCATCTGGAGGGGTGGGAAATCCAGAACACATTTATGAGGCGTTTGTTAACGGTAAGGCAGACGCTGCTCTTGCAGCAAGCATTTTTCATTATGATGAATATACCATTCCGGCGGTAAAAGAATATTTAAGGGACAAGGGAATAAATGTTAGAATTTAGCTTAGTTTATTTTTCCAATTTCCTATAATATTTCGTATATATCATTACAATAAAGAATGGATAAGGAATGAAAGCGAGGATACTTGAAAGGGTTTTGAATCTATTACTGGATGTAGGATATGAGGTTTTGAATTGTATGGGTATAAGGAGCTGTTTTGATATTATAGCAAAAAAAGAGCACATATTTCTTATCAAGATTCTTACGAATGTGGAAGCCATTAATAATAAATCGGCCACCGAGTTGAAGAATATTTCAAAGATAATATCTGCCGTACCATTAATTGTTGGTGAACGTACAAAAAATACAAAACTCATTTCAGGAGTAATTTATGCAAGATATGGTATAAGCGTAATTAACACCAAAACGCTTGAAGAAATCTTAAAGGAGCAATTTCCATTAATCTATTCGGTAAGAGGTAACTACTGCGTTAGAATCAAATCTGAACTTCTCTCTAAATTGAGAAAGAGAATGGGGTTCACTCAGGAGGAATTGGCATCCAGGCTAGGTATATCAAAACAGAGTGTCCACAGATATGAATCGTCTGGAAGAATATCATTAAAGATAGCGGAGAGATTGATAGATTTACTTGAGAATGATATTACAATATCAAGAAATATTTTTAGATCAGAATCTCGGATATCTGAAATAAATGATTTAGAATACGAATATATGGAATACATAACCTTAACCTCTCTAAAAAAAATGGTAATTGATGAACTCAATAGTATTGGATTTTTAGCATTTCCAACAAATGCTCCATTTGATATAATTGCAAAAGAGCAGGTGCATAAAAAAAGGATACTCTCGGTTGTAAGCAATGATGTAAAAACCATAGAGAGAAAGATGAAAATAAATAGAAGGATAACTGAGATAACTGGAGACTATAGTGTTTGCATAAGTGAGAAAAAACACCGCCTTTTGAATATACCGGTAATAAGACCTGTCGATTTGAGTGTGATTAAGAATCCAAGGGAATTCATGGAGCTTCTATCTGACCAGACATGAAATTCTTTTGGTATTTATAAACAATCAAACCCATAAATAATTTATATCTATAAACAATCAAACCCATAAATAATCTCAAAATTGGAGGTGAGAAAATGGCACAGCAACAATATGCAGGACAACCGATATTTATTTTACCCGAGGGAGCATTAAGAACAACAGGTAGAGATGCCCAGAGGGTGAATATAGCAGCTGCTAAGGCAGTGGCTGAAAGTATAAGAACAACACTTGGACCAAGAGGTATGGATAAGATGTTGGTGGATGATTTGGGAGATATAGTGATTAGCAATGATGGAGCTACCATAGTTGATGAGATGAACATCGAACACCCTGCTGCAAAGATGATTGTCGAGGTTGCTAAGACACAGGATGATGAGGTTGGAGATGGAACAACCACTGCAGTTGTGCTTGCAGGAGGTCTTTTAAGTAATGCAGAGGATTTATTAGACAAGAACATACATCCCACAATAATAGCAAGGGGTTACAGAATGGCGGCCATAAAAGCAGATAAGATATTAAGGGAGATAGGCAAGGATGTTAGCATAGATGATGATAAATTACTCACAAGGATAGCAATAACGGCAATGACAGGTAAGGGTGCGGAGACGGCAAAGGAACATCTTGCTGAACTTGCAGTAAAGGCAGTAAAACAGGTTGCTGAGAAAAAGGATGGGAAATATGAGGTTGATTTGGATGATATAAAGGTTGAAAAAAAACAAGGGGGAAGTATTGCTGATTCTGAACTTATACACGGTATTGTTATAGATAAGGAAAGGGTACATTCTGGAATGCCGAAGGTAATTTCTGATGCAAAGATAGCATTATTGGATGTTGCAGTGGAAATCAAAGAGACAGAGACCGATGCAAAGATACAGATTACTGATCCAGCACAACTGGAGAGTTTTGTTGCACAGGAGGAGAAACAGATAAAAACCATGGTGGATTCTATAGCCAATGCAAGAGCCAATGTGCTATTCTGTCAGAAAGGTATAGATGATTTAGCACAGCACTTCCTGGCTAAGAAGGGCATATTGGCAGTGAGAAGAGTGAAGAAATCAGATATGGAGAAACTTGCAAAGGCTACCGGAGGTACAATTGTTACAAATATAAAGGAACTAAGTAGTAAGGATTTGGGTTATGCAGCAAAGGTAGAGGAGAGGAAAATTGCTGGTGATGAGATGATATTTGTAAGTGGGTGCAAAAATCCAAAATCAGTAAGTCTGTTGGTGAGGGGTGGAACAGAGCATGTGGTAGATGAGGTAGAAAGGGCAGTTAATGACGCTCTTGGAGGAGTGGCTGCTGCTATAGAGAATGGTAAGATTGTTCCAGGAGGTGGTGCTCCAGAGATTGAATTAGCGAGGAGATTAAGAGAATATGCGGACACCGTTGGAGGAAGAGAACAATTGGCAATAAATGCATTTGCCGATGCCGTTGAGATAATACCAAGAACATTGGCTGAGAGTGCGGGAATGGATGCCATCGATACATTGGTGGAATTGAGGGCAAAACATGAAGAAGGAAAAACAGATTTTGGAATACTCGTATTAGATGCAAAGATTGGAGATATGTGGAAGGAAGGGGTGGTAGAGCCATTGCTAATAAAAACACAGGCAGTGAAATCTGCATCAGAGGCTACGGAGATGATTCTCAGAATAGATGATGTTATAGCGGCATCAAAAAAGAGTGAGAGCACACCTCCAGGAGGTCGGGGCATGCCCGGTGAAGATATGGGAATGTAACATTATCTATTCTCTATTTCTCTTTTTTATTTTTATAGAATGGATATAGAAATCAGAAAGGGAGATATTAGTGAGATCAAGGTCGATGCTATAGTAAATGCAGCAGGAACTTCACTCCATATGGGTGGGGGTGTAGCAGGAGCATTAAAGAGAAAGGGCGGTATTGAAATAGAGAGAGACGCATTAAAAAAGGCCCCCATCAAACTTGGAGATGTTGTAACCACCAGAGGTTATAGATTAAATGCAAAATATGTGATACATGCGGCAGCAATGCCACACTATGGCGATAGAAAAGCGACCGCGGAGAGTATAGAAAAGGCTGTAAGAAACTCGCTAAGAGAAGCAGATAGATTGAAATGTAAGGGCATAGCATTTCCCGCTATAGGGTGTGGGATTGCAGGTTTTCCGATAGAAAAGGGTTCAAAGGTCATTATTGAAACCATCAGAAATTTTAAACCCGAGAATATAAAAAAGGCAATTATTGTCCTCTATTCTGAGAGGGATTACAATATATTCAAAGCGTGTTCTGACTAGATATTCTGATAAATCAGCATGTTAGATGCAGTGCGGCTACTACCCTCTCCTTGGAAGAAATTTTATTAAATAAATCACATGCATCATTGGTTTTCATAATCCTCAAATCTATTCCATAAGATTTGACAAAATTCTCTGTTTCCCCTGGTACTTTCATTGCTCCCACTGCACCAGTACCAATAATCAACAATGTTGGTTTGAATTCCATTATCCCCCTCAGGTCCTCTCTTTGAAGTACATGCCCCTCTCTTCTCCACCAGTTGGCTTTTACTTTATTTGGAAATATTACAACATCGTTATGGTATCTCTTCCCATCAATTACAATTTCACCAAATCTGTAACTGTCTATTCTTACCATTTGTTAATTTGTTAAATTTGTTATAATTATTTTCGTTATAATTATTTTTCACTATCAGTAGATATTGATAAATACCCTCTCTGTATCAACAATTCTTTCCCTTCCCGATTCATCTTTATATGAAATTTTGAATAATTTAAGCCCTAAGGAGCCTGCAATCTTTGGGATAAACTCTGCAGATAAGATTGATGATTCGCCATTCTTTAGAATTTTTATGTGTTTAAATGGTTTTTTAATTTCAAATTCACTACCTGTATTCTCTAATACCCTAACATCATATATATTCTTACCTGTTCTGTTTTCTATTATAACATCCATTGAAAATGATTTATTTAGATTAACATTCTCTGGATACTTAACATTAACTATAATACCCCTGCTCTTGTTTTCATTATTTTTTCTATTTCCTTTTTTATTTATAACTGGGTCTATTTTCACTCCCTGTTCCTTTAGGTCATCTACGAGCCTTTCTATCTCCACTTCTATCGCAATGAGTTCCCTCTCGTAATCCTCAACTAGATTTCTATAGGCTATTTCATCTATCTCTCTCTTATGGTATTTTGACCTCGCCTTGGAAATCATTCTCTCAATTTTATCCTTTTCACGCATGAGTTCCTCTATTTTTATTTCCTGTTCTCTCTTCTCGGCTATTTTCTTCATCACTTTTATATTAATTACATCGCTCTTTTTGACATATTTATTTCCAGCCTTATCTTTGTAGTAAACCTCTACTGGGCTTAGAGTATATTCACCAGTATTTGATGGTTTGATTACAACAGATTTACTTATGGATTCCTCAGGTTTAAGTTCAGATATATGTGATGGAGCACTTTCCACCTTGAATCCCTCTGGAAGGTGTACCAAGAAATCAATATCTCTAACCAAAACACTACCCTTGTTGATTATGGTAACATTTAGAGTTACACTTCTATTCATGAATGCGGATATATCGGTATCCGTTATTAGTTCTATTCTTGGCTTCTCTATCTTCTCCTCCCTTTTCTTCTCTTTTCTTTTTCTTTCCTTTAGAACATCTAACAGGAGATACTCAGAACCCCTTACAAAACTGTTACCCTTTTCGTCTTTGTAGGATATATCAATTACCTTAAACTCAAATCTACCTACTTCTCTTGGTATTAGACCAACACTTATATCTTTTGATTCCCCTGGTTTGAGAACGGGAATTTTACTTGGGGTTATCGTTATATCAAATTCCTTAGGTACCTTGCTTAGAAATCCCAAATCCTTTATTATTCCATTCCAGTTATTTGTTATAGTTATCTTTACATTAAATTCATTATTCTGAATTACTGTAGATGGATATTTCATCTTTAATAAAAGTGTTGGTTTTATCTGTATATCCCTTCTCAGAGAGCCTATTTCTCTTAAATTTTTATCTAAATACTCCTCATACTCGGCAGTCCATCCACCATTTTTAATGGCCTTATTCAAATCATTTTCTGAGATATTGAGCAATTCTGATGCCTTGTGATAATTACCTTGATCAATAGCCTCCTTTGCCTTTACCTTAGAAAGAAGACCCTTTATTGCAAGTATCTGGTTCTCAAGGAATATTTTATCATCAAATTTGGTGATATTCTCTTTGGTTCTATTGTATGATTCAATTGCTGTTTGGAAATATCTCCCAGATTGTTTAAGATTGTTTATTCTCTCATAACACTCCCCAACATAACGATATGTATCTGACAATTGCTTTAGTTCTGTAGGATTCAACTCCTTCTTTTTCTCCATGAGTTCAATAAATTTCATATATGAATCAATAGCCTTTCGATAAAATCTTTCCATATTTGCAGTCTCACCAAATCTATCATAGCACTCAGCAACTCCCCTGTATCCCTCTCCAGCATGAAAGTAGTTTTTATTATTTAATTGTGCTTCTGCATATTCAAGATATGTTGCTATAGCGACATTATAATCCTTGTAATCCATACTTGGCCTATCAACCACGGATATGGATATGAGGTTTGATGCCTTCACATATTTTTCACCATCTTCGTCTTCATATATGACTTCAATCGGTTTCAACCTGTACTCTCCTGGAGTGTCTGAAATTACCTCCATGGATGTTTTGATTACCTCACCTGAGTCTATTTTTTCTATGGGATTTGGCTCCATATGTATCTTAAGTTCATCTGGGAGATGAGGCAGGAAGGATATATTATAGATTGGATTTGCACTCTTGTTCTTCAATTCCATATTGAGTACAAGAGGGATGCCTTTGAAGGTATATGAATGCCTATCCAGGAGAAGTGAAACCTCTGGTTTTTGTGCTATTGAATTCAAAATCTTTTTTGTATCGTCTCTATTTTTTTGAAGAAAATTTCTATAATCCATGCTCAATTCCTTATTTTTTAATAATTCATCAAATGCCTCAATAGATATTCTTAATAATTTATCTGCTCTTGAATAATCACCACTCCTTATAACGATCTTTGCCTCAATCTTATTAAGAAACGCCCTTATGAATGTAACTTCCTTCAACATATTCTTTTCTTCAAAGTATTTCAGAGCCTTTCTGTAGTAATCTCTTGCGTTTCCTAATTGATTCATATTTCTGTAGGATTCCGCAATGTACTTCAATGTATTTCCAACACTTGCTCTCTGATCTTCAATAATTTTTCTCTTTCTTATCTTTTCAAGGTGCAATGAATAATATTTTATAGCCTTGTTGTAACTTTTTAACATTTCCTTTCTATTGTTCATCTCCCTAAAGCAATCTCCGGATTTTCTGTAACCCTCTCCGGAATAAAATGGATTGTCCTTCTTTGATTGCTCATCTGCATATTTATTATAAAATTTCACCGCATTGTCATATTCCTTCATCTTTTTATAACTCCTTGCAATACACCAAAAGTCACATGCTTTTGTATATTCCTTTATGGACTCTCTATATGTGTAAACATAAGTTTTAATATCATATCCCATTTCCCTTTCCATTTCTGCCGCCCTGTAGAATGAATCACCCGCCTTTTTGAAATCCTTCAACCCAGAATAACTCCTTGCCAGTTTTTTATATAATTCTATAGCCTTTTTGTATCTCTTTTTATTCATCTCTAAATCTATCATTCTTAAATAAATATTAACGGCCATTTTGAAGCCTTCCATACAAGCAAGTCCTTTTTTATCTGTAATGCCGTATTCTGCGTATTTAAAATAGTAATCAGCAGCCATCTCTTCATCCCCCATTGATTCATAGCATTTTCCAATACTTTTAAGGATATATGCGGCATTCAGATACCTTTTTAATTTTATATTTAAATCTGCTGCTTTTGTATAGTACTGTATGGCATTTTTATAATCCTTAAGTTTTTCATAGCAACGAGCAGCACCTTCAAAGGCATTACTTGCAGCCAAATCATCCCTTCCTTCGTTCAGAAAGGCGGACCCAAGATAGTAATATATTGCATCATTATATTCATTGATATTTTCATAATCCTGAGCAATTCTATCATATATCTCTCTAAGTTCTATAAACTTCTCCATACCATAGAGAATCTCTACAGATTTTGCATAAAATTTTATAGCCTCCTGATGCTTCCCTGTACTTCTATACATATCCGCAATTCTCATATAATCATCACTTGCACCCTTCCTATCGCCAATATTAATTCTCAATTCTGCAGATTTCGATATCATCTCAATAGTCCTATCGTGATTTTCAGCCATTGAGTAGTACTTTGCTGCCTTATCATAAAAATCACTCGTGAGTAATTTATCACCCTTTAATCTGTACATCTCCGCTATTCCTAAATAATTATCTGCACTCTTTTCATACATCTTTATCTCTTCATATATATCTGCAGCCTTTTGATAGTTTTTATGAGCGGAATTATATTCTCCCTTACCCATGTACATTTTTGCTGCTTTTTCATAATATTCGGCTGCCTTCCTCATATCTTTTATCCTATCCTCGGCCTTTATGTGATGAATTTTCATGTACAATTCTGCGATCTTTACATAATAATCCACCAATTTATAATAATCTTTTAAACTGTATCTTTTCCTTGACCCTATAATAACCAGATTCTTCTCCAAAAACCTGAGATATGCTTTTATAGCATCCCTGTACTTATTTTTTCTTTCAAGGATTCTTGCCTTTTTCAGTAGTTCTTTAACCTTCCATTCCTCCCTCTTTTTTGCATATAGCCCTTCCATATGTTTCTCTTCATGCGCCAATTCATCTGCACTCTTATCCAGGATCTCCTTTGTAATTTCTCTCAGATCACCCCTATCCTGAATATCCTCCGTGCTTTTTGATATTTCTTCTTTTTTCTTTCTACCCTTTTTATTTATGCGGAATAGGTTTTTGATGTTCATTCCTATTGAATTATTTGAATTTTAAGAATAAAATCTTATTTTTTCTCTAATGTACAAAAAAATCAGGATTGATATATTGAAAACCCTGAAAAATACCATAAATGAAGAATTGGATATTAGTGATATAAAAGAATCACATATTGCTGAATTTTCCTCTTCTGTAGCATTTAAACTTGCAAAAAAAAGCAATAAAAATCCGAGGGATATAGCGGAAAGAATTGCAAAAGAGATTGATAAAAAAAAGATATTCGGAATTCGTAAGGTAGATGCATCCAAGGGGTATATAAACTTCTATATAGATTATAATGAGATAGTCATACCTCTGTTGGAAAAAATCAGAGATCTTGGAGATAATTATGGAAAATCTGAAAAAAAAGGGGAAAAGATAATCCTTGAACATAGTTCTCTAAATCCCTCTGGCCCCATACATATAGGAAGGCTCAGAAACTCTCTAATTGGTGATTCTCTTTACAGGATATTGAAATTCAATGGCTATGATGTGGAAACGCACTACTATGTGAATGATATTGGAAAGCAGGTGGCAATAATAGCCGAAGGCTTTTTGGAGAACATAAAACCGGACAAAGAGATCGAGAAGAAATACAAAGGATACAAGGACAAGAAGGATTTTAGAATATTCTTTGAGTATGTTGCTGCAAATAAACGATTTGAAAATGATAGGGAATTTCAGAGAAGAGTAAATGAACTCATAAGAAAGGCAGAATTTGGTGATGAAGTGGCATTGAATATGATAACAGAAACTGCAAAGGAATGTCTAAGTGGACAAAAAGAGATTTTTGAGATACTTGATATAAAATTTGATAAATTTGACTTTGAGAGTGAACTCATTAAAAATAAAAATGTGGAGAAGGTTATAAAATTTCTGAAAAAAAGTGAATTTGCAAGGGAAACGGAAATAGGTTTTGGTCTTGACCTGAGTAAATTCGGGCTTAAAAGAACAGATAGTATATCCATTTTAAGTAGAAGAGATGGTACATCAGTATATCTAACAAGGGATATAGCATACCACCTTTATAAGGTAAGTATGGGTGACATTATTATAAATGTGCTTGGAGAAGATCATAAACTTGAATTTATTGAATTAAAAACAATCCTGAGAGAAATCTACAAGATAGACAAAAAGATAGAATCTGTTCATTTTTCTTTTGTAAATTTTGAAGGGATAGAACTCTCCACAAGAAAGGGACAGATAATCCCGGTAGATTTTTTGATAGACAAGGCCATAAAAAAGGCCGAGAAAGAAATAGAAAAAAGAAAAATGGCTTCGATAGAGATTGCACCGATAATTGGCATAGGAGCTATAAAATATCATATCCTAAAAACTGCTCCTATGAAACCCATTAATTTTAAATGGAGCGATGCTCTCAACTTTGAGGGTGATAGTTCTCCATATATACAATATGCACATGCAAGATGTTGTTCCTTGCTTGGAAAATCAGATATTTCCGTAAGGGATATAAGATTATCAAAAATAGATACGGAATTGGAATTTCAGATGGAGGAAAAAAGGTTAATTTTAGAAATTCTAAAATTTCCAGAGATCGTAGAAAATGCAGGAAATGAACTGAAACCAAATATAATTGCCAATTATCTATATAGACTTGCATCTGAATTCAGTAGATTCTACAAACAATGTCCTGTATTGAGTGAAAATGATTCAATAAAAAAAAGAAGATTACTTATCATAAATGCTGTAAGACAAATTATAGATAGTGGATTGTATCTGCTAGGTATAAAAGCACCAACAAGGATGTGATATTTCCGTTTGTATTTGATTTATATGGATTTATAATTTATATGGTGTTGTTTTTAATGTTGTTTTTAAATAAGCAATTTAAATATATTAAAAATTTAAAAATGTCAAAATGTTTAGTGCAGTAATTTCAGATACAAAATCATGGAAAAGTAGTGTGGATGCAATAGCAGCATTAATAGATGAAGGAACACTTAATATAAATGAAAATGGATTTAAATTAAGGGCTATGGACCCGTCGCAGATAGCATTAGTGGATTTTGAACTTCCTAAATCTGCATTTGAGAAATACAAATTGGATAAGGAGGTATCCATAGGTATAGATTTCTCAGAACTTTCAAAGATAACAAAGAGATGTAAGCCTGAGGATAAAATTGAGTTCTCTCTTAATTCCAGATTTACTATGATATTCACCGGTGAAACAACAAGAAGATTTGATATCTCTGTAATAGAATCAACATCCTCTCCACCAAAGGAACCCGATATAGATTTCACTGCTGAGATAAAGATGGGTGCAAACATACTAAAGGAGGCTCTTAAGGATGCAGAGCAGGTAAGCAATCATGTAGCCTTGATTGTGGATAAGGAGTTTAGTATCGCAGCGGAAGGGGACACTGGCTCTGTAGATATCAAAATATCCTCTGATACCATTCTGGGTATGGATGTAAAAGAGAAAACAAGGGCAGTATTTTCTCTTGATCAGTTGAATAACCTATTAAGAGCATCTGATCAAGGCAGTATTGTACAACTAAAGTTAAGAACAGATGCGCCACTTAGACTTGAATATGCTATAGGTGATGGTAGGGTAATTTATTATTTAGCGCCAAGAATAGAATCAGTATGAATTCAACTCCTTTAATCTAATTTTTAAATCAGTCATAACATTCATAAATGTTATGAAGGCATCATGAGGTCTATCATAGGCATTGAAATATTTATGAACATCACCATCATTAAACCACTTCGTGCACATATAATAAAAATGGTCTGCAATCTGCATTTTTCTCCAATCCTCCAATATATTCACGTCATTGCTGTCCCTGACCGACTCTTCAAGACTATAAAGTTCTTCAATTGCGGTTTGTTGCATTTTATTGCCCAACCAAGCACTTAAATCCCTTTCAATATCTGCCCATGAGACTATATTCTGGATATTGAGTTCAGCAACGGGTTCGTATGTATCTATGACTTCAGACGGTGTTTTGAAATCATTATCTGGATTCTTTAGTATCTCATTTGGGAGATGTCTAAGAAAATTGAATATTCCTGTATCCTCCCATTGATGCTCTCCGAATGTTTCATAATCCATGAATAGATTTACAACATTCCCATTTCCATTTATAGCTGAAATCCAAACAGCAAATTTATCTGAGGTTAATGGCCAACCATCCCATGAACGTTGCGAAAATCTAAATGCTATATCATCTGAAAGGCGATAGTTCTTTAGTAAAAGTTTTATTTTTTTTGCTGTGATTGGTTTATACAAAAAATTTGGACTTCGCCATTCTAATATGTGATCGGCACCCTCTGCCAATACCCCTTTATATCCCATATCCTCCACGATATCTGCAACCCTGTTATTATAAATCAACTCAGTATTCCTAAATACCTTTGGTTTATAGTTGAATATCTCCCTTATCGTCTTCCTGTGCAGTTTTACCTGTTCTCTGAATTCCCTTTCGGAATAGAGAAATGCAAGTGAGTGGTAATATGTTTCATCAAGTAATTCAACCGCCCCGGTATCTATTAGGTCAATAAAACTCTCTATTACCTCGGGACAGTATTTATCAAATTGCTCAAGAGCCACACCAGTTATGGAATAACTTACCTTGAATCTTCCATCTGTTTCGTATATTAAATCATAGATAAGTCTATTGGTTGGTAAATAACACTTCTGTGAAACCTTCTTGCAGATTGCCTCATTCTTGGCATCATCAAAGTAATTACCTCCATTACCTATCTCAAATATATGGTATTTTCTGAGCCTGTATGGTTGATGAACCTGAAAATAAAAACATACTGAAACCATTTTTATGCTCAGATTCTATATCTTGAGATAACATCCCTATAGATATCAATGCATTTCTTAGCAGGTTTATCCCATGAGAATTCTTTAATCTCGTTTATTGCGTTATTTATTAATCTACTCCTTAACTCCGTATCATTCAAAACTGAAAGAATCTTTTCAGCCATCTTATTGATATCCCAAAAATCAACCACGATACAATTACTAAGTACCTCTGAGACACCAGACTGTTTTGAAATAATTACTGGAGTTCCATTCTTTATTGACTCCAAAGCAGTAAGCCCAAATGGTTCAGAGATAGATGTCATTACATATACATCCGCCATTCTGTAAGCCCTTTCAACATCCTTAGGTGGCAAGAAATCAGCAAATAGAACCCTGTCTCCAATTCCAAGATTAGCAGCTTCCTCAACAATGAATGGAAACATATCCCCGCTACCCACCATAATGAATCTAACATTCTCATCAATATCTGCAATTCTCTTTGCAACCCATAAGAAGTGATCAGGACCCTTCTGAATTGTCATTCTTCCAACAAAAAGAACTATTTTATGATATTTTTTTATCTTGAACTCCTCATTGATGTGAAATGAGGAATAATCTATAGAATTATGCACTACATGAATCTTTTCTGGATCGATATCATAATATTTCTCAATAATATTTTTCGTATAATTACTGACGGCAATGACTGCATCTGCCTCAAGCATTCCCTCCTTCTCTATCCTATAAACGGTTTGATTGGGATGTCCTGCAGTTCTATCAAACTCTGTAGCATGAACATGCACTATAAGTGGGGTATCCATACCCCTCATTTTTGCAATTTTCTTGGCCTCGATTCCACAGGGGAATGTAAGCCAATCGTGACAGTGTATTACATCATAATCCTCACTACCTGCTATTATCTTTGCCTCCTGAGAATATCGCATTACCTCTGAAAAAAGGTCATTTCCATATATCATACCCTCATCAATTTCTAACTCATATAAATTATATCCACCTGTAGTAAATGCCTCTGATGTAATATATGGTTTTAATATCGAATTGATTGTCTTAAATTTAATTTTTTTCTTATTTAAATTAATATTAGCCGTATTTAGAACCCTCATATAATTCTCATTATTTATTCCAGATGCGCTGGGTAGCACAAAAGTGATTTCTACATTATTTCTTACTAAACCCTTTGTTAAACCATAGCAGGCTGTTCCTAAACCTCCGCTATTAAATGGAGGGAATTCCCACCCAAACATAAGGATTTTGATATTCTTTGGCATCTTATATTTTCATCTTGACTAAATCTGGGATATTAAACTAAGAAGATATATTTTGCATATATATATTAGTTCTAATATAAAAATAAATAAATTTAGTAATTGTCAATTCTGTATAAAAATATTAAAAATAAAATATATGTTTTAAAGAACATTTATTGCAGTATTAGATTATATTTTGAATATTGTATTAAAATCTAATTCTATAGATATTAGATAGTTTAACAAATTGAAATAATTTAGATATATCATATTAAAATACTATTTTACATAACATAGATTGGATAATATATAATAAATCTGATATTATATTCATCAGATATGCATCCGGGAATGATATTTATTTCAATATTTATAAATAATCAATATGATAAAATCCATGTTTAGTACTGAATACATAAGTACAAGAATAGGTATAATCTTCTCAAGGTTTGGGATTCTGCCAAATCTATGGACGTTGATGGCATTAATTTCTGCTTTATTTGGATTTATCGCCCTTTGTTATAATAAACTTCTCTGTGCTTTAATTCTTTTTATTATTTCAGGTGTGACGGATGCAATTGATGGTGCTGTTGCAAGAGTTACGGGAAGGGTGACATCATTAGGAGCATTTTTGGATGGCGTTACTGACAGATATACAGAATTTCTACTTTATTTAGGATTGCTTTTATATCTACAAAATTTTGAGATAAAATTTTTTGTCCCGACCTCCATATGGATTTCTCTGCTTATTTTTGGTTCTATCATGCCGAGTTTTATAAGAGCATATGCTGATCATAGAAATGTTGTTACAGATGAAAACGAGCAGAGAAGGATGGGCGGAATATTGGAAAGACCAGAAAGGCTTTTACTAATATATATTGGAATGTTCATGGGATGTTTTAATAATCTGTGGTTTATTTATATAATAGCATTAACATCTGTATTTGCAAATATCACTGCATTTCAGAGATTATATTTCTGTTATATTAAAGGGAGATAAATACTATATCTGACATTTAATATAATTTTTAATAAATAAGTAACTATTTCTTAACTATCTACACTAAGATTTTATTAAGATGTGTCCACTAAATTTAGAAGGAATAACACCAAAGAATCTTTCAGAGAGGTTAATAAAAAAGCATAAAGAATTTATAAAGCACTATAAAGAGGAATATAAATTATTGGATAGAATACTAATTCTTGAGGAAAAGAAGGATCAATTGGATTACTGGATAAGATCTACTGATGATGAATCGTCTATTGAAGGTATTATGAAACAGATTAAGAAGGCGGATGATGAATTGACCAAATTGAAGAGAGATTATGAGAGGATAACGGGTTCATCCTACAATAACATTAATATAAAAAGGAGATATGATATTCTTAAAAATAAAATAGAGGACCATCATAATGCATTAATATACTGGAAAAATAAAACAGGGAAATAGAATATGAATGAAAAGGAACTAAAGGAGATTGTTAATTCCTTCAGAAGGGAAATAGAAAAGAGAAATAAAAAAATCAGTCACCTTTATCATGAACTTGATGTATATAAGAAGGAGGCAGAAAAATCAAAGATTAGGAGGGATAATCTGAATGAAGAAATCAAAAGAAAATTAGAGATCGCCAAGAGATTTACAGAAAAAAGGAATACATTAAATGAGCATGTATCAAAATTGAAAAAGAAAAGAGCATCTATTATTCTAAATATGAAATCCCTGGGAGAGAATATAAGAACAAGGAAGGGGGAAAGGAATAGATTTAATAGAATAGCTAAAGGGAATACTGAATCGTTGAATGAATTATACAAAAAGAAGATGAGGATTCTCTTGGATAATGATATTCCATTAGAAGATGAAATAAAGTTATTTGAAAGGATTTTTGAGATAAAAGAGCGTATTATTGCATCTGAGAATGCAGAGAAATCACATAAGGATGTGATAAGCAATTACAAAAAACTCAAAGAATTGGAAACAGAAATGCAAAAAATAAATGATGAGATCGATTCTATTGCTAAGGAGTCTCAAGGATATCACAAAAATGCAATTGAAATCTATGAGGAGGTTGATAGGATAAGAAAAGAGGCTGATAAATTTCACAAAATACTTGTGGAAAAATATACTAGAATAAATATCATAAGAAGTAAAATCTCCGATATTAAAATGGAGATATATCAATTTAAGAAACAGATGGAACCCTATGATAGAGAGTTGAAGATGATAAGATTAGAGAGAGGGGAGAGGAAAAAGGACGGGGATGCAATAAAAGCAAAGAAAAAACTTCAGAAAAAAGGCAGGATAGATTTTGATGATTTAAGAATTTTATTAGAAAGAAATGAGTTGTCTCTGAGTAAAAAGTAGTTTGAATTTTTTATTTTTTATTTACATAATTTATCATCAAATTCGCCATTGTCCACCTTTCTTATAAAATCCTTGGGATTGAGGTTTTCTATGCTAACCCCGAGTGTTTTGCATGTACCTGCTATCTCCTTAACTGCATTTTTTCTATCTCTGCTAAGTAAGGTGTTTCTTTTTATATCTGCAATCTTGATGATCTGGTCTATAGTTATATTGCCCACATACTTATCGTCCTGAGAACCCTTATCTATATTAATCTCCTTTTTAATTAATGCAGAGGTTGGTGGGGTCCCTACCTCTATCTCATATTCCTTTGTTTCTGTATCTACTATAATTTTAACAGGAATCTTCATACCCTCCATAGATGCAGTTTTTTCATTAATCTTATCTATAACCTCATTGATATTCAATCCCAATGGTCCAAGTGCTGGTCCCAGAGGAGGTCCCGGGTTTGCCTTGCCACCCTCCACCAATGATTCAATGCTATGTTTTGGCATCTTCTTTTCCATCTATTCTTTTTATTATTTTAAGGTCATCACCCTTCACTATTACTGGGATTGGAACTGCAGCCTCTATCAGTTCTACAGTAATTTCATCCTTATCCCTATCGATCTTTGCTACTCTTGCCTTTTCCTTCTTAAATGGACCAGATATCAGTTCTACTAAATCTCCCTTGCTTACCTCCTCCACAACAGGAGTGGGCATCAGAATATTCTCCAAATCCTTTACATCAATTGTACCTGCAGAATTTATATCCCCTTTCCATTTAAGCAAAAGTCCTTTTGTCTTCGGTATATTCTTTGCTATGTCCTGAACAACGCCCTGACTCTCCGCCTCTACGAGAACATATCCCTTCAGATTTGGACTATAGAGTATTGAATATATGTTCTCCTTTGCTCCTTCCTTTACCATATTCTTAACCTCTCGATAAAACAATCTTGCAACAACTTGCTCCTGTCGTACAGTTGCTCTCACGACATAAATCTTTGGTTCCATTTAACCCTTCCTAAGGAATTCTGAGATTATAAAAACAATAAAACCTATCAATCCGATCAGAATCATGCCCAAACCAGTTATCTTCGCAGTCTCCTCAAATTCAGACATCTTTGGTTTTCTCGTGAGTCTCAATATTCTCCGTGTTTCTGTATATGCTCTCTTTATTACACTTAATATATTCATTTTATATTTCTCTCAATCCTATGTCCAAGTGCTTCTCTACCTCTCCCGACTCTATTCTCTCCTCAAGTTCCTTTTCAAATGTCGGTACTTTTACACCAGCAAGTATCAAAAGTGTTTTAATGACATTTCTATCCAAATTTTCGTCTATCTGCGCACCCCAGATAATCTCTGCATTTGGGTCTATATTCTCTGAGATAATCTTCACTATCTCCTCGGCCTCTGCCAGTGTCATATCCTTGCTTCCAATAATGTTAATCAATGCTCCTTTTGCACTACTTATATCTGTATCCAACAAGGGTGACCTGAGTGCCTTTTCCACAGATTCTCTTGCCCTTTCTTCCATACTGGTGTCTCTTGTAGATGAACCTAAACCAATCATTGCAGTTCCACCATCCTTCATTACTGCTCTAACATCTGCAAAATCAAGGTTAACCAGACCTGCCTTGGTAACCATTTCTGTTATTCCCTTAACAGCATTTGCGAGAAGTTCATCACTTACCTTAAAGGCATCATCTAAGGGTAAATTTGGTGCAATATCAAGAAGTCTATCGTTGGGTATAACAATCACTGTATCTGCATGTTTTCTAAGTTTTTTAAGACCTGTAAGAGCATTCTGAGCTCTTTTTCTACCCTCCACAGTAAATGGTAATGTAACAACGGCTATTGTTAATGCACCTAATTCCTTTGAAACTTCTGCAATTACCGGTGCGGAACCAGTTCCCGTTCCACCACCCAAACCACATGTTATGAAAATCATATCACTACCAGTTAAAACATCGGATATCTTGGCAACATCGACATCAGCACATTGCTCTCCTATATCGGGATCATTACCTGCTCCAATCCCGCCCGTGATAGATGCTCCAATAAGAATCTTTGTCATTGCTTTAGTATACAATAGATCCAAAGCATCTGTATTTATGGCAATTATATCTCCTCCCTCCAACCCCATATCCATTAGTCTATTTATTGTGTTATTGCCAGCTCCACCAGTGCCAACCACCTTAATAGATGTCTTCACACTTTCTACTATCCTCTTCAATTCATCATCTGTGTCCGATACAAACTCAACATTCTTTGAATCTTTCCTTTTTCTCATCTTTTTCTCATCTCTCTTTGAAACAACATCTTGAATAATTGCCTCCATCAAAACCACCTGTTGTAAAATTGTAGGTTAATATTAATACCCCTTTAAATTATTGGTCGAATATAATCAAGATATACTATCTATTGGTAGTCAATATATAAAAAAAGAAATTATAAAAAATATATAAAAGATATAAAGGAATTAATTATCTTTAATTTTTATTTTACATACACATCTATAATCCACATTCTGCACATCTGAGAAGCAATTTTAGATTCTCCTTGACTCTCTTCTGTATGAATGCTATTTCCCCCTCCTTCTTTTCTGGCTTGAACAGATGTTTATATCTTCCCTGAAGTTTCAGGTATTCCTCTACCGGTATCAGATTTGAAATATCCTTTGGTCTGTTTATTACATGCTTTCCATCAATAATCTCGAATAATGGGCAAATACCTGTATCAACAGCCAATTTTGCTATCTCCACTGTCTTCTCTGTTGAGGAACGCCACCCTGTTGGGCATGTGGAGAACAGATTAACAAATGTAGGCCCCTTTGTTTCAATTGCCCTCTTTATTTTATTGTATGCATCTATAGGATAGCCTATCGATGCGTTTGCTACATATGGTGAGCCATGGGCAGCCAGTATATGTATCAAATCCTTTTTCCATTCCTTCTTCCCAATACTCATCCTTCCAGACGGTGATGTGGTCGTATATGCTCCATATGGTGTTGAGCCACTCCTCTGGATGCCTGTATTCATGTAAGCCTCATTATCATAACATATATATGTGATATTATCACCCCTCTCAAATGCACCTGAGAGATGTCCAAAACCTATATCGTATGTGGCACCATCACCACCAAAAGCAACGACATTAATATCCTTGTCCTTACCCATGAACTTCAGTGCTGCTACTATACCAGATGCTATAGATGCTGCGTTTTCAAATGCGCCATGAATCCAAGGTAATCTCCATGCAGTTTCAGGGTAGGGGGTACTTACAACCTCAATACAACCTGTTGGCTCAACGAGGATTGAATTCTTTCCGGCAGCCTTTGTAATCAATCTAATCGCAATTGCTGCTCCACATCCTGCACATGCTCTATGCCCATAACTAAAATACTCCTCCTCGGGTAAGCCCATTATTGCCATTTTAAAACATCCATTCCTCTTTTTTACCTTTATCTTCCTTTACCATATAATAAATTTTTTCTATATGCTTTAATGTAACATCCCTGCCACCAATACCTGCTATAAAACTCCTTATATTAGGTCTTCTTGAATCATCGTAGAATAATGACCTTATTTCATCAAAAATTGGAGCGTTTGCCCCCGCAGAAACAGCCCTTTCGATAACCGCCACCTTATCAGCATTGTATAAAGCCTTTCTAATTGCATCATCTGGAAATGGTCTGTAAACAACAATCTTTGCTAATCCTGCCTTCTCTCCATTTTTCCTGAGTTTGTCAATTACAACCTTTATTTGACCACATATTGAACCCATAGCCACAAATATAATATCTGCATCATCCGTCTTGTATTCTTCTATAACCCTGTAATCATCAGGTCTTGAATTTTTTATCTCAACGGGAAATTTTTTGGAAAATTCATTAAATATGCTCTCAATTATCCTCAATGAACCCTTTGTTGCATCAATCTGAGATTTTCTTAATTCCATGTAATGGCTTGGAAAACCTATAGGTCCTTGAGTTAATGGTTGTTTTGGGTCCAGTATTGCATGAAATGGCTCATATTCGGGAAGAAAGTCATCCACTTCTTCTTGACGATGAATATCAAGAGGCTCATATAGATGTGTAAGTACAAAACCATCCATACACACCATGGAAGGTAACAGTACTCTTCTATGCTCAGAAATCCTAAATTGCATTATTGTAAGGTCATAACACTCTTGAGCAGTTTCTGCATACAACTGAATCCATCCAGTATCTCTAATGGATATTGAATCTTGATGGTCATTCCATATACTTATGGGGGCTGATATTGATCTATTGGCAAGAGTCATACAAACAGGTAGACGCATTCCTGAAATGATAAACAAAACCTCAAACATCAAGGCTAGGCCCTGAGATGCAGTTGCAGTATATGACCTCACCCCTGTTGCTGAAGCACCAAGACATGCAGATATTGCTCCGAATTCCGATTCAGCTCTGATGTACTGTGAATCCAGCTCACCGTCGGCTACAAACTCTGAGATTTTTTCAACTATATGTGTTTGAGGAGTGATTGGATATGCGGCAATAACGCCCGGTTTAACCATTTTTACAGCCTCCGATATGGCATGTGAAGCCTCCATTATCTGCTTACCCATTTTATCTCTCCTCCATAACCATTTCAATGCATTTTACAGGACATTCGTTAGCACATATACCACAACCCTTGCAATAATCAAGATTGGATTCAAATTTCCCGTCCTCTCTTTTATAAATACAACCCTCTGGACAGACAACCCAACATGTTCCACATCCAATACACCTATCCAAATCCACAATCGGCACCTTAGATCGCCATGCGCCAGTCTTCAAGTTGGATGTAGAACCATTACTCTCCAGAACGCAGCCTATTGTTATGTCCTTATCATTTACCTTAAGTCTAACTTTTTCAAAATCAATCATCTTTTCTTTTAATTGCCTCCTTATAAGTACTTTCAACTAACTGGACATTTTTCTCTGCTATATCACCCGAAAAGTGCTCCTTCACAGCCTCTAATATGCTGTCCTTACTTACTTCTCCCGTAAAGGCAGAAAATGCACCCAACATTGCTGTGTTTACTATATTGGCACCAAGTATATCAAATGCAATTCTTGTTGCATCTATGGTATTCACATTTAAATCTTTTAAACCTTTGATGGGTAGGTCATCAGGCCCCTTCTCAGAATTCACAATAACCATACCATCTTTCTTGAGACCTTCTGTGACATTAACTACGTCAAATAGTGTTGAATCAAAAACAACAAGTATGTCTGGTTCATATATGGCACTCTTTCTTCTTATGAATGTATTAGCTATCCTTGTAAATGCCTCTACTGGGGCGCCTCTTCTTTCTACACCAAATTTTGGAAATGCTTGGGAAAATTTACCATCTTTGAATGCCCCAATGGCAAGAAGTGTTGCAGCAGTAACGGCGCCCTGTCCGCCCCTTCCATGTAATCGTATCTCCTTCATTTTTAATTATCATGATTAATTATGATTTTTATATTATAAATTATACTTCCATATATTAAAAATTATATTATAAAATCAATTGAAAGAAGAGGTAGAATGAAGGGAATTATAATGAATTATAGGGGTGGGCGTAGAACACAAAGGGTAAATCAGATGATAGTTTTGCCTGAGAATTCATCAAATAAGGATGATGCAATAAAATTGGTTGGTAGAAAGGTTGAATGGAACACTCCTGCAGGGAACAAGATTGTTGGAAAGATTACCAAACCACATGGAAGAAAAGGAGCAGTAATTGTAAGATTTAATAAAGGGCTCCCGGGGCAGGCAATAGGAACTGAAGTTGAGATAAGGGATTAAGCCGCTGTAGCTCAGCTTGGGAGAGCACCAGGCTGAAGACCTGGGTGTCGTGGGTTCAAATCCCACCGGCGGCATCCTGCTAAAGGTTAGATGTCATATGCCTCTACTTTTCTATATACTCCAAAGAAGATATATGGGGGGGGTTTAAAAATCGATATGAACTATAAACAACATCTAATATTCGGTGGGATTATAAATGGAATTTTCTTATTTGTTTTATATAGGTTAGGTATAATAATATTTGAATCTATTGCGTTTTTACCACTATTGACAACCTTTTACATATTTACACTCCTTCCTGATATAGATAATCCCAAATCCCATATAAGCAAGGTTGTATTATTGTTGTTATTATATTTGCTTGCCTCTTCCATATATGGTCTTTATAAAGCACCTGATATGTATGAATTTTTTAAAATATTTATATTGTCCTGTGTTTTTGTTCTCTTTGTTGTATATATTACAATATTTGCAGAAGATACGTACCTACATAGAGGATTTCCGCATACATTTACTTTTGGTGCAATTGCATGCACTATGCTGTATTTGATTGTGAATTCATTACTTATAACATTGGTTGGAGCAATTTCATTTTTTACGCATATTTTATGTGATGGTCATGTAAGGGAATCCATTAAGAGAGATATCCATATTCTGAAATTAAAAATCCCTACTTAAATGTAAATACGGAATATATATAATTTATAAATAATTATTGAGGTGTTTTTATAGATGGAAATATCATTGCCGTATGGAAGGAAAGAATTATTTATTGATATTCCGAAAGGTAAC
Organism: uncultured archaeon; assembly: GCA_964592095.1. Taxonomy (GTDB): domain Archaea; phylum Altiarchaeota; class Altiarchaeia; order IMC4; family QMZM01; genus EX4484-2. The sequence goes on from CAZQER010000006.1 coordinate 24,428, forward strand.
CTCTTGGATGTTATAAAACCAAAGAAGTTTAAATCGAGGAGGAAACCGAGAGATATAATTGAGGATGCACTTCAGAATCCTATTGGTACCAAAAGAATTGAGGAGATTATAAAGAAAAAGGGGAAAAAGGACAGGGTTGTTATAGTGGTTGATGACCATACGAGACCATGTCCAACTTATGAGATACTGCCACCACTCATAGAGAAATTGTATTCCTTCAATATAGATGATGATGATATCCAGATAATATTTGCAACTGGAAGCCATCGTTCTGTGAAGAAAGAGGAGGCAGAAACTTTGTTAGGGAGGGAAATTGCCAATAAAATTGGTTATATTAGCAATGATTGTAGGGGAAATGATTTTGTCTATGTTGGAAAAACATCAAATGGAACGATGGTAAATATCAAGAAGACGTTTTATGACGCAGATATAAGGATTCTCACTGGTGATGTAGAAATCCATTACTTTGCAGGTTATGGTGGTGGTAGAAAGAGTGTACTTCCAGGAATATGTAACTACTCCACAATTCAGCAGAATTACAAGAAGAATTTTTTTCATCCAAACTCCAGACCAGGAGTCTTGAATGGAAATCCGATGCATGAGAATATGACAGAAGCAGCAAGACTTGCAAAACCAGATTTTACGGTAAATGTTGTTCAGACCGAAAATGGTGTGATTGGGGCATTCTCTGGCGATTTTGATTCCGTGCTGACAAGGGGTGCTGCACTTGTAGATGATATCTATAAAATACATGTAAAGGAAAAGGCAGATATAGTGATCACATCTGCAAATGGTTTTCCACACGATATAGACCTGTATCAAGCATACAAAGCATTACATTTGGCATTGAATGTTGTCAGAGAGAATGGGATAGTTATACTTGTAGCAGAATGCAAAGAAGGTGTGGGAAATGGGGTAGGACATCAGAATTATTATAAATGGATGAAGAAATTTAAAACAAAGGATGAAATGCAAAAAGAACTTGAGCATGAATTTACGATTGGTGGACATAAAGCCTATTACCATTTAAAAGCACTTGAAATGGTTGATATATTTCTCGTCTCAGAGATGCCAAGGGAGGAGGTTGAGGGGATATTCAGATTAAAATATGGAGAAACCATAGATGATGCACTAAAGGAATCATTTAATCTAATAGGAAAAGATGCGAAGGTACTGGTTATACCAGAGGGTATCACAACTCTAAGTAGTGTATAAATACTATTTTTCTACATTTGTCGTTATTTTTGTGTATTTATTTTTAGGCATATGTAACACAATTTTATATTTGAAATGAAAAACCCACCTATGGCAACAAGAGAGGACTCTTTATTGCTTATTATAGATATTCAGGATAGATTAATTCCCACAATTTTCAAGGCAGACGGGATATTGTTGAATATAGAGACGTTGATAAAACTGGCAGAAATCTATCAGATACCAATCCTGGTAACGGAACAGAAAAAATTAGGCACAACTACTCTAAAGATCAAAGAAATTCTCATGGATTCTAACTCCTATAATCCGATCGGAAAATTGGATTTTAGTTGTTATAGAAATGAAGAATTCAGGGGGGTTCTAAAAGAGACCAATGTATCAAACATATTGGTCTGTGGAATTGAGACACATATCTGTGTTAGTCAAACTGCACTTGATCTGATGCAGAATGGTTATATAGTTCATATTATTAGGGATGCCACATCTTCACATAAAAAAGAGGACTATGAAACAGCAATTGAGAGATTGAGAGATTCTGGGGCAGTTATCACAACAACTGAGGCATTAATCTATGAGTTGAGTGAGAGGGCGGGGACACAAAAGTTTAAAAGAATTTTAGAGTTGGTAAAGAACAGAAGGGGCAGACTGGATAGATTGAATCAAAATTGATATTCTTAATTTTAATTTAAAATATCATATAATAATTATGTTCAACTATACAGAAGATATTGCTGTTATCAGGGATATGATAGAGAATCTATTCCTTGAAAAGGGGTCTTTTGAGGGCAACATCATATTATTCATACTGATCATTTTTGTGTCATTTCTAATTGCAATAATCTTTGCATATTTCATTGATAGACATCTAAGAAGATTGACATCTATGACAAAATCGGAAATAGATGATAAGATAATCAATATACTTCACAAACCAATTTACTATATAATAATCCTCCTTGGCATTCAACTCGCACTAACACTGTTTTTTGATGTTAATAGTATTATATTCAGATTCATAACAGCAATATTAATCCTAATTTTTGTATGGGTTACGGCAAACATACTGGGTATCGTACTGGAGGATTTTGGAAAAAGGATTGCTGTAAAGACAAAAACAACAATAGATGATGAAGCAATACCGTTTCTATCCAAAATCTTGAGGATTAGTATCTATGTAATAGGAATTATGATCATATTGGATCAATTTGGTATAGAGATAACACCATTAATAGCAAGTTTAGGAATAGCAGGATTTGCCATTGGTTTTGCAGCCAAGGATACGATCTCAAATATCTTAGCAGGATTTTTTATACTGCTTGATAGACCATTCACAAAGGGCGATAGAATAAAGGTTGGAGATAATATCGGTGATGTTGTTGATATAGGTCTCAGGAGTACAAAGATAAGAACGCTTGAGAATACATATGTGATAATACCGAACTCTGACATTGTTTCTCAAGATGTGACGAATTACGCACTTCCCGATTTACAGTTAAAGGTAAAACTAACATTTGGCGTGGCATATGGTTCAGATCCCGATATGGTAAAGAGGATAATCCTCGATATTGCAAATAAATCCGAGTTTGTTATGGACGACCCGGCTCCCTCTATTTATTTTACAGAGTTTGCTGATTCATCTATAAATTTCTTGCTCATATTCTGGGTTCATACATTCAGAGATAGATTAAGGGCAATGGATGATATAAATGAAAAGGTATACAAGAAATTTGCTGAGGAGGGAATAGAGATACCGTTCCCATGCAGAACTGTTTACCTTCATAAAGAAAAATAACTTATAGTCAGTAAATCAAATAAATAAAGGAGGTGATTTAATACATGAGGAAACTCAAGATAGGGGTCTTAGCCTCTACGAGAGGTACAGATTTGCAGGCCATAATAGATGAGATAGAACAGGGAAAATTGAATGCTGAGGTTTCAGTGGTTATATCAAACAAGGAGGATGCTTATGCCTTAGAAAGAGCGAGGAAACATGGGATAGATGCCGTGTTTATTGACCCGAAAGGGAAAACAAGGGAGGAATTTGACAGGGAGGTCATGAAGATGTTTGATAAAAAAGGGGTGGATGTTATTGCACTGATAGGTTACATGAGACTTCTAAGTCCAGAATTTGTGAATAAATATAGAAACAGGATTATGAATGTGCATCCTTCGTTGCTACCTGCATTTGCTGGTGGTATGGATAAAAATGTTCACAAAACGGTGCTTGAGCATGGAGTTAAGGTTACTGGATGTACTATACACTTTGTGGATGAGGGAGCTGATACGGGCCCAATAATACTGCAAGAAGCAGTTAAGATAGATGAGAATGAGACGGTAGATTCACTGAAGGAGAAGGTTCAGTCCGCAGAAAAAAGACTCTATCCGGAGGCTCTTCGTTTATTCCATGAGGGTAGATTGAGGGTTGAGGGAAGAAGGGTTAGAATACTTTATAAGGTGGAGGATGAGAATTAAAAGAGCACTAATAAGTGTTTCCGATAAGAGAGGGCTTGTAGAGTTTGCCTTAGCTTTGAAGGAACTTGGGGTTGAGATTATATCTACTGGTGGAACAGCAAAACTCTTATCTGAGAACAGTATAGATGTAACAAGTGTTTCTGAAGAAACTGGATTTCCAGAATTGTTTGATGGCAGGGTGAAGACACTAAATCCAAAAATACATGGCGGTTTGTTAAATGTTAGAGATAATCTGGAGCATAGAAAACAGATGAAAGAATACAAGATAAAACCAATAGATATGGTTGTATGTAATCTATATCCCTTTCAGCAGACAATCCTTAAAGAGGAACATACCCTGCTTGATGCAATAGAGAATATAGATGTTGGAGGACCTGCAATGATAAGGGCTGCTGCAAAGAACTTCAGAGATGTGGTAGTGGTCACAAGTCCAGATCAATATGATGATATACTATCAGAATTAAAGAAAAACGGGGATATAAGTGAGGAAATGAGAAAGGAACTTGCTGCTTATGCATTTAAACTTGTATCAAATTATGATTTCTCAATATATGAATATCTAAAACCAGAAGATGATAGATTTCCAAGAATATTAAATCTGAGATACGAAAAGAAATCCCTGTTAAGATATGGGGAAAATCCACATCAGGAGGCGTTTTTCTATAGAGAATTGAATCCGGGTAATCCCTCAATTGCAAATGCAAAGCAGTTGCATGGTATAGCCCCATCATTTAATAATATTGTTGACCTTGATTCCGCACTGCAGATTATAAGGGAATATGAGAAACCATCTGTTGTCATAATAAAACACACAAATCCGTGCGGAATGGCATCATCAAAAAGATTGGCTGATGCATATAAACTTGCCTTGGAATGTGACCCTCTTTCAGCATTTGGTGGAATTGTTGGTCTTAACAGGAGGGTTGATGGAGAAACGGCAGAAGAGATGTCAAAGCTGTTTTTGGAGGGGGTTATAGCACCCTCATATAGTGATGATGCACTCAGAATACTCAAAAAGAAGAAGAATTTAAGGATAATCGAGGTTCCAGAATTCTATGGGGGTTACAAACAAAAAATTTCTATCAGGCAGGTGTCTGGAGGTATTTTGCTTCAGGATACAGACCTACAGCCTAATAAACCAGAGAAGATGGATATTGTATCAAAAAGAAAACCAACAGATGATGAGATAAAATCAATGCTTTTTGCATGGAAATTGTCCAAATTTGTTAAATCAAATGCAGCAGTGCTTGCTAAGGATGAGAGGATAATCGGTATAGGTTCGGGACATACGAGCAGGGTTGATGCAATAAGATTTGCAATAACAAAGGCTGGTGATAGAGCAAATGGGGCCGTATTGGCTTCAGAGGCATTTCTACCATTCAGGGACAATATAGATGAGGCTGCTAATGCTGGAATAACGGCGATAATAGAGCCCGGGGGTTCTATAAGGGATAGGGAGGTAATTAATGCCGCAAATGAGTACGATATTGCATTGGTATTTACTGGAATGAGATGCTTTAAACATTAAATAAAAAAAGGAACTTATTGCAGGGTATGGTTTTTGGGTGTTTGGTATGGATTATAAAGAAGCAATAGAATACCTCTATAACCTAGGGGAATCAAAAATAAATCTTCGTCTTGAGAATATAAAATATCTTCTTGAAAGACTTGATAATCCTCACAAAAAACTTAGGTGCATACATGTTGCAGGCACAAATGGAAAGGGGTCCGTGTGTGCAATGATATCATCCATTCTGCAGAATGACGGTTATAGTATTGGCCTTTACACATCACCACATCTGGAAAGGTTTGAGGAGAGGATTAAAATCAATAACAGGATGATCTCCAAGGAGGACTTAGTTAGATACCTAAATAAAATAAAACCCGTTATAGATGAAATGAGAAGGGATATTGGAGAGCCAACCTTCTTTGAAGCAATTACATCCATGGCATTTCTTTATTTTGCAGATAGGAATGTGGATTTTGCGGTGGTGGAGGTTGGGATGGGGGGGAGACTTGACGCTACAAATGTTGTAATGCCATTGATTTCAGTAATAACGAACATATATATAGATCATACCAAACATCTTGGCAATACAATTGAGGAAATTGCACCTGAAAAGGCATCCATTATAAAGGATAATGGTATTGTTGTAACAGCAGTTAAAGACACCTTGCCCTTAAATATAATAAAATCAAAATGCTTAGAAAAGAATTGCAAACTTTTTCTTGTTGGAAGGGATACGAGATTTCTGAAACTTTACTCGGATATATATGGAACAGAGTTTGATTTTTATGGTATTTATGGCATCTACAGGAGTTTATTAGTACCGTTAGTTGGTGAGCATCAATTGATAAATGCTACAACGGCAATCACCGTAATAGAATTATTGAGAGATTACGGGTTTCGTATATCAAGAGATGCTATCAGGGAGGGGCTATTGTCTGTAAAATGGCCTGGAAGGTTTGAGATAATACGGAGAAAACCATTTGTGGTCATTGATGGTGCTCATAATCCATCGGGAATAAAACAACTTAAGAGAACCATCACAGAATTATTTATCTATAAAGGATTAATTAAAAGATTAATCTTAATTATAGCAATATCGGCACATAAGGATATGGAAAAGATGATATCTGAGATCGTTGAAATTGTGGACACGGGGATAATAACAAAATTAAAGGAGAGAAGGTTTATAGAGCCTGAAAGAATACTAAAAGAATTTATTAAATATGAAAAATATGCAGTAATAAAGGAAAGTATTCCTGAAGCAATAGAATATGCAATTTCTATGGGAAAGGAAGATGATTTGATATGTATTACAGGTTCATTATATGCAGTTGCTGAGGCAAGAACATTTTTGAAAGATGATAAGAATGATGAGATTAAGAACAATTGATGATATGGGTGAGGCTAAAAAAGAGATTGAAAGAATAGGTGCTGGAAAAAAGGGCATTGAGATTATGGCACCCAAGGCAGTATACAGAACAATAAAGATAGATTCATTGGATAATAGAATGGCAAATATAATAAAACAGGAAATGTTATCCATAGGTGGTGAAGCTGCATTATCTAAGGATTCTTTAATGTCAGATTCAAAAATAACCGATGTGCTATTAATGGGAACCATGAAACAATACCAAATACTTATAAAAAAACTCAGAGAGCAATCATTCAATCTACCAAATATTGCAGATGAGATAAAGAATATCTTAGAAAATATTGATAATTTTCCTGCTGCCATAAAATTTAAAAATTACTCGTTTGATTGGTCAAGGAGAACATATATAATGGGGATTCTTAACATCACTCCAGATTCATTTAGTGGTGATGGTCTATTGGGCAATACCGAAGATATTGTTGAAATTGCAAGGGATATGGTGAGGAACGGTGCGGATATAATTGATATTGGTGGGGAGTCAACAAGACCCGGTGCAGAGCCGGTAAGCATAGACGAAGAACTTAATAGAGTTATACCTGTAATAAAAAGGATATCAAAAATAAAGGATTTGGATATACCGATTTCAATAGATACATACAAACCAGAGGTTGCCAAAAAAGCGATAAAATCTGGTGCCTCAATAGTTAATGATATCAATGGTCTAAGAAGTGAGGGAATGGCGGAGATTGTGGCGAAGGAGGATGTTCCTGTTGTGATAATGCACATGCAGGGAACACCGAAGGATATGCAAAGAAATCCCACATATGATTCGGTTGTTGAGGATATCATGAAATTCTTCAAAAGACAGATTGATTATGCCGTGGATATGGGTGTGGATAGAAACAGGATTATATTGGACCCTGGAATTGGTTTTGGTAAGACAACAGAACATAATCTTGAAATAATAAACAGGCTTTCGGAATTTAAATCCATGGGTCTGCCAATACTTCTCGGAGCGTCCAGAAAATCATTTATAGGAAATATACTAAATCTGTCTGTAACAGAAAGGCTTGAAGGTACAATTGCAGCGATTACGGTAGGTATTATTAATGGCGCCAATATAGTCAGGGTTCATGATGTAAAGGAGATTTCAAGGGCTGCTAGGATAGCAGATGCTATAAAAATGACAAGATATTCATAATCATAAAATATACAAATAAATATATGAATAAAAGGCAATAAATATCATTAACTATTATTAACTACCAACAAAGACCCTCATATTCTATATCCTCCTCTTCCTTCCCTCTATCTTTTATTTTTTTTATTTTTCTTTTAATTATTCTCCTTCCGTCAATAACAATCCTCTCTCTCATATCCGAAAAATCGAGAAGTTCAAATTCCTTCCAATCGGTTATTATTAAAGCCAAATCCGCGTTCTTCAACGCCTCTTTGGCTGTTTCAGCATATCTAATCCTTTCTTTATAAATCCTTTTCATGTTATTATTTGCCTTCGGATCATACAGGGTAATAATGGCATCTTCCCCCAGTAATGAATCTATGATATAAATGGCAGGACTCTCCCTTATATCATCCGTTTCTGCCTTAAATGCTGCGCCCAGAATTGCAACATTTTTACCTTTAAACGACCCGATTTTATTTTTTGCAATTTCCAATATTCTCTTTGGTTGATATTCGTTTACCTTCATAACAGATTCCAGAAGTAATGGTTCATATCCCATTCCCTTGGATTTATGGATTAACGCCCTTAAATCCTTTGGCAGACAACTGCCTCCAAAACCAAGACCTGCATTTAGGAAATATTTAGAAATCCTATGATCCAAACTCATACCCTTTGCAACATCATAAACATCAATACCTAGGTTCTTGCATATATTACCTATCTCATTAATGTATGAAATCTTTGTCGCGAGAAAGGCATTTGATGCATATTTTATCATCTCTGCTGTTTTTATATTAACTCTAAGTATTGGGCAGTTAAATTCTGAATAAATATCTGCCAATAAATCACCTGCTCCCTTATCATTTGCACCTATTATAACCCTGTCAGGATTCAGAAAATCCTCAACTGCAACACCCTCCCTCAGAAATTCCGGACTCATTACAACTCCAAAGTCCCTGTGTGCCTTTTTACCTGATGCGTTCTCCAATTCTGGAATTATAACATCCTCGGTTGTTCCAGGAACAACAGTGCTCTTAACGACAATCAGATGGTATTCTTTCTTCTCCTTCAATATATTTCCTATCTCCCTGCATGCATCTTTTATATATCTCAGATTAATGGAACCGTCCTTATTGGATGGCGTTCCAACACAGATGAATGTTATTTTAGAATTCATTATAGCAAATTTCAAATCAAGGGTAGTAGTTAATCTTTTGCCAATATTTCTCTTGATTATTCTCTCTAGACCCTTCTCATATATTGGGGATACTCCTCTTTCAATATCATTTATCTTATCCCTTACAATATCATAGCATATAACATTATATCCTTTATCAGCAAGACCTGCGCCGGTAACCAAACCGACATAACCTGTCCCAATAACTGAGATATTCATAAGAAGAATTGAGATTTATACTAAAAAAATAATGGATTAGATTAATTCAAAATCTACTAATGTTTATAATATCAACCTGACTAACATTATTCATGCATCTAAGTTCCTCCTCTATCTCATCTATACCGCCCTTCTTGTCATTCAATAATATCACAGCCTCTATTGACTTAATTCCAAATGCGATATCCTTTATTTCGCTTTTATGAACCTTACCGTAATCCCTAACGATATCCTCAAGTTTCCCCTTTATCTCGTCCAGATCCGCGGTAACGGATTTTGGGGTAATTCTAATAGTAGCAGCAACATTCAAATCCATTTTATTTACCCTTCTTATTTTTAATCTCCCTTATGTTAATCTCCATATACCCGGGTAGTTTGGATATTCCTTTTTTTAATGCATCTTTAACATTATTTATGCTCTTTTCATCATTATTTGTATAAACACTAAACACAGTTTTACCCTTTTTTAATCTTGCCGCTCTCCCCACTGGCTTTCCAAAGGCGTTCCTCATACCGCTCTGAATTCTATCAGCACCAGCACCAGTAGCCATTACATTTTCCCTCATCACATGATGTGGATAAACCCTTATCCTGAAATAATAATTTCCCTTACCAAGGCTCTTTTCAAGAGACCTATTTATAGCCATTCTTGCAGCTTCAAGAGCATTATGTCTTATCTGTATTTTCTCTTTTGTCACAACCGAAATTTCTATATCAAAATCACCCTTAGGATTCCCCATATTGTAATGTACAACCTTCAATCCAGGAATACCTGTAATAAAGGAGTCCTGAGGGTTGTTACTTACCCTAGTATATGCTGGTGAGTCCCACCTGTAACATCTGCCCGGTCTCAGAGACATTTTATTTTTATTTTGAACACTTATCTAATTTCAAGTAGTCTAATAAAGATAGATTGTATGTATAAAAATTATAAAAATTGAGACTTAGAATTCATTTAGTCTCATCTGTTTTCCTTTATTTAATGTATTCCACGACCTTCTCACAAATTCTGGTAGTTTTCCATCTCTTATTAGTTTTCTGATAAATACCTGTGTCCTTTCATCTGATGGATAACCTGAACCAAAGTCGCCATATTTATCTCTTATACCCCTAATAATCCTATCCCTCTCTACCTTTGCAAGAATGGATGCGGCTGCAACCTCAATGTATCTATCGTCTGCCTTATGTTCTGAAACAATTTCAGGAATGATAAAATCTTCATCCAGTGATTTATTTGATGATTTGAGGATATTTATTATTCTATTTCCGTAATCGTGTGCATTATTATCCACTGCATCCAAATAGATGATTTCGGGTATATTTTTCAAAGAGAGTATTATTTCAGCCACTTTAACGGCCTCAATAGCATTTAATGAATGTCTCTTTCTCAGGATATCAATCTCTTTCGGCGAGATTTCAATTAGACTCCATTCAATTGCATTCTCCTTTATTTTTGGCTCAAGATATGCCCTTCTCAGAGGAGTCACCTTTTTTGAATCCCTTACATTCAATTTCTTAAGATTCTTTCTTCCATTTTCATCGAGAACAACACAACCGATAATCAATGGTCCTATTACGGGTCCCCTTCCAGCCTCATCTATTCCTCCAGTAATCCCACCATGTTCCATCATAATTTTCCATCATAATTTTCATAATTTCCATTAAAATTTCCATTAATTTTATAATTATCATAAAACACTTCTGTTCCTTAACCAGTTT
>CAZQER010000007.1:0-20269 GCA_964592095.1 uncultured archaeon
ATACAGAATCAGGGTGAAGAGGGTATAGATTGTGGAGGACCATGTAAGCCTTGTAAGGAAAAACCCATTGTTAGATTGGATGAGAAGGCGGAGATGAGCATTTCCTTCCCAAAAGAGGTGTTATCTGGTGAAAAATACAGGGTTACAGTAGTTTTAAGAAATACGGGAGATACGCCAATACATAACATAACTGTCAGGATTGGAGGAATGGAGAAAAATATAAATCTTGATTTGGGCGATATAATCACAATAGATTTTGATTTGGTTGCTCCTGAAGGAAGAGGTAATTATATCTTTATAGCACAGGCATTCACGGATAGATTATTTCTGGAGAAGGGTTTTGAATTGAAGGTAAAATCGAACCCATTGACATTAAGAACAGATATTGAGGGGAATAATTTGAACATATTTGTTGATTCAAATATTAGAAATTCAATTATTGATCTGGAGGTATTGAAGGAAAACAGGGTAATTTATAAAGATATTATTGAGATTAAGGATAGAGGTGTTTTGAGGAAGATTAAGGCAGGGAAGGATTATATAATAAGGGTCGTTTTAAGAAAAGGAAACAAGATAATAGAGAGAAGAGAGACTAAATTGGAGGCAGAAAGAGAATTTAAACCGGTAAATATTGACATGTTTTTATTACCACCCTTTGGATTGATAGATTTGTATCTATTGATAAGTATTCTGTTCAAATTTAGATATCCATGATATTTTGATTATTATTTATTTCTTAGAGACAAATAATTCTACAATATGAGAATTGCATCGGTGGAGAGAAAAACAAAGGAAACTGAAATAAGATTGGTGCTGAATATTGATGGAAAAGGTAAATCATCAATAAATACTCCTATAAAATTTCTTAATCACATGCTAGAGAATCTTTCCAGGCATTCACGCTTTGATTTGGATATAAAGGCAAATGGAGACATTGATGTGGATGACCACCACCTCGTAGAGGATATCGGAATATGCTTAGGTAAGGCCATAGATAAATCTCTTGGGGATAAAAGAGGCATATGTAGGATGGGTCATGCCATCGTTCCCATGGATGATGCACTTGCAACGGTGGCTTTGGATTTGAATGGGAGGGGTTATGCAGTAATAAATATCAAATTTTCTGAATTTAAGGATTCCAAGATTGGTGATTTAACGAAGGAAAACATACCGCATTTTTTTGAGTCATTGGCAATGAATGGGAAATTCAATCTGCACATGAAGGTGGAGGGAAGTAATGATCATCATAAGGTTGAATCATGCTTTAAGGCTCTTGCAAAAGCACTCTATGATGCAACAAGAGTTATAGGGGTAGAAATTCCATCAACCAAGGGAATTGTGTAGATTGTACGATGTCTATAGGATATCTATAACATCACCTACCTTTGGTATGTATGTCTTACAAATCTTTTCTGTCAAATTACCAAGGGAATAACAACTTTCGGGTTCTCCATGAACTAAGATACATATCTCTGGATTTACCTTCTTTACAATTTTTTCTAAAGATAGTCTGCCCGCATGTGCAGAGAAGTCAAGATAATATTTTTCCATCCCGATTTTGATAACCTCGTTGCCGTATGGGTCTATTATATAACCCATGTCCATCAGAAGCCTGCCGTTTGTTCCCTTAACCTGATAACCTGTAAGAAAGATAGAACTTTTTGTATCTCCCCGAAATATCTTTAGGTATTTTATTACAGGACCTCCATTGAGCATACCCGCAGTTGTAACAATTATGGATGGTTCTCTAATTGCATTATCCCTCATGGTTTTATTATCGATAAATTCCACATATCTGATTGCCCTCTCCAATTCGTTCACATTTTTTAGATATTTAGGATATTGAAGAAAAAGTCTTGTTATATCGGCACCCATACCATCCAAAAAGATTGGATATCCCATATTTTTCAATATCATCAATATCTCCTGTGTTCTTCCGAGTGCAAATGCAGATACAATTGCATTACCGCCTCTATCAAGTGTTCTTTCAATTCCATCTATGAGCATTTTCTCCATTTCCCCTCTGTCTGGATGTGTCCTGTTTCCATATGTGCTCTCTATAATAAGTATATCTGCATCTGGTATCTCTGCCCCTTTCAGAAGCCTCGTTTCTACAGTTTTTATATCCCCGGTATATAAAACACTCCATTCATTATTGTTTTCTTCAATCTCCAGCAGTATGGATGCACTCCCTGGTATGTGTCCTGCATCATAGAGTTGAAATGAAATCCTATTGTTCAGGTCAATCAATTTTTTATATGGTATGCTTTTTTCATACATCGGGAGAATTTTTATGTCCTCATAGTCATACATTGGAAATATTCCGTTCTGAAGACTGACTCTTAGTGAATCCCTCTGAAGCATGTGTGAGAGTTCAAAACTTATATCTGTTGAATACATATCACAAAAACATTTTTTATACAACACGGGCATATTTCCAGAGTGGTCAAGATGCGCATGAGATAAAATGAATGAGTCCACATGCGTTGGAAGGGACGGATACTCTGGAATCTCGGAGAATATTTTTATACCGCAATCAAGCATTATTTTGTAATTTTTGGAGTCTATTAGAATACATGACCTTCCCACTTCCTGTGCCCCACCGTAAAATTTAAATCTTATTCTTATCACCCGTTTATAGTTTAGTATGACCAAAATGTATCAATAAATCAATTTTTAGTTTCTTTGCTTCATCATCCTTTGTGTCACATGCACCATATGTGGGGTCTGTAAAGATGATAACCCTTGCATTTGTTCTATCCTCAATTTCCGCAGATATTATTACAGCATATTCCTTTAACCCCTCTGGAAATTGGAGCCCAACTATTCTTGCATTCGTTTTTTCTATTTCTCTCAGGATTTTCTCTAATTCAAAGTCATAGTCATATTCTCTCATTTTTGATTTTTTGTATCTCCTCCAGTATTACCTTTTCATCCTCTGTAAGTTCTTTTGTGTTCAATCTGTCCATTTCCTTGGATGTAATGAAGGAATACATAATATCCCCCTCATTTATGTTTCTTCCTATAATTGCCCCGTCAATTGATATTGCAACCTGTCGTCCCTTTTCAGCAAATGGAATAGATTTATTCTCCATCTGAATATCCTTTACAACCCCTATAACCTTACCATCCCGTCTCATGAGTTTATATCCCCTGCTTATTTTTCCTCCAATAATCTCCACACCCACAATTGCAGGTTTACTTTGTCTGAATACATATTTGGGAATTATCCTGATTTTTGCAGGCGTTGTCACTCTCTTTATCCTTTCCATCCTCTCCATCTCTCTCTCTGTTCTAATCCAGTCCTGATAATCTTCAAGAAGTTTATATATCACATTACTCTCAAATATTTTGATGTTGTTATCATTTGCTAATATTCTGGCATCCTTCAACACCGATGAATTAAATGAAAGTATCACGCCAAGGTATCTATTTTCCTTCTTAACTGCTATGGCTTCCATAACATCCATGTTGGATACCTTCCCGATGGTTCCTCTTTTTATGGGGATGTTCTCCTTTGAGAGAATGGATATCAATGCTTCTAATGAGCCTATGGTATCTGCCTTGATAATAACACCACACTTATTGCTTTTGATTTCCACATCTTCTATTTCCTTCCTTACCATCCCAATCAATTCATTACCACCCACATATACTGGAGTTCCCGCAATTGCATTTTCTAGGTTTGGTGCAACTATTTTAACCCCAGATGCAGCAATTACCTCATCCACATCCAAAAATTTGTCTCTTGGATCCCTCATTTCATCTAATGGTTTTGGCCTTAATATAGCCTTTATCTTTGTTATTACAGGCTCTTTACCCCCCACCACTATATTATCCCCCCTCCTTAAAACTCCATCATAGATGATTACATCAATTGTTGTCCCCAAACCCTTTTCCTCCTTTACCTCCAGAATTGTGCCCTTTGCAGGTGAATCTGGCTTGATGATAAGTTTTCCCTTCAGATATTGTTGGGTAAGACCTATTATAATCATCAGAAGTTCTGGAATGCCATCGCCCTTCTTTGCAGATATAGGAACAATGGCTATCTGTTTTGTAAAATCATGAATATCTGAAAATAGATTTGCATTAAAACCCATATTTGATAGTTGTTCTATCATAAGATAAAGCCTCTTATTCAGTTCGTTTCTTACATGTTCTATCTGTTCATTGATATCCAAACCAGTTTTCCATCCACGAATTCTATCTATTTTATTTGCCGCAATAACAAATGGTACCCTATAATGTCTCAGAATTTCTATAGATTCAATGGTTTGAGGCATTAAACCCTCGTTTATGTCAATTACAACCACTGCAATATCCGCCACAGAACCGCCCCTTTTCCTTAGATTGGTGAATGCCTCGTGTCCTGGAGTATCTATAAATAGAAGTCCTTTTATATCTGTTTTGATTTTAAATCTCTTTAGAAGATTACCACATATCTCTTCTATTACTCCATATGGAACATCAGTGGCCCCTATATGCTGGGTAATACCACCTGCCTCTCTTGATGCAATAACACTCCCTCTGATCCAGTCCAATAAGGTTGTTTTACCATGGTCAACATGACCTAGTACGGACACTATTGGTTCTCTAATTTTCTTTTCCACCATATATTCTAATTAGATTGAATTAAGAAATTCAAATCTTCAATACCTTCAAACCCATCTTTCTTCCTTCAATTATCTGAACAAAGGAATCAAATAATGGATTATCTGTACTTAAAAAAAAGAAATCCACTCCCGCCTCTTTACATATCCTTTGTAGATTTAATATATGTTCCTCTATCTTTTTGGAATATTCTTTTTTGAAATCTGGACTTATGTATGTTCTCTCAAACTCCAATGTCTCCATATCCTCAAAATTCACATCTTCACTCCATTTAAGCATTATTTCCCCGGGATCTAATACCTGGATTAATATTGCCTCTTTCGAGTATTTAGCAACCCTAAATATGGCATTATTTAGAGAATCTATTGGTTCTATGAAATCAGATATAACTATTATAAAGGATCTGGATTTTATCATCTTCGTATATTCCTCAATGGATTTTCTGAGATTTGTCTTTCCCTCCTGTTTGGCATTATCCATCAATTCTATAAGTCTGAATAAATGTCTTTTTCCTTTTTTGGGTTGTATTACATCATATATGCCATCAGAAAATAATGCCGAACCAAATTTTTCATATTTGTTGACTGAGATGTATGCAAACCCTGCTGCAATGTTTGCCGCATAATCAAATTTTCTCATTCCCGCCATTGAGAAATCCATACTTGAACTAGAATCAACCAGAATGTGAATTACCAAATCCTTCTCTTCCTCAAATCTTCTGATATAGAGCCTCTCTGTTCTTCCATATAATCGCCAATCTATAGCCTTAAAATCATCCCCAGGATAGTATTCTCTATGATCAGAGACCTCAATACCTTTGCCAGTTAAAATAGACCTCTTACTACCCACAGTAATATTAGAAACCCTTCTTCTTGCTACCAGTTCAAGATTACTTAACTGATTTAGAAAATCTATATCAATAACCACTGTCCACCTCCCTGATTATTTTTCTGATAACACCATCTGTTGTAATTCCCTTCCTTTCGGATTCAAAATTAAGAATCAATCTGTGTCTCAGGACAGGATATGCAACCTCTCTTATATCCTCCTTACTCACAAAATTTCTACCTCTAATTAATGCCCTTGCCTTTGCTGCTAATACAATGCCTATAGATGCTCTTGGAGATGCACCATAGTCAAGATATTTCTTGGCTATTTCATCATTCTCCGGCCTGGTTTTCGTTACAATGCTTAGAGCATATTCCTTATTTTCCTTTGATATTGGAACCTTTCTTGATAATCTCTGTATATCAAGAAATTCGTTCTTATGCACCAATTGTTTTACTTCAAATTTTTCCTCTCCCGTAAAGAGGTCTATTATCCTCTCCTCATCCTCAATTTTGGGATATGCCATCTTAATCTTTAATAGAAATCTATCCAGTTGCGCCTCTGGAAGGGGATATGTACCTTCCATCTCTATCGGATTCTGCGTTGCGAGTACGAAGAATGGTGAGTCCAGTTTGTATGTTTTATTGCCTGCGGATACCTGTCTTTCCTGCATTGCTTCAAGTAATGCAGATTGAGTTTTTGGTGTCGCCCTGTTTATCTCGTCTGCAAGGAGCATATTCGTAAATACGGGTCCCTTTTCAAACTTAAAAATCTTTTTACCATTCTCCTCCTCAACTATGTATGTTCCAGTAATGTCGGATGGCATCAAATCTGGCGTACACTGAATTCTCTTGAAATCCAAATCCAATATCTTGGCTAATGTGCTCACAGTAAGGGTTTTACCCAGACCGGGATAACCCTCAAGAAGTGCATGATTCTTTGAAAATATTGAAATCAGAATCTGCTCTATAACCTCGTCCTGTCCAACTATCACCTTTCTTATCTCCGATATAATTGCATTGTAAATATCACCCATTCTTGGAAAGATAACCTCAAGGTCCCTTTCCTTTATCTTTTCTTCATCCTTAATTATCTCTATCCCCTCCCATATACTACCTCCAATTTTCATTTCATACCTCCCTTATCTATTTTTCATCTCCCGTTGAAGTGATTGAAAATACCTTTTTATAAATTCTCTATACTCCAAAGGCTCCTGCTCAGGCATTTCAGTTGCTTTTACCTCCCCTATATCTAATATATTTATATCAGATACCTGATTTACATCCCTTATCTCAATATTTCCTCCATATTCGGGATGCAGTTTCATATCAATATTTTTACCCTCTATTTTGGCAGATGTTGCTTTACCAAATATATCCTCATCTGCGGATAAACCTGCCCCACCTCCAGTATCTGGAATCTCACCTTCACTAAAACCAGGAATTTCTCCACCACCCTCCGCTCCAAGATTCTGCCTTTCTTCTTTATCTTTGTATCTATTATCTGCAACATATCTATTTAGATTTCCCATATTCTTCATATCCCTTCCCATATTAAATCCATGAGATTTAGATATAGAATTGGTTATTTCATTAATATAATCTGGATTAAGATTAATACTCAACCTTGTAAAATCAAGATTTATAAAGTTTATTGATAGTAGAATAAATGCAAGGATCACAGTAGTAATTGTTCTGAATGTTATCATTTTAATATCAATGAGTGATGAAAGCCCCATCTTATCCATCATTCTTGATACATCATAATTCAGGGATATAAGAACTATATTTCTTCCTCTATACTTTCTATTATCGTATGCAGTCTTTATCCTTTCGCTTAGTGATGGATCAACAGAGGCAATCTTTTCAACTATGTGCTTTTCCCTTATACTCTTACATAAAAAAATGATATATAGGAGATACAAGATAGGTGGAATAATTGCGATAAAGATATTGAAATTCATAAATCTTAAAAATATTGCAGATATAAGAAGTATAATAATGGCATTCTCAAGAGCAATAAATGAATATGTTTTGTTATACTCTCTTCTAATTTCTCTCAGTTCTCTTACCAGCCTCATTTTTATTTTAATATCATTTATTTTAATATATCTGTAAGTTTTTTGATTATCGTATTAATTATGTATAACAAATTTCTACTATTTGAAATCTTCTTGTCAAGTTCATTAATGGAATCATTTAGGTTATCCATCTTGTTTGATGTGCAATTGCAATTATTTAGATCCTCTTCAATATCATCTAGATAATCTGGAATTTTGTCAATAATTGATTCCATATCATCAAGATTTGTTTCCATGGAGTGTACTATCTTGCTCATATTCCCAACCTTTCCACCTGCCTTGGAGATTTTTGCATTTGCATTATTTAATTCATCACTAAATAGTTTTTTGTCCTTTTCACACACCTTCAATTCCTGTATCTTTTCATCAAGATTTAATTTATACTTATCTCTATCACTTTCCATAGTTTTCAATCTATTCTCCAAGATTTCTTTTTCACCCTTAAGACTCTCATAATAATCACTCAGCGATGAAATCCTCTGCTTTGAGATATTTAATTCATTTATTATATCAATCAATTCTTTTTCTCTCTTATTCAATTCCTCACTCTTTATTTTCACCTCCGATACAGCCTTATTCAATTTATTCGTTGCCTCTCTATAATTCCTATCCAAATTTCTATATGTCTCCTGATAATATAATGTTAATACGACTATACTTATCAGAAGGAAAACCACAAGACCAAGGAGTATTGTATTGATATCCTTTTTCATTTTTCGTTACTTATATGGAAGTTATTATATAATATTATTTACAATGACTTACAAACCAATGGTTAGGGATTATATGACAACTGAGGTTGATTATATACCTTCAGATTCAACTGTAGATGAGGCCATAAAGAAATTTATCTCATCACCTCATGAGAATTTTCCAGTTGTAAAGGATGGGGAGGTTGTGGGTTTTCTTACCTCAAAGCAGCTGCTCAAGAATTATAAAAATCCCGATAAAAAAATCAGAGATATATTAAAGAAAAAAAGAAAATTAATTGTCGCGAGACCAGATTTAAGTTTGGATGATGCTGCAAGAATTCTGTTTCGTTACGGCTATAGAAAATTACCAGTGATTGATGAAAATGGAAAATTAGTAGGTATTATATCTACGATAGATATTTTGAGATCCCATATTGAGAGGGCAACACCAGAAAAGGTAAATATGGTTAAAAACCTCCTTGAAGATGAATATAAAATCAGAGTAAATGTTTTTAGATACCTTGTTCCAGTAAATAAGTTGCATCCGACACAGAGCAAGATTTATGCCGATGAATTGGAGGGCAGGGAATATGAATTAAAAAGGGGGCTTGCTGAGCCAATAATAGTGGTAAAACGAAGAAATTATTATGTACTTGTTGATGGCCATCACAGGGCAATTGCTGCATTGAAACTCGGTATAAAGGAATTGATGGCACATGTACTTGAAATGAATCCTGAGATTGAACTGAGAATGGAAAGGGTCGCAAGAGAAAAGAATTTAATTACACTAAATGATGTGGAGATAATGGATTATGTACAACACCCATTGGTTGAGATAACAACAAAACTGGTTGATAGAGATAACAACTTACCAAAAGAAATTGAAAACCAAAAGAAAAATTAACTAACAATTATATATTCATTTAGTATATACATGATTAATGCAATCGTTATACCTATGATTACCATACTCAATCCCATTATTAGTTTATTGAAACCACCTATCTCACCAACAAATATCCCGAGTGAAAAGAGTATAAGCAATGCGATAGTGAATGCTATATAAAATGCCATTTTTATTGAGATTAATTTTGTAAGAGAGAACAGAAATGGTGAGATGGTAAATACAGACACTATCAGCGGGGAAATCCCATTAATCAATGAGTTAAGAATTACCAATAAATTAAGTCGTCTACTGATTTTTGTTTCTTTCAAACTTCTCAGCATCTGTTTTTCTATCATCCCGAGTTCTCTTTTCCTTTCTGCCCTCTCAATAGTATACGCACTCCAAATTCCTGATATGGTAAGAGCGATAGCAGGGGCAATGCAGGATAATATTATAAAGTTGGGATTTTTTTCATCGAAGAGATACATTGCTATCAATACCCCAAGAACCGTTAAAATTCCATCAAAGGAGTTCATTACAAAGAATCTCCTTGCTATTCCCTCATCCTTTAGGATATCCAGAATTTCACTGATT
Organism: uncultured archaeon; assembly: GCA_964592095.1. GTDB lineage: Archaea > Altiarchaeota > Altiarchaeia > IMC4 > QMZM01 > EX4484-2. Next base: position 9,692 of record CAZQER010000007.1, read on the forward strand.
TTCATAATTGAGGCTTTTTAATGATATAATATATTTAAATTAAACTTAGATAAAATGATGAGGTTGATTTTATTTGATTTTGACGGTGTGATTGCAAACTCAAATCATGTTCATATGGATGTAACCAAGAAAGCTCTGAGACACGCGGGAATTAAAAGGAGGATTTCAGACAAGGAGGTATTTCATCACTTTGGAAAACCATACAGGGATGTTCTCAGGGCTTTAATGGGTGATGAATTTTCAGAGGAAAAATTAGAAAAGGCGTATCAAAAGCAACAGGAATTGCTACATTCAAGGTGGTTCTTTACCAAGATTAAAACATTTCCTCATGTAGTTGAATTGCTAAAATCATTGAAGAGGATGAAGATAAATATCGCAATAGTTACTGGAAATGATAGAGCATTCATAAAAAGAGCCATTAAGGAATTGAACATGGATGATATATTTGACCTGATAATATCTGCAGATGATGTTATACATTCAAAACCATATCCGGATATGGCAATTAAGGCGATGAAACTCTTGAATATAAAAAACAGTGAAACCCTCCTTGTTGGGGATACCCTCAACGATATTTTAACTGCAAAGAGAGCCAATATTAAATCTGCAGTTGTTCTGACCGGAATTTTAAACAGGAATGATGCAAAAAAATTAAAACCAGATTATATCTTTGATGATGTTTCTGGAATAATGAGGATTATATCACATTAATTATATCAAATTAAAAATTACATCTTCACTTCAGAGGTCCCGCATCTTCAAACCCTTGTCTTTTACCCATTCCAGCATCTTTTATAAGTTTTTCGGGATGAAATAGTAATTTAATTACATTGTGTACATGCTCTCTAATTCTTCTTTCTGTGAGTATTGCCAGTTCCTCTTCCGATTTTGCCTCATCTTCATGTACAAACACCTCCACGATGTGTTTATTTGTCATTAGTTGAGCATTAATTATTCCCGTAGATGCTTCATGAGCACATATCTTATCAATCTCCTCCTTACCGGGCATCCCTAATGCAATTACAATATCACATTCCTCCTCTTCTATCAATTTTTTCGCAGCCACTGGCAAATCCTTAACCCCCGGAACAGTTCTCCTTATGATTGTAACTGCTATATTCTTTTTTAATTCGTCTATTGCAATTGAACCCATATTCATCCTTGCAAATGTTGTATCTACAATACCTATCCTTGCCATTCTACTTTTAAAATTATTTAATATGCATGTAAAAATTCTTAATTTCTCCCCCTTCCAACAATGTCATATCATGCAAATCTGCATATCTCCTCACATCTTCCACTGGGAGTGCATTATGTGTTTTAGAGTCAAGCATCTCACATATACAGGCAACGGGTGTGAGATTGGCAATCCTCAGAAGCGTTGTTGCCAGTTCAGTATGTCCGCCCCTATTCTCTATACCAGACGATATTAGTAATTGTACATGCCCTGGACTCCTGAAATCCTTTCCGAATTTCTTTTCTGTTGGATTTCCTTTAAAGAACTCGGCAAGTTTTCTTATTGTTAAAGCCCTATCATTGTCTGTAATGCCCGTAAATGTATCCCTATGATTCACAGAGATGGAGAAGGATGACTTCTCATCATATGGAATGTCATATGGTGCAGTATAGTTAAGCAAAGTATACTTATAACTTGATATTTTTAATACATCTGCCATGAATGGTAGATTAATCTTCTTTGCAAGTTCTTTATCTATGGAAACACATATTAGTCCTCCTCCATCACTTCTCATTTTTGAAATATGTTCTGGCGTGATGAATTCCGCAGCCACCATAAGGTCTGTTTCATTCTCTCTAAATTTATTATCATGAATTAATACAAATCTGCCATTCCTAAGTTCTGAAATGGCTCTTTTTATTTTTATGTTATCTGTCATTTTCATTTTATTTTATGTCCTTATCAACCACAAATCTTCCTCCAATCATGACCTTTCTCACATCTTCTGGCTCGCATCTGCTTACTATAGATGCAATAATATTCTTGCTATATCTCAAATTTTCACTGTTTTTATAAATAAAAATCAGATTGGCATCCCTTCCCTTTTCAATTACTCCGCAATTCAATGAAAATGCATCTGCTGCATTTATTGTAGCCATTCTCAATACATCAGTGGGCATTACTGCATCATAAATTTGTGAATATCTATATAAGAATTCCATCTCTCTGAAGATATTTGGAGATGCGATCATCACATTATCAGTGCCTATTAAAATATTGATTTGCAAGTCAAGCATTTTCTTTACTCTTGGAAAACCAACACTTAGGGTTGCATTGCTTCTGGGACATACAATAACATGTATCCCTCTTTTTGCTATCTCCTCAAGTTCCTCATCTGATGCAAGAGTGGCATGTATTATGAAATCCGGGTTATATTCAATGGCCTTTGAGACCTCACCCGTTTCCTCCCCAGCGTGTATTGCAATAATTTTACCATTTCTCCTCTTGGGAATCTGATCAATCTGATATACATTTACCCCTAAACCATCTGTATATTCTATATCAATATCCCTGCCAAGAATTATGCATTTAATCTCACTTCTATTAAGAGCCTTTCTGAGCATATCAATTCCGTCCTTTCCACCCTCTCTAAAATCTACAAAATGCGTAATACCGGATTTTAGCATATATCTAATTGAGTCTTGCATAGATTCAATAATCAAATCCTCACTTGTTTTTTCATATAATTTCCATTTAATACCTTCTGGACCCACAGATTCCTGTACATTCATACCAACAGCAGACTCCTTGGCAAATGAATCCCCTATATGTGTATGGGAATTTATGAAGGATGGCATTATTATATAATCTTTTACATCCATACCGCCTCTCTCATATCCTTCTCCAACATCCTGAATTAATCCATTTTCTATAACAACAAATCCCTCTTCAATAATATCAAATTTCTTTTTTTTGAATACGAGTAATGTCCCGTTGAGTATCATTTTGAACATACATTATTACTATTCTAACAATATATTCTAGGGGGTTATAAGTATTAAAAATTACTTAAAAAATATAATTTACTTAAAAATGAGTAAATTTGTGATGACGAACTCTCACATGAAATCTAAAATATATCTATTATAAAATATATTTTAAATAAAACTAAAATTATAATATACTTTATGTAATATCTATTAAAATAGATATACTAAATTACAACAAAAAAGAATAAAATTTTTTCGCAATAATTTCATCTTTAAACGAAAATAAAACTTTCGCAATAATTATTAATTTTATGTGCCTTTTTTATCCATTTAGGGTACCCCTCTTGAGTAAAAATACCCTAAAAATCAAAACTTGTATCTGTTTCTGCATTTTTTATGCATCTTTTTTTCATTTATTATCTCAAAATCGCTATCAAGAGGCTTTCTGCATACTGCACATTTGGGATTTATAATAGAATCAAGATACTGTAAACATTTCTGCTTATCGTATGAGCAGGCATCGTTTCTGTATATTGAATTGAATACAAATCTTAGTTTTTTGAGATCCTTTTCAGTTAATCTGTACTCCATATATAATCTATAGATTTAAATAAAAAATATCTATCTACAATATTACATATTGTCACAATATCAAAATATATCAAATCCCTCAAATTTTCATATAAAATCTTGCATAATCCTGCATAATCCATCCATGAAGGTAAATCCACATTGTGACAATATATAAATAAGGGAATCCATTGGATTTTATATCTATTGTCACAATATCAAAATAAACATTTAATGATTATACATAATTTATTGGATGAGAATAAAAACGAAAAAAATTTATTCTTTTTATGTGTATAATTTAACGAAAAATTTATTTTCGTTTTTATTAATGATATAAATTAAAGTTTTTTTAATAAATCTATTATATTAAATCTTATATAAAATATATATTTCAAGCAATATTTTAATATATTTTTATTAAAAACTCCCACATTTATGTAAGATTTATGTGAGACTTCAAAAATTAAAGATTTAGAATATCGTCAATGGCATTTAGATATTCTTTAAGTTCATCAATTGTTCTATCACCCATATGTGCAATCCTAAATGTTTTATCCGCCAATTTACCATAACCGTTTGCAAATACATAACCTCTCTCTGCTAATTTTTCCTTCAATTCATTACAGTTAATATTCCTTGTATTTTTGATACATGAGACTGTGTTTGATGAATATTCTTCTTTGGGTAATAATTCAAAGTTCTTTTTAGCCCATTTTCTTGTTATCTTGCCCATTTTCTCATGCCTTTTATATCTATTCTCAAGACCCTCTATGTTTAATATTTTGTCAAGTTGGTATCTCAATCCCCGAAGGATAGAGATTGCAGATGTGGTAGGTGTTTGTTTTTTATTTAGATATTTCTTATAGATCAAGAAATCAAAATAATAACCTCTATTCTCTATAGTTTTTGCCTTTTCAAGCGCCTTCTCACTTACTGAGCAGCATGCCAATCCAGCGGGAAGAGCCAATGCCTTCTGAACGCCAAATAGACATACATCTATTCCCAATTTATCAACATCTATCTTTATACCTCCAATTGAACTCACGGCATCTACCATAAATGTTACATCGTAATTTTTTACAGTCTTTGCAATTTTTTCAATTGGTGCCGTTACTCCAGTAGATGTTTCATTATGAACCAATGTTATTGCATCGTAATCTTCTTCAGATAGTTTTTCATCAATTATCTTTGCATCAGGTGCCTCCCCCCATTCAAACGAAAGTAAATCTGCGTTCTTTCCATTGAATTTTGCTATATTGTGCCATCTTTCACTAAACGCTCCATTCCCAACATTAAGACATCTCCCCCTCACACAATTCCTCACAGACGCCTCCATTAATCCCGTAGAAGAACAAGGAGCAATAAAAACATCATTTTCAGTAAACATTATCTTCTTTAGATTTTCTACAGTGGTTTCCAAAAGTTCACTGAATTCCCTCCCCCTGTGACCTATCATTGGTTTTGACATTGCATCAAAAACATCTCTGCTAACATCTGTGGGGCCGGGGATAAATAATTTTTTGACCATATTAATATATAAGATAATAAAAAGATATCATCCAAAGAGTGAGGCTAATCCCGATGCTGCCTCCTCTTCAGTTTTCTCCTCCTTCTTTTCAACCTTCTTCTCCTCACCAGCCTCTTTTTTGGCCTCTTCCGGTTCTGTCTTTGCAGCTTCTACAGACATCGGTGACATAAATGCAGGAGTAGTGTTTATAGCCTCATCGATATTCACTCCTTCAAGTGCAGAGATTAATGCCTTGACTCTTGCATTATCTACCTTCACACCACCTGCAGTCAAAACCTTTTTAAGATTCTTCTCATTTATCTCCTTCCCAGCAGCATGAAGCAACATTGCACCATATACATATTCCATTTTCATCAATTCTATAAAATTAGGAATATAAATATAAAAATACCTTCAAATATTTCTGCCATGTCTATACTATGGGCCCGTCCGGATTCGAACCGGAGATCTTTGCCTCTTTGAATTTAAAATTCGTCAAGGCAATGTCATAACCAACTAGACCACGGGCCCTAAAAATTAAAATTCAATTAAATATTTAAATATTTACTGAAAACATTTCTTCTGGAACCATTGCAAAGCCAAGAATTATATCTATCAAACTTAAAATTCCAACTACCTCTCCATCTTCTTCTACTACAATTCTTCTGATATTGTATTCTATTATCCTTCTCAGAGCATTCTTCAACGGTTCATCGGGTCCTATAGTAACCAAATCAGTAACCATAACCTCCTTGACCTTTGTAAGCTTGTTAAAATCGCTCAGACTCATTACCAGAACCAAATCATATGTTGTTATGATACCAATTGCTTTATTATTTTCTGTAACCACCAATGCATGAATCCTGTTTTCAAGCATTTTCTCTGCCGCAGCAACCACCGTCTCTTCAGGACCTACACTCAAAACCTCTGATGTCATAAGATCCCTGACCCTAAGTTGCCATCTCTCTCTTACCTTTTGTATTCTCTTTAACTTATTTAGTAAATACTTTGTTTTCCTCATTTTAATCTGCTGCTTTTGCCATATCCGCAAGATGAACATACACCTTTTCTTCTATGAAATGAATCCTTTCCACATCTCTTACATCTTATATGAGTATGTTTTTTACCCCTTTTCCCAAAACTTGGTGTTCCCTTACTCATTTTTTATGAAACAAACAGAATCATATCTCCTCTGAGGAATATTGTTTTGAATTTTCTATTTACCTCATTGTCTGTAAATTCGGCATTTTCTAATACAATATTCAAGTGAATATCAAATGCCTTTAACTTACCTCTTATTTCCATACCATTTTTTAATCTTACAAGTATTTGATTACCCAGCATATCACCCAATGTATCCAACGGCTTCATTGACATCACCTAAGTGTTAATACTATGTAATACAAATATAAATATCAGCAGGAGGGCATTGTATTAACCCTTATTGGATATGTTGAATTTGTTATTGTTGGACAACCTGAACTAATAACTGTTATATTTGCATACGCTTTTTTATTCCCATTTACATTATGTATTATATAGTTATAGATGCCAATTCCACTTCTCATCATTGTATCATTTACACTTACTCCCGGAGGTATATTGTATGTTATATTTATTAAAGGATATCCTGATGAATCTATCAATTTATTTTTATTATCATATATCTTTAAAATGTATGAAAGGTTGCAATTTGATGGGTTTGAGCATGTACTACAATTTCTTATAGCCAATACATTTGGACAACCGTCAGGACATAATGGACAATCAATTCTACAATTTCCACAATCCTCTCCCAACCATGTTTGACATATACCATCCCCACAGCAACCCTTAGATGATATACATACCGTGTCCATATTATATTTTAACACATGAGGGCAATCCAATCTAATTGCATAACCTCTATCCTCACATGTTGCCAACACCGGACAACCCTTCACATTCTGCCAAAAAAGATAATCCACAATCGTATTATTTTTATTAATTCTGATGGAGGAATAATTTTTTAATTCATAAACATCAACAAATGTCTCAATTCCTATAAGTGTTGTATTATATCTCTTTTTTGTCTGCTCTACATATTTCTCCGATAGATTTGATCTCCCATCCAATCTATCCAAGAATGAAGGCCCATTCTTATATTTCTCGCTGCAGAACATATTATATGTTTCATTTATATCACTTACTGTATAGCATTTTGTTTTAATTATACCGCTCTTATTTCCCAACCCAACCTTATGAATATTACAATCGTGATTTGTTGTTATGTAAGTACAAGATTCATTTGTTATATTCTCATTTGAGTTTATTCCACAGGATGTGGCTCTTGGAGGAGATCCAGGAAAATCATCCAAATCACCTGTAGATGAAATCCATGGTATGGTCGCATTACATAAAGCACTTAAATCTGCAGGAGTATACACAATTATACCTGCAAAATGAGCAGGTGAACTTGAGTTTAAACATTCCTTTATATTTGGCCATGTGCTGCATAAATTCGGTGGAAGAGTATCATCAAAGACAAGAATCTGATTTGCAATCTTTTTTGGAGGCGTATTAACACAGTAATTATTTAAATCCCCGGGAGTTCCTCCAATATCTGTATAAAAGATTACCCACCCTCTGCCACTACCATTACTTATGTTATCCTTACTGCATCCCACTATCTTCTCCCTTATGGGGCTTTCTATAGAGCAATTTATTATGGTTTTTTTTCCAAATCCTCTTGTATTCAATGTATACAGAGGGTCATGCAAACCTATTATGGATGTATTTGCTTCAATACTCTCTACCATATCATCATAAAAGCAGATTCCATTAACATCCCTGATATCCAATCTTATCTTTGGTAAACTATATATTGTAAACGCATCTCTGTGACCCATATCCATAGAGAGAATTTCAAAATTAACCTTGTAATGCATCCTACTTGAATAGTTTAAAATTTTGTTAAACCATAATGTGAATGTGTGGTTCTTCATCTTTGAATGGTTTTTTCCATATAATGTTCCACATAGCGTCAATTCTGTTAAAGCAGCAGTTGAACCATTCATATTATACTCAAAATCGCTGCAATTGAAGTCACAGTTTTTAGAACAATTGAATGTATAGTTCTCAAGACCTTTTCCAGTTTCTACAACATATTCAAATGCAGATACCAATGCTCGTTTAACAGATATTTCCATTGCTCTGCTCATATCTCTTTTAATATCCTCAACAAAGAAATTGATTTTATCACACCTTAACCTAGATATTGTATCCTTCATCTGTGTTTCCGGTATATGCTTATAAAAGGATATAAAAACAATTAAAGGCAATATAAGAATTATTACAGATATACTAAAGAAAAATCCTCTGTTGTTTTTTATTAATGAACAATTCATTTTTGTTATTTATTTATATTAATAATTATTGATTTTTACAACCATGTAACTAATTTGATTTCAACGGGACCCCATAGTGATCTAACATTAGCAGTGGGTATTGTTTTTATCTCCATATCGTCAAAATCGAACAATATATCAACCCTGCCATCATCATCAATGTCCAATTGGTCTAAAAGTTTATATACGGCATAGTTTATTGCATCCTCCTCATCTATCGTAATATTGGCATTTGCATAATTGCATTTTTTACTACCCGTATAATCGTATGGTATTGTTACATTAACAAAATAACTATTTCCAGTTCCATTATTGAATTCTATAGTCCAATTGCATCCTCCACTTGATGGAAAAACTTTTTCTTCTGTACTGCTGAAAGCCTTAATACCTACGGTTATTATTGCCCTGTTATCGGGAGAACATTTCGTTATCTCAGTTGTACCCTTTACAGTTAAGATTTTGATTGTATTGTTTTCCCCCAGGACAAAATAATTTGGATTTATATATACAATATATGGATCACCTAATGTAAAATATTGATCCCCATAATCAGATAGATTAAATCCAGTATAATTTCCATGAGAATTATTAACTTTAACGATATCCGTCCAGTAATCTGCCGAATACGAAGTTACCTTAACATCAAGTAAGTTATTTATCTGTGTTTTACTTGGTATGATAATTGTATCGTCACAATCAACGGTATCATTAAATCTATCTGTTTTATATGTTATGGAAACCTCACCATATCCAACGGGGATAATTGGTTTATAATCAAACTCAAGATATGAATCATTATATAATGTTGTATTCGTAATTTCTGTCTCAACAGTTTGTGATATCTTAACAATATCCTTTGCTATTCTCATGTAAATATTTTTCAGTTCATCAGGATTATCACTCTTATAAAATTCTCCACCACCACATATTGCTGTTTTATTTAAAGTATCTGTTCCAGCCTCACTTCCAAACCCGATTGTATAGACGGTTATATTATAAACATTATGTGCAATACATGCAAGTGTTATTGTTTCATTTTTTGCATCAGTGGCATTATATGGAGAGTTATCACATGTCCCTACAGTACTGTTGATACATGTATTTGCCTCTCCATCACTCATCACTATCATATATTTTCTCTTTGCACCCGTTGTGCTTGAATTTAACATCTTTATACCCCTCTCAATTGCACATGAGATACATGTTGCACCACACTTTGCACCATAAGTATCTATCTCTTTGAATAATAATGATTTATTATTGTTGAGATTCATTTCAGAACACACATCATCACCATAACCTATCAATCCAATATTTGCACCTGTACTGTTTGTAAGTGTGTAATCCACAAATTCCTTATCCAATTTCTTAGCCAGCTTTATTCTTGTTATATTGCATCTTATACAATAACCCTTGTCTCCAAGATATACACAATAATCCTCCGGGCATATATGATCTTTATCAGAGCCACTCCACCAGGGCAGAACTGAACCATAACCTTCACAATTTTCAACAAACTCGCCATATTCACATCTATAATCTGGATTTAAAGGATTTGCTGGGTCACATCCTTTACCACATTCTTCAACTTGATGATAGTACATCCATACAGATTTAGAGGGGATTAGAGTTATAGCATCGTTATTTGCAGTTAATTTAGCGTCAAAGCCCTCCCCTTCCGTACCTTCTTTTACGGCACAAGCTAAAATATTTATACCACTTTTAAGCACACCCGGATCTATTTCTGTGATATAATTCCAATACTTATCATCATGACATGTTGGATCATAGCCAACCCTCTTATCATTTATATAACATATGCTCCCCTCATTACTCCTTACATAAAGCTTTAATGATGTAATTATAGAGGTATTCCCAATGAAGAAATTTTTTCTATAGAACTGCGTACAATTATCACATTCATCCTCCCATCTCCAGTCAGAATATGTTGTTGACGAAGTACCTTTAAGGTCAACCGAATACCAAGAACTATCATTGATAGCATCTCCCCAGAATTTACTCCTACAAATATACTTTCCAAACGAATACTCACTTCCTTCATAATATACAAAATCTGCAGATGAGTAATTGCTCATAGTAAACCATGCCGGTGCCTGTGTATAATTCGCCATGTAATAAGAGTAATTTGCCTGTGTATAATTCGCC
>CAZQER010000007.1:20369-20836 GCA_964592095.1 uncultured archaeon
TGCCTGTGTATAATTCGCCATGTAATAAGAGTAATTTGCCTGTGTATAATTCGCCTGATGGTATTCAACAATAGTTGCTATATAATCAGTCATATTCCTTGCATAGTATGTATCGATAGAAAAGTGGCATTCATCTGCATCTATGTTAGTACAAGAGGAAACTTCTACAGCCGGTGTCCATGTGAAATTACAATATATATAACTTGAATTTATACAGTCTCCATTACATCCACTTGGACAATCTCCAGGTATCAAGATGTTACAGGGTCTGTTCGGTGGTGTCGGAACAGATTCGCAATTATCATTATATTCTTGTCTAGTAATTGGAGTATCCGCCATTATTATTGCTTTACAACACGGGTAATTAACTGGATCAGTAGGATCACAATAATCTACAATATTATCTGCATTTGGATCACAAGCAATACAACAATCCTCACCATCAATACAACTACCATAAGGAACTG
>CAZQER010000007.1:20936-33671 GCA_964592095.1 uncultured archaeon
TCATTACAGCTCCTTGAACAACACTCATCCGTAGTCACATCACAGAAATCTACCGAGTTATTATATGCGGGATCACAAGCAATACAACAATCCTCACCATCAATACAACTACCATAAGGAACTGCAACTCTTGTGGATTCATTACAGCTCCTTGAACAACACTCATCCGTAGTCACATCACAGAAATCTACCGGGTTGCTATATTCGGGATCACAAGCAATACAACACTGTGACGCATTTGTTGGGTCACATGAACCATAAGGAACTTCAGTTTTACTTTCCCATATACATTCAAAATTACAGCACTCTTGAATTCCGAAAAGACAAAAATCAACAGATTGTGTAAAATATGGATCGCAAGCTCTGCAACAATCCTCACCATCAATACAACTACCATAAGGAACTGCATACCTGCTTATATTACACCCTCTGTAGCAACAAGGGTCTGTTGAAGGATCACAAGTTGAAACAACATGTGGTGATGATGTATACAGTTTAGATATCTCAGTATCGTTTAGAGCTACACTATAGATTCTAATATCATCTAGCACTTTCTTACCTGCTGGATACTTGCCATTACCAAAAGCATTTATTCCCAAATCATCATCACTAATGTACATGGTAGCAGATACGGGCGTACCGACTTCTTTACCGTCTAAGTAAATATGAAGGTAATCTCCATCAAATACCCCTACAATATGATGCCAATTTCCATCTGCTACAGATGATGTGGGGATTATTGGACCTTTAGTATTATGCATCCAGAACTGTATACCAGTAGGGGAATTTTCATAGAACCAGTATGCCAGGGTATGATCACTAGATCCTTTAGTCAATAATGCCCTATCCCTTGCCAAGGATGATGTTTTTATCCAGAACGCAACCGAGACCTGTGATTTTGGATTTAAGGTTTCGCTATTCAAAACTTTAACATAATCATCAACCCCATCAAACTCCAATCCATAGCCAAAACTTCCATTTGTCCATCTTGCTCCATATATTGTTCCATCATTACCATTTCCAGACGCATCCTTAACTATGCTTCCCGTACCCTCATCAAAGTACAATATTAGTTGTGCACCATCACAACTTGGTGGTGTGGATACATCCTCAAGAACAATATCCTTGTATGCAAAACCCCAACCACCCTTATCTATATATCTGCAATAACCAAGTTCTGAACAATTAGGATTACAATTCTTCGGAACTCTATCTCCACCACCTTTCCATACTGGTGGTGATACTGTTAGGTTATTTGTTATGAGAATTTTATCAATTCTTGCTCCATCCTCCATACATATTATCCTTAATGTATGTTTACCTTTATTTAAATGGATTTTATTTATCCCTATATCCCACACCCAGCCTTTGTAAGATGGGATATCCCATACACTCAACGGACCATTATCAACTGATATATAAAACGAATTTGATGATGAATCAAGTCCCAATACCCGCCCCCATATCCTGTAATCTCCATTATAATCTACATTGAATGTATAATTTGCAGATCCATTTCCACAACCAAAATTATTCGGTACATGTATATATTCTTCATTTGATGTGTATTTCCCATAAGTTATATTCATTGGTAGTTCAATATGATCTGCATCCTCTGCTTCAATCCAAATAAAAATCTCTTTACCCAGTTCATCTTCAGGAGGTTCCATGCATTTATTCATACTATTCGATAAATCTGTTATCAATACTGTATCTACAGTTCCATTCTCGCCCTCAATGAACATACGAACAGGTACTGTTTTTCCAGAGATATCTGATGGTACAAATAAGGTAGAACCAAAGAAATTGCTATCATTAAGTATTGCCTTTACCTCTCCACTATCTGTTGAATTATATATTGTTTTATCACCTACCTTAAATACAAGGCTTCTTCCCTCCCCTTTTGGTCTATTGTAATGTAAAAAACCACTGAGATTTTGTATCCATAATGTGGGTATATAAAATGATGAATACAAATTAATAAACCCCTTTATACCCGGAAAATAGAATTTACTTTTATAGGGTTCAGAGAATTCAGATGTTTTGTATCTTACCTGAATAAATCCACCACCAATAAAGCTTTTTGTTATATTTCCCTCGGTGAATTCTATATCTATGGTATTTCTACCTGGGTGAAAACTACAGGCACCAAAACTGCTGGTTTTTATATTTGCCTCCATGTATCCTCCAGAGGGGGTATATAAACCACAATCAACACCATTGATGTATAGATTAAACCCACCCCCAGCATTCAATTCCATATACGCATCCTGAACAACAGCATCATCTGGTAAATCGATAAATCTGCTGATATTTCCATTGCCAACAAAACCGCCAAAGAATGCGAATGCGGATGTTGTTTTTGATGCAATATCTGATAAAAGAGCATTAGCAACAAAACCGCTGATTGTTTTGTTTTCACCAAAACCAACAAGTAATCTTGATGCATAACCTATTGTTTCTGCATCCGACTCAAGAGTTCTGTTTTTATTCCATGAGGAATTGCATATTACCTCCTCCTTCAACATTGATGGGTCTTTTATTGTAAGCTTATACCCGACTCTGGGTTGTTGGGGAAGTAATTTGTTTACATAATAATCACAGATATTTGATGCCTTCGTCCAGTTTGGAGATGATTTATTGCCCTTGGCTAACGCCCAATTATAGGCAATTTCATCAAGTATGGCCTTTTTATTCATTACATCCAATGTATCCTCAGCCCAGTAATTAAGCTTCCTATAATCCAATATCGTTGATTTTGGTGTTTTAAAATATTCAATTCCCATCATTATAGTAATAATAATAAGAAACAAAAACAATGCTATAAGAGCATCCATAATTATTGCATATCCTTTATTATCCATTTTTATTTTGGATTCCACGCAACCAATTTTACCTTAACAATCTTATTATCTAATATGGCTGTTCTAGTTACTGGAAATTTATAGATTGTATTTACATCTGATGCGGGTTTCTTACCTGTTGTGCAATTCCTTCCACCTATATTAACTATTGTTCCATTGATATCTGCAATTTCAAAATAAAACTCCAATCTAAATTTTGGTTTACTTAGGCCCAGGAGCCATTTATGTGAAGTATAATTGTTATTTGATGCATTCATCATATCTATAAATGCCATTACCTTCTCCTTATCTAAGACCCTGCTCTCCTCTGCCAGACCTATTACCTTGACACCGATCTTGTCAGCATCATCACTTAAGTAATCATATTTTGTCCAGTTTTCTGGAAAACCCTTTGTTCTAATAAGATTTTCTGTAATAATTATTGCCAAATCCTCAACCTCAAAAAAATGCTCTGATTGCGATATCTTTCCAGTAGTTTGATCCCATAGAAAGACTATTGTTGCAAATATCACAAGGAAGATGATATAGGCAAATATGCTCTCTGTGCTGAATGCTTGTGCCTTTTTTCCACTTTCATTTATTTTCATTTTCTGTATATCTCAACAGTATAGTTGTTATTGAATTCTATACTCTCGGATACATTATTGAAGTAATCTACAATTATTGTATAATTGCCGTATGCCGGTGCTGTAAAGTTCGCCCTCACAATTATTGATTCATCTGCTTTAAGATACGGTATGGTAACATTTTCTATTCTATTTGTTTCAGTATGATTAAATCTCACAACAAAGTTGTTTGCATCAACCGGTCCGGAGTTTACTATCTCAATTCTCAGTGTAATGTTCTCATTACTACCTGCTCTGGTGGGTAAAAATGTTCCTCTAAAAAATTTCAAATCAGGCATATTGCATGCAACAAAAACACTACCATTATCGTTATATACCTTATTCTTTTTGTTAAGGCCCTTGCTCAATTTTCCCTTACTACACTCACCAGTACAACATATGCCATTACAACAGAAACTCACATTATTTGTAATTATCTGGGTATTCCAAGGGCTGTATTTTGGATTGTCCCATATTATTTCAACAAATTTTGTATATGTAACAATATCGTAATCATAACCTCCAGTTATTTTATCTGGAATACTTACATACCTAAAATATCCTGGACCCTGTTCGGCTATTGTGTCTATATTATCCGCGACACTCCTGCAAATCCTCTTTGCATCAAGAAACATACTATACTCATTACTTTCATTAATCTTCATCTGTGAGAAAACCACGCATATAACAAATATAGATATTACTATAACTATTGTAACAATCATTTCAATACTGGATTGGCCCCTTTTTTTCATTCTATGATTAAAATTATATTTTTCTGCTATAAATAGTTTAATGCATAAAAAGAATTCCTATAAAATTTCTATGAATATGCAGTAATATTCTCAGGATAGTTGATCTTCCATACCTTTACATAACCAAGAAAAGATTTATCCTTCCCGGTAGCGAAGTCCATCCAGTTTGTTCCTTTGAATTCATCTACTAGTTCAAAATGCTTCAGTGGTCTTATACTACTATCTGCAAGACCAAACTCTTGATACTCCTCTAAATAATCTCCCAGGTAAAGTCTTGTCATCATATAGTTATTGAACTTCTCTGGAACATAAACAAAGATTCTGTATGTTGGAAAATTGATATACCTTTCGGGATCGTCCTTGTATGCTATGGCGTTGGAAATTATTAAACTTGGGGGATGTATTCCCAAGATAGAGGAATGCTCCTTACTCTGCCATACCCTCCATGAGACCCATGTATCTGCTCTCAATTCATTATTCACCCTGATTATTGGCCTTACCTTAATATCAGATATCTTGAGTTTATTTTCATCACCTACTATCTCAAAATTAATTGCGGCTATATAATCCTCGGGATTTCCACCAACATTGCATACAAATACTATATCCCTCTTTTTAATAAACCCTTCCCCCTGAACTGAGACATATTTAGGTTCTAATGAACTATCCCTCGGTGAGAATGTACATGTACCATAACCCATATGCTCTCCCTCTCTATTTGGATCAGTATATGGCGCAGTTAGATTTGATGTTGCAATAAAGTGAGGCGCTGCACTCTTACCTATCATGGTATAATCAATAACGACATGGGTTGCATTATACTTTTTTGCAATCATTAGTGCCTTTGTTTCATTTTCTTCCAGAACATGAAATTTTGCCAAATCCTGAACAATAAATTTCCTGGCTTTTGTATTATCTGCAATGCTTGTTCTATTAGAAATTGAGGTTATCCAGTGTCCATAATCCCACCATGTCAGTATTGTTGTGTTTTCTGGTTGTTGACCTATCCACTTCAGTGCAGGGTACCAGTAAATTATATCCCCGGTTTTTGTTCCCATATCAATCGGTAATCTTCCACCAAATGCCCCCACCAACGGAGTATCCGTTCCTATGGTAAACACAAGTGGCAATATTATAAGGAGTATGGTTGGGATTATTCTCAATGTTTCCCATTCTCTCATTCTCATTACTATAAGAAGTGCAAATGTAGAACCCAATGCAATTATGGGCACACTTGCAATAAATTGAAATTGTGATTTATTAACCACAATCCATATTGCAGGGATACTCCAACACAGTACAAAGATCGGACCAATATTCTTCTTGGAGGAGAATGCATAATAGATGAGAATAAATATTGAAAAGAAGGCAAACAATATAGAGATTCCAAATGTGGAATACATACTGCTAAGGCATTTTTCACTTAATATCTTACTACATAATGGGTTTTGCTCCGCGGTTGTCATACCTATTATATCCCTTACCTTGGCACCAGTTATCACATAAAATGCATAATTTATAATACTTAGAGGATCCATGAAAAAGATTAAGAATATAATGCCGGAGAAAATAATTATACCAAATATTATATAGATATTCTTTTGTATAAAATTGTTTATTATCGTTTCTATATCACCTCTTTTATCTATAATAATCCTTCCAGAGATTCTTACCCTTATTGTCTCAAATATAATTGGTAGGAAGATTGCTCCACACGTGAGGATTATATTATATTTCGGTATACTTTCAATATCAAACACGGGGATTTCACCCTGGGTATGCAAAATCAAAAATGATAGATTACCTATTATAACAGGTATGACAAGATATGGCAAATAATCCGTATATTTTTTGTCCATATCTCGTTTATAAAATATATACGAGTATATATCCTGAACAAAATTTATAAACGAATGGACTACAATAAAAACAAGCAGGATTAATAACGCAAAATTATACCCCGCCCAGCTAAGGTTGAGCAATAGAAACGAAAATCCTGCAATCAGAGATAATCTAATACTCCTCTTTCTGTAGGAGGTAATGAATAAAAAGAATGAGGATATCAACAGAAACATACCCAATGCGTCATCCTCACAGTTACTTGCTATTGCCTTGGCTGCAAATGCTGGACTGAACATTAACATAAATGCTGCAAGAATTGCGGCTGCCTTATTGTATGGTTCATATTCATGGAATAAATCCCTGATTAATAGATATAAAACGATTGTTGAAAGTGCTGCGAATATGCCCCCATATACCATTGCGATATCGTGTGTACTAATACCCATTACTTTAAGAATAACAGACATTGAACCCATAAACACAGATGCCATAAATCTTCTATCTGCAAAGGAGGGCATATCTGTGGGATATGCCAGCGTCTCCCTTTCAGGAACAAATCCAGTATTTACAATTGTATTTGCATGCCGGTAATAGAAGTAGGGGTCAAGTGCAGCAAGATATTTACCCGTCCATTCTACACCCCTTATAGTCTGAGCAGGAATCACATGGGTTAGTAATGTAGAGAGGAAGATGGCAGTAATCATGGCTGTAGAAATTTTCATTATCTTTTGAAGCGTAAAAGCATACAAGATAAGAAATGTTGCAAATACGAGAGATAAAACATTAAAATCTCTTCTATCAATACTACCGCCTTGGTCGGAATACCATATGAAAACGGAGATTGAGAATATGAGAATTACAACAAAAACAAGCTTGTATTTCTCTTTATATTCTCTTGTTGTTCTTTTTAGATAAATATATATAAAATAGATACAGAGAAAACCAAATAAAACACTCCCTATGAAATATATTGATACCTTTCCTGCGCCCGTATTAATTATTCCCAATCTTGAGGAACCAATTACATTTTTTATAACTGTAAGAAGGAATACCAAGATTGATGCTCCCAATATGGGCTCCTCAAAATATCTGCCAAGTGAGGAGAAACTATGATACCCCCTCCTCCCCTCTCCATTATCCTTGTTATTCTCATTAGTCCTCTTATTCATATCCTTATTTTTATTTTTTTGTACCATACATCACCTTCCAAATCTCTTTTCCCTCTGTTTGAAATCATTGATAATATCTATAAAATCGTCCTTTTGAAATTCCTCCCAAAGTTTATTTACAAAATATATCTCCGAATATGCCGACTGCCATAGAAGGAAATTACTCAATCTGTGTTCAGATGTCCTTATTATAAGATCCGGATAGCTCTTAATCCATAGATTTTTTCTGATATTCTCCTCATTTACCTCAATATTTTCCTTTATCATCCCTTTTACCGCATTAATTATCTCTTGTCTGCCGCCATAGGCTATAGCCAGATTGACTTTCATGCCATCATAATCTTTCGTCTTTTCTTCCAGTTCATTGAACCTGTTATTTATTTCAATGCCCCTCTGACCAAGGACCTTCGCAAAATAGTTCCTATCCCCACATATATTAATCTTTATCTTTCTTTTATGTAGCCTTTCATCATTCATGGAAGATATGGCATTTTCAGAAAACAGATTTAAAAGAATCTCTATCTCCTCCTTACTCCTGTTTTTTAAATTTTCCAGTGATAGGGTATATATGGTAATCTCATCTACATCAAATTCATAACTCCAGTCAATGAGATCATAGAAACGCTCTATTCCCAGACGATACGCCTCTTCTAAATTATTTATACCCCTTTTTAGCATATATCTCCTGTTACCATCAGGGATTATTCCCACATGCATTTTGTATTGATTTATTTGAATATTACTAAATAATTGAAATAAATAAAATAATGAATATACTAAAATAAAAACAAATCGTTATATATTCGTGAGATGAATTTAAAATATTATGATTTGAATGTAGGATGGGATCCCGTATTTGAGGATAAACTTGATTTATTTTCGTCCTTGGGTTGGCAAGGTGTTTGTTTTACTGAGAAATTTTCTTCAGTATCGAAATTTGGTAGATTTGCCAAAAAAATTTTAGAGATAAAAGAGAAATCACCCATTGATATATATGTGGGTGCAATAGTATCAAAACCAATTAAAAAAAATGCCAGAAAAGCATTAGAGATGGCAGATATAATCTTGGCAAAGAATGAAAACAGGGAGGCGTCTGAATGTTGGGAGGTAGATATACTGTGTGGTCCTGAAAGTGTTGCTAAAAAAGATTTTATGAATCAGAGGAATTCGGGAATTGACCATATAATGGCAAGATTTATGGCAGATAGGTGTATTGCAATAGAAATAAAATTTTCAGAGGTACTTCATTCAAATGGAAAACAAAGGTCAATTATACTCGGGAGAATAAGTCAAAACATAAGGATAGCCAGAAAATACAATACACCGCTAATAATAACATCTGGTTCAAATGGGATATATGATATAAGAAAATCATTAGATCTCATATCATTCGGAATCACATTAGGAATGACCCATAAGGAAGCGAAGAATTCGATATCAGAAAATCCTATAAGGATAATCCAGAAGTCAATGGATAGAAAAAACCCAAATATAATACTGAAGGGTCTGGAGGTTTTGGACTGGGGTGAGATAAAAAAACCAGAGAAAAAGAGGATGTATGGATGGTATTAGAAGTAACTATTCATAATTTACAAGATGGCTCTTGAAATGGTAAAAATTTTGGAGATGAGAGATGAAAACCCAAATGTAAGGACATTTGTTCTTGATAAAAGGATAGAGGCCAAACCGGGACAGTTCTGTATGCTATGGATACCCGATGTCAATGAAAAACCATTTGGATTTGCAAGATTGAACGGAAATATTGAGATTATGGTCAAGAAGAGAGGTAAATTTACCAAAAGAATGTTCTCTCTAAGAGAGGGGGATATGATTGGATTTAGAGGGCCATACGGTAACGGTTATTTTAAATTGAGAGGTAAGAATGTTTGTCTTATTGGTGGAGGTATAGGCATAGCACCATTGTTGCCATTGATAGATATTGCAATAGATAAAAACATATCTATAACAATTATCCATGGTGCCAATACGAGGAATGAATTGATTCCATTAAGAAGATTGAAAAAGGTGGATAGAGATAATATTAGAATAATCCTCACAACTGATGATGGAACATATGGAAAAAAGGGGACGGTATGTGATGTCCTTAAAGAGATCGTCAATGAGGGGATTGACCATATATACACATGTGGACCGGAAATAATGATGGAAAAGGTGATGAGAATTGCATTAAATAATAATATATCATGTCAGATATCGATGGAGAGATATATAAAGTGCGGAATCGGTATCTGCGGGCACTGTGCAATTGATAACTCAGGTCTAATGGTATGTAAAGATGGGCCTGTGTTTGATGCAAGGGTACTGAAGGATTCGGAGTTTGGTAATTATATTAGGGATAAATGCGGTTCTATAATTAACTTATAAAATTAATTTATAAATTATGCATTTTATAAGATAAGACAGAATAAAAAATAAAATGGTGGATTTGGTAATAAAAAATTCTAAACTGGTTCTCCCAGATGGAATTGTAGAGGCAGGGATTGTGATAAATAACGGCAGGATAGAGGATATCAAAAAGAATGCGAATCTCCCGGTGGCAGACAGGGTGATAGACTGTAATGGTAATTATGTACTTCCAGGAATGATAGACCCGCATGTACATTTCAGAGAGCCCGGAGCGGTTTCAAAGGAAGGGTGGATTACGGGTTCAAAGGCTGCGGCTGCGGGAGGGATTACCACCGTGATTGATATGCCAAATACACAACCACCAACTGCATCACTTGAGGAATTGATGAAAAAGAGGGAAATTGCAAAATCAAAGGCACTGATAGATTATGGTTTTCATTTTGCTGCAACACTTGAAAATCAGAAAGAGATTATAAGGCTTGATAGGGATATAGCATCGGTTAAATTCTATACAAGTTCAACCATAGGGAGTCTAATAGTAGATAATGATGCAATTATCTTTGAGGATTTTCAGATACTGGCTGAGAAGGATTTAATCGCCACGGTGCATGCAGAAAATCAAATCATGATTGACTACTGGGTAGGAAAGCTTAAGGAATCCAATGTGAACGATCCATTGAAATATGCTGAAGCAAGGGGAAATATCTGTGCCGCGGTGTCATTAAATTCAATAATCTACTTATCAAGAATTGTGGGGAATAAACTACATATAGTACATGTCTCCACAAGAGAGGAGGTAGATTTAATAAGGAAATTCAAGAATGAAAAACTAACTGCCGAGGTTTCTCCACACCACCTATTCCTAAATAAAGACGATATAAAGAATCTGGGTTCATATAGTAAGGTGCATCCTCCATTGCGGTCCAAAGCCGACCAGAATGTATTGTGGGAGGCATTACATGATGGAACCATAGATATGATTGCCTCTGACCACGCCCCTCATTTAAGAGAATCCAAGGAGGTTGATATCTTTAGTGCAAGTGCTGGCTTTCCCGAAGTTGAGACAACATTACCATTACTTTTAAATGAGGTCCATAACAAAAGACTTACTTTAAATTTGATTGCAAAGATCACCGCGGAAAATCCAGCCAAGGTATTCAGAATAGAGAACAAAGGGATGATAAAAAAGGGCCTTGACGCCGATTTAATCATCGTTGATATGAACAAAAAGAAAAAGGTGGATGAGGAAAAACTCTTTACAAAGTGTGGCTGGAGTCCATACGGGGGTAGAACCTTGAAGGGCTGGCCAATAAAAACACTTGTGAGAGGAAATATTGTATTTGATGATGGCACAATATATGAGGAAAATAGAGGGGTGGAGATCAAATATTACTGATCTAATATTTAATCCAATATTTAAATTCTCAATGTAATAAAATCTGATTTTTAAACAAGAAAAATTAAGATATTAATCCAAATATTATTAATTATTCCCATATTCCATCTTCTTGTCCATTTGTGGTTGAAATGGATGTTATCAAATTCAAAAGAGGTATAAAGAACTGGGATACTTCATATAATGTTGAAATAGATTTTGAATATACTGCTGACCTTGAAAAAAGGATTACCGAGGTGGTTTTTTATCAACCACATACAAATCTGAGGGTGAGGGTTCCCTGGAGAGTGCTTAAGGGTTACCTTGATGGTACAACATCCAATGTATACGTGGACTCTTCAGGTCTCAAATTGGAGATGGTCGGTAACGACCTTCACATATCGGATTCTCGTTTCTTCCATATAACGGTACACGAGGATCAGAGGAGGGCAATAAAGATCGCTGCAAGAAATGTAAAGGAAAGAATATCATCGTCTGTTGAGAGGATATTAAGGGAATTTGCTACATCACCGTTTAGGAGATAGAATGCGTTTTGTTGATAAACATAAACAATTAATTATACGGTCAATAACAATTTTATATATGCTCTTTATATTTATTTTATCATCCATCCCACAACCTCCACAACCATTCAGAAATCCATATCTACCCATAATTGAACACATCATTGAGTTTTCAATTCTAAGCATTCTACTATCCTGTTCAATATCACCGACCTATAAATATAAAAACAGGAGGGAGGTTTTCATAATGGCATTTGTAATAACGACATTATATGGGCTGAGTGATGAGATTCATCAGTCATTCGTTTTGGGAAGAACATGCAGTATTGAGGATTTTATCTTTGATATGGTGGGTGCATTTATTGGTTCTCTCATTCAATCAAATTCAGATTCAATTCCCTTCCATATTCCACCGCATATCTAAATTCTTCGTAATGTAGTTTTCTATTTATATCTAAATACTCGGATGCTCTATATTCTGGTCTGTATTGCCCCATTATATTCACATAGACATTACTCAAATTCTTGGATATCCACTTCAGTATTGGCACAGTACAGCATTCCAAATGATTTGGCAATACCAAATGCCTCACAATCATCTCACACTGTTTATTTGCAATTAGGTGATTCCTCTTTACGATATCCACATAATTTTTAACATTGGATAGTCTCTCAGCACATTTATCGTTTCCGTATTTGAAATCCGTTAGATATATATCAACTACACCATTTAGGAGTTGCATTGACTCCTCTGTTAGATACATGTTTGAGTTCCATATCTGGGGTATATTCCTTCTTAGATGTGATAGAATCTCAAGGATATATGGTAGGTTTGGTGTCGGATCACCACCAACCCAATTAACATTTCTTGCAATCTGTCTTTCAATTTTTTCAGCCATTATCTCTGGTTTTATATATATACCTCTCGTTGGATAATAACTTATATTATAGTTCTGGCAGTAAACACATTTGAAGGTACATCCGGAAAAGAATATTGTGTATGATGGGATTAATGGAGGTTCCTCACCTATGTGAATAAAATCAGATGCTATTTTTGACTCCAAAACACCGCAGTAGCCTCTCTCACCCCCGAGTCTATTAACACCACATTTCCTCTCACATAAGTGACAATCTTTTAAAATTTCCTTTGCAGTCTTTATTTTGTCTTCAATATGAGGGCAGAGAAGGTAATTTGCCTTGTCCTTACCAGAGAGTATTGCATAATACCTTCTCA
>CAZQER010000008.1:0-33021 GCA_964592095.1 uncultured archaeon
AAAACAACACCAAGAGAACTACCAATATAGATAAATGCAGCAATATGTTGACCATATTCATCAACATGAAGGGCATAGAGATTACCTATAAAGGACATTATAACAAACACATATGCAAATACCTTACTCAATAAATCAACCCTTCCAGTAATGAGATTCATACCCCAGAATTCTATATTCCAGTAGTTCCCGCTGGGCATATACAGTAGATTTATAAATGCTATCACCGGAATTAACAGTAGGTATGTATTTCTGACCCTGCCTCTTAACAATGGAATTAGTGATGCCCCTACAATGAATATCAAATATGGAGGTAATGGTATTATATTAATCATCATAGTAATCCTCCGGCTTCATGAGCCATTTATGTCCTATTTCTTTTGATATCAGGATGATTAAGACACACGATATAAATCCATAAACGGCGTTAAATATTGGAATCTCATCCCATGGAAAAATAACGTGTTTATGGATAAAGAATCCAGAAATAACAACTATTATGAGAGATACAGCAAACAAATACCCCATTATTCTCTTAGTTCTATTCTCCATTTCACACACCCATATTCCTTAAGGTTATTTTTATCAAATCCATGAAGATTGACGGTGCAAAAAACAATATCAATGAGATGATTGCAGTTATCAATAAGGGAATCACAACAAAATATGATGGTTCTTTAACCTTCTCCATTTCCCCGTCATTATCGGGGGATTTAAAATAAGCCACATACACTATGGGAAGGAAGTATGCTGCATTTAATAGTGCACTAAGCAGAATTACAATCAGTATCGGAATGTTGTCTGATTCTATAGAACCCAAAGCAAGATACCACTTACTCAAAAAACCACATGCCGGAGGAATTCCTATCATACTCAAAACAGCTATGGAAAATGCCGCCATTGTCAGAGGCATTTTTCTCCCTATACCATTCAATTCACTGATATTCTTCTTCTTTGAGGCTATATATATTGAGCCCGCACAGAAAAACAGAGTTATCTTTGAAAATCCATGATTCACTATGTGGATTATCCCACCAATTATTCCATTATGGGTCAAGAGAGATGCCCCCAATACAATATAAGAGAGCTGACTTACAGTTGAATAAGCCAATCTTTTCTTCAGATTATCCTGGGTTAATGCAAATATTGATGCTAATATTATTGTAAATGATGCAAAATAGCACATTATTAGACCCAAACCAGAACTTGAGAGTAGTTTTATACCAAATATAAAGAGAAGCACTCTAACAATAGAAAATACCCCCGTTTTAACAACAGCAACGGCATGTAATAAGGCAGACACCGGTGTTGGGGCAATCATTGCTGTTGGTAACCAACTATGTAGTGGCATCATTGCAGACTTTGCATATCCTATGATGAACAGGACAAATATTACTGCAATGAGTGTTAATGGTTCATTCCCACTGAATACTCCATTATTTGAGAAGTCAATTGTTCCAGTTATTGAGTATACCAAAAATATTGCCAATAACTGAAATAATATGGATGTAGTCAGCATATATGCAAGATATTTGGTTCCAGCATCCAGAGCCTTTTTTGTTTCATCGTGTATGATCAATGGATAAGTGCTTAAGGTTAATAATTCATAAAATAGATAGAGTGTTATCAGATTTCCTGAAAATGCCACACCCATTGTTGCTGATAATGCTATTGCAAAGAATAAAAAATATCTTGTCTGTTCATGCTCCTTGAGTGACCTCATATACCCTATGGAATAGAATGTTGTAATTATCCATAATGAGGATGCAGTTATTGCAAAAAACAGACCAAATGCATCTACCCCGAATTTTATATCAATACCGGGAATGATTGTGAACAAGGTGTAAACAATTTTATCTCCATTTAGAATAACGGGTAGCATTGAGATAACAATTAAAAATTTAATTATTGATGCAATTATACTGCACGATTCCCTGATATTCGGTTTATTTTTAAAAATAACTATGAATACCCCCGCAATTAGTGATACCAATACTGCCAATAGCGGTGTTATTGACTCAACAAACATTTACCACCTCCTTATACTACCTACCTTACTTAAATCAATTGTTTTATGTGTTTTGTATATCATTAGCAGTATTGCCAATCCAACAGCAGCCTCTGCAGCTGCTAATGCTATTGAAAATGTTACAATCACATGCCCTACGATATCCCCCAAATACCTTGAAAATGCTATAAAATTGATATTTGCCGAATTCATCATAATCTCAATGCACATCAACACCTTTATCCCATTCTTTCTCGTTACAACTCCATAGGAGCCTATCCCAAACAATATTGCCGATAATATAAGATAATATTCCAATGGAATCATTTTTCCTTTTCTTTATATTTTGTAATGAATATTGTCCCAACCATGGCAACCAATAGGATCAATGATATTACCTCAAATGGAAAGACATACTCATTGAGTATCAGATTCCCTATATCTTTCACATTATATTTCCATACCACTGGTTTATACCACCCCACATTTATTGAATTTATAATGAGGATGATAAAGAGGAGTGAAGGTATCAGTGGAATCAGTATGGATTTCATTACGGTTTTTTCAATACCCCCAGTGAGCATTATTACAAAGAGTATTAAAACAATTACTGCACCTATGTAAACCAGAATTTGAACCATTGCTATAAATTCTGCATTCAATGATATATACAGAAGGGCAACACATAACATCATAAATCCAAGCGATAATGCACCATGTATAACATTCCTTGAAATGACAACATTTATTGCAGATATTATTGTCAATACCCCAAATGCGGAAAACCATATCAATTCAATATCAATCATTTTCCTTTATCTCTCCTTTGCAATATCATTTATTGCCCTCATTATATCTGCAGCACAAAGTATACCAATTGGTTTATTCTTTTCATTTAAAATCAGCAATCTATGAATTCTATTATTTTTCATAATCTTGGCAGCATCACTTATCTTCATATCCTCCCTCACAGTTTTAAGATTTCTTGACATTATATCCTTTGCCATTAACTTGGAAAAGTCCTCGTCAAATGATTTTACTATATCTATCTCTGATATAACCCCAACAGCCTCTCCATCATCTGATACAACAACAACCGCATGAATATTCTCACTGACAAGAAGTTTAACAACATCTAAAATACTTACATCCATCTGTATTGTAACAACACCGTGTGTCATCAAATCTTTGACCTTCATATCCGCTATATTCCTAAAAGCCATTTCAATCACCCGATAGATTTATTTTTAATTCATTTTTATTATATACAGAGAGCTCATAATCTGCCGTCATCATTAATGCATTTCTTGGGCATACCTCCTCACAGAAGCCACACCACAAACATCTACCTATATCTACGATATAATTGTAATCCTCTATGTTTCTACTTTTCTCTCTACCCTCCTTCAACTCTATGGTTATTGCATTATTTGGACATGTCATCTCACATAACCTACACGCTATACACTTTTCCTTGTCAAGAACGTGCATTCCTCTGAATCTCTTTATCTCCCTCCTTTCATGAGGGTATTGCAGTGTTATTGGCTTTCTAAATAGATGTTTTAGTGTTAAATTCATACCCTTAAGTATGCCCTTCATATTGCGTTTCACCTCTTAAAGTGTTATTACCATACCAATTATCCCGATATTGATCAAGCTCAATGGTATCAATACCTTCCACCCAAGAGTCATCAGTTGGTCTATCCTGACCCTTGGTAATGTGGCTCTTATCCATATAATGAGGTAGATAATCATAAATGTTTTAATGAAGAACCATATTATCCCAGGTAAAAGAATACCATTCCACCCCCCCAAGAACAAGACCGTTGCAATTGCAGATGCTATAAACAAATGTAAATATTCTGCCAAATAGAAGAATGCAAATCTCATCCCGCTGTATTCTATATTATATCCACTAACAATCTCACTCTCCGCCTCTAAAAGATCAAATGGTGTTCTGCCCAATTCTGCAAGAGATGCAATAAAGAATATAATAAATGATATTGGTAATAGAAATATATTCCATTTTGGTATAATACCCATTATTGTGCCGTTTTGTTGTAGAACAATCTCATTTAGGTTTAATGTTCCAGATATTAACACAACAGATAACAATGATAGAGTTATCGGTATTTCATAGGTTATCATCTGTGCAGCAGCCCTTAGGGAACTGAGTAACGCATACTTACTTTCAGATGCCCAACCAGCCATCATAACACCCAATGGACAGATGGTTGATATTGCACTTATAAATAATATGCCCATTCCAAGATCTACTGGAATTATTGATTTATCAAATGGAATTACTGCTAACATAAGAAATGTTGATGAGAATGTAATTATTGGAGCCAGAATGAATAAAATTTTGTCAACCCTTTCTGGAATTATATCCTCTTTTAGGAATAATTTTATACCATCCGCAACTGGCTGAAGAATCCCATGAAATCTCCTTCCTCCAGTCTCCATTGGACCAAGCCTTATCTGAAAATCAGCGAGTTCCTTCCTTTCCATATATGTTATGATGAGAACGCATACAGATGATATCGCTATAAGAATAATGGACACAATACCATATATAAGAATATCCAAGAGATTATCAAATATTTTATATAATATTCCATATATTCCAATCTGTTCAAGTATGATTACTATAAGGTCATACATTTTATCTATCTATCTCCCCCATGACTATATCAACACATCCATTTATTGAAACCAAATCTGCAAGTTTTTGACCTTCACACATATAAGGTAGTGCCGAGAGATTGGAAAATGCAGGGGATCTTATCTTTACCCTGTAAGGCTTTATTGAGCCATCACTCACAATATAAAAGCAAAGTTCACCTCTTGGAGATTCTACTCTACTGTATGCCTCCCCAGTCTGCGGAGTTACGTTCAGTGGTAATTTTATCCTTATATCCCCCTCTCTTATATTATCCAATGCCTGTCTTACTATTTCATTACTCTGCCTCATCTCCTCTACTCTAACTAAATACCTTGCATATACATCCCCTTCATTCCTTACCGGAACCTTAAATTTCATTTCCTTATACAGTGAGTATGGATGCTCCTTCCTCAGGTCAAATCTAACACCAGATGCTCTCAACAAGGGTCCAGTAACACCAAAATTTATTGCATCCTCCCTACTGAGATACCCAATACTAACCGACCTTGCTTTAAGAATTTCATTATCAGTCAACAAATCTTCATATTCATCAATCCTTGATGGAAATATCTCTGTGAATTTATAGATTTTATCCTTTAATTCGTCATCTATGTCCGAACTTACACCACCAAACCTGATATAATTGTAGGTTAATCTTGCTCCACAGAGGTCCTCAAATATCCTTGTTATCTCCTCTCTTTCCCTGAATGTATAAAAGAAGGGAGTCATTGCTCCAATATCCATAGCCCATGTCCCAAGCCAGATTAGATGACTTGCAATCCTCTGCAACTCCATTGCTATAATTCTGAGGTATTCTGCCCTTTCAGGTACCTCTATATCCATAAGTTTTTCAACTGCAAGAACATATGCCATATTATTTATCATAGATGATACATAGTCCAATCTGTCAGTATATGGAATAAACTGCTTATATGTTATATTCTCAGCCAGCTTCTCTATTCCTCTATGTAAATAACCTATAACGGGATAAACCTTGAGAATCTTTTCACCCTTGACCCACAACCTTAACCTTAAAACCCCGTGGGTTGAGGGATGTTGTGGACCCATATTTATATGCAATATTTCAGACCCTTCTGGCGCATCCTCTATCTCTTCAGCAGATTCAGATTCAAATTCTTCCTCCATATCTATCTCCTGTTCTTTATCCGCAGGGTAATCCTTCCTTAGAGGATGTCCCTTAAATGTATCAGATAGGAATATTCTTCTCATATTTGGATGCCCATCAAATCTTATCCCAAGAAGGTCAAATATTTCTCTTTCATGCCAATTCGCAGAATTATAGAGTTTCGTTATAGATTTCAATCTTGGGTTCTTTCTATTTACCCTTGTTTTTATCGTTAATAAATTCTTGAGGGAATAGGAATAGAGATGATAGACAATTTCAAATTCATCATTGTAATCTATACCTGTTATGCACGATAGATGGTCATATCCTACCTCTTTTAAATATTTAAATAGATTAAATAATGATGATTTATTCACTATTATCTTATCACCATCAATTTCAATCTCGTCCTTGAATCTATCCCTTATGTCTTTAATCTGCATTTTTAATTTTTAACACCCTCTCTGTAAATCTTTTCTCCCTCATTATTTTCTCCCTTAGTTTGATTATACCATATAACAAAGCCTCTGGTCTTGGAGGACATCCAGGTATGTAGACATCAACCGGAATTATTTTATCAACACCCTTCACAACACCGTATGTCTTTATAAATGGACCTCCAGAGATGGCACAACTTCCCATCGCTATTACATACTTTGGCTCAGCCATCTGTTCATACAATCTTTTAACTCTCGGAGCCATCTTATGTGTTATGGTTCCAGCAACTATCATGAGGTCCGCCTGTCTCGGTGTTGGTCTATAGACCTCCATACCAAATCTTGATATGTCATTATCAGATGCGGCAGTAGCCATCATCTCTATTGCACAGCATGCAGTACCAAACGTTAGTGGCCAGATGGATGAAAGCCTTCCCCAGTTGAATATCCTATCTATTGTCGTGAGTATTATTGAGCCGAATCTCATATCTGCATTATCCATTCCAATGCACCCTCCTTCCATGCATATACCAAACCAATAATCAATATCCCTATAAAAAACATCATCTCCAAAAAACCAATCAATGGCGATATTATACTTTTAATGGAAACTGCCCATGGAAAAAGAAAGACTGTTTCTACATCAAATATAACAAATATTAGGGCATACAGGTAGTAGTTAATGGTAAATGGAATCCTTGTTGTTCCTATTGTAATCTCACCACACTCGTATGTTTCATACTTTATCTTGCTTTTTCTATGAGGTGTTGATCTGAATAATTTTCCAATCAGCAGCGTAACTATGGGAAAAAATATACCTACAATACCCATAATAACCACTGGAAGATACTCATCTATTAGCATCTTTTTATTCTTTTAATTAATTTATTTTTATGGTTTAATTATAATGATTAATAATTATAAATATTTTATAATAATTATAATAATAAAATAAAAATAGGAAAAGAAAAGAAAAATGACAAAAAAAGTATTAATCTTGGGGTCTGGTGCATCTGGATCGATTGTTGCAAATAAATTATCAAGGGAACTTAGAAATGAAATCGCAAGAGATGAGGTTGAGATAAAAATTCTTGATAAGGATAATACGAATATTAATCAGGCAGGGTTTACCTTTCTTCCATTTGGTCTATATGCGGTGGAGGATATAATGAGGTCAAGGAACAGATTGATAAGTCCAAGAATCAATTCTGTATTTGGTGAGAATGGCGAGGTAACAAGGATTAATATTGAGGAGAGGGAGGTTAAGGTAAAGAGTGGAGAGACTTATGATTATGATTACCTTCTTATCTCAACGGGTTGTACAGCAGATATGAGCGAGATTCAATCAACTGAGTTTAATACATTCTACACATCCATAGATGATGCATTAAAGATAGGGAATTTAATAAGGGGTTTTGATAAAGGAGATATCGCCATACTAACGCTCAGGATGCCGATTCCGTGTCCAGGGGCGCCAAGTAAATTTACTGTGTTGCTTGAGGAATATCTCAGGTATGTCAGAAATGTAAGAAAGAATATAAATATAAAATTTCTATGGCCGGTTGAATCTATAGGTCCTCCAGCGTACAACTCTCTTATATGTAAGATACTTGAGGAGAGGGATGTAACTGTTATGAAAAAATTTACAACATCCAAGATAGATTCAAAGAAAAAGCAGATAATTTCAGATAGTGGAGAGAAGGTAAAATATGACCTTTTGATTGGGATACCTCCACATAAATGTATAGATGCTCTAATCACATCCGATATAACTGATGAGAGTGGATGGATACCAGTAGATAAATACACACTTCAATACAGAAAATCAAACAAAGAGAAATATGATGAGGTATATGCTATAGGAGACACCGGGCCTGCAGAAATTCTGAAGACGGGTATTGGAGCACATTATCAGGCATTGATAACCGCACAAAATCTAATAAACGATATCCTTGGTAATGAAACAAAGGTTAGGTACATGGGAGAAACGGGATGTCCGTTTATAAATTCATTATATACTTCTTTCAAAAAGGGAGAAGCATATATACCAATGTGGACATATAACAAACCACTTGAACCGTTTAACACAACAAAGATGGGATGGCTCATGTACAGAATGTATTATTATATATATTGGGATACTGCAATCAAGGCATTAATCTAATTAATAAAGGAGGTGTAAGAATGGATAAGAATATAAACATAAGGGATATTGATGAATCCACAATGGATACAATGATTGATGTATTCAATACAATTAACTTTGTCAGTAGTTACCCGAACGATCAGGTTATTAAGGATATATCAGCAATTATGTCTAATGTATTTAAACTCATAAATGCTGTGTCGAATACAGATTTAATCGATATAGTGGAGAGAGGTCTGCAGAGTCCAGAGTTGGATAAAGCATTACTAAATCCGCCAAGGATGGGAATGGTGAAACTTATGAATACTATGAGGGATGAGGATGTTCAAAGGGGTCTTGGAATAATGGTGGAACTACTGAGGGCAATAGGTAGGGCATCTAAAGAACTAAAATAGGATATGGGTAATTGAGGGATTTTAATTACCCCTCTTTTTATATATTCCTCCAAGTACCATAATCCTCGCCAATAAAGCCTCTAACTGAATTCTTTCATTTGCTCCCTCAACAAGGGTAAAATTTGCCTCCCCTATGAGGTCAATAATTCTAATCTTTAATTCGTCGCTCTCATCAAGATTCATTACCTCTCTGCTCATTTGCACAATAATATCCTCCCCAGACATTCCGTATTCAAGAATTAGTTTATCTATGAGGTTTCTTGCATCTAGGAATCTCCCATCCAGTGAGAGTTTTATGACATTTATTATATCCTCTGGTCTTGCTCTTGATGCGATTGCATAAACATTATCTTCATCAACCTCACCAAGTGCAGCAGCAGATTGTAAAAGATTTATTGCCCTTCTCATATCCCCTTCTGCAAGATATGTTATTGCATTTAACCCATCATCTTTATATTTTATCTTCTCCTGCTCTACTATGTATTTCATCCTCTTCAGTATTGCTTCGTTTGAAATTCCTTTAAAACGAAATATGGCACATCTCGATTGTATGGGTTCAATGATCTTACTACTATAATTACAACTCAATATAAACCTGCATGTATTTGTATAGTTTTCCATAGTTCTCCTTAACGCATTCTGTGCTTCTGGTGTTAATGCATCAGCCTCATCCAAGAAAATAATCTTAAAATCTCCGGTAATTGCCCTTGTTCTGGCAAAATCCTTAATCTTTGTTCTTACAACATCTATCCCTCTCTCATCACTCGCATTTAACTCTAAAAAATTACCTCTGATATCACCAAACAGCTCTCTTGTTATGCATAATGCTGCAGTGGTTTTTCCAGAGCCGGCGGGACCTGCAAAAAGTAGATGTGGCATAGATTTTGCTTTAACATACGCCTTAAACCTGTCAACAATTGCCTTCTGACCAACCATATCATCAAGCCTCCTTGGCCTGTATTTCTCCGTCCACGGCTGTTCCATTCTAATCTTATGAGATTATATAATATTGGATGGAATTATAATATACTACATGAAGACATGAAGATTTAATATTCAATTTCTATTTATATACATCATTATCAAACGCTAAAATGACGACAAAAAGATTGGATTTACCAAAACTTGAGGAAGAGATACAAAAATATTGGAATGAAAATGGAATTTTTGATGAGGTGTGCGAATCTAAAAAAGGTAGTAAGAAATTCTATTTCTGCCAGGGTCCACCATTTACATCTGGAAAGGCCCATATAGGTCATGCATGGAATCATGCAATAAAGGATGCCATAATAAGATACAAAACGATGCAGGGTTTTGATGTTTTTAGGAGGGCAGGATGGGATATGCATGGTTTACCCATAGAGGTAAAGGTAGAGGAGAAGGTTCTTGGAAGTAGGTCTAAAAAGGAGATAGAAGAATATGGTATAGAAAATTTTATTGCAGAATGCAAAAAATTTGCACTCCAGAATATGAATGCAATGACAGAACAATTGAGGAGATTGGGTGTATGGTTAGACTGGAACGACCCATACATGACAATAGACAGGAGGTATATGGAGAGTGTATGGTTTTTAATAAAGAGGGCTCATGAGAAGAATCTCTTGTATGAGGATAAACAGGTAATTCATTGGTGTCCGAGATGTGAAACAGCAATGGCTGGTTATGAGGTGAGGGATGAGTATAAAGATATCCTAGATCATTCAATCTATGTAAAGGCAAAATTAAAGGATGAGAATGCATACATAGTAATCTGGACCACAACACCATGGACACTACCATCAAATACGGGGATTGCTGTACATCCAGATTTTGATTATGTTAGGGTTAGGGTAAAAAACGAGATACTTATTCTTGCAAAGGAGAGATTAGATTATGTTCTTGGAAACAGAGGATATGAATATGAGATATTGAATACGATCAAAGGAACCGACCTGTTTAATAAAGAGTATGAGCCCATACTAAATATAGGGATACAAAAGGGCATAAGGCATGTGATAGTTACTGCCCCAGATATAGTAAACGCTGATGAGGGAACAGGTTGCGTTCATATTGCTCCCGGTCATGGTGAAGAAGATTTTCTGATAGGTAAGCGGTATGGATTAAAGATGCTCTCACCTGTGGACGAGAGTGGTAGATTTACAATAGAGCCATACAAGGGTATGTATATAAGGGACTGTAATGAATTGATTATAAAACAATTAAAGGAATATGGCAATTTATTATTTTCTGAAAAAAAGAGTCATTCCTATCCTCATTGCTGGAGATGTAAAACACCCTTACTTTTAAGGGCAACAAAGCAGTGGTTTCTTACAATCTCTAAGATAAGAGATGAACTTATTGATAAGAACAAAAATATTGAATGGGTGCCCGAATGGATAGGTTCGGGCAGATTTGAAAATTGGTTAAGAAATGCAAGGGATTGGTGTATCTCAAGACAGAGATACTGGAATACTCCATTACCCGTATGGAAATGTAAATGCGGAAATATAGAGGTTATAGGGAGTATAGATGAATTATGTAGTAAATCAATTGAGAAGATAGATAGTGAAATGATTGATTTACACAGACCATTTATAGATAAGGTCAAGTTGAGATGTAAATGTGGAAATGAGATGGAGAGGGTAAAGGATGTTATGGATGTTTGGCTTGATTCTGGTTGTGCATCATGGGCTAATCTTGGATATCCTCATAAAAAGGATATCTTCCATAACCTCTTTCCAGCCGATTTTATAACAGAGGGTTCTGATCAAACAAGGGGTTGGTTTTATTCACTCCTTGTTTGTTCAGATATAGCATTTGATGAGATCGCATACAAGAAAGTTCTTTATCATGGATTCACACTTGACGAGGACGGCAGAAAAATGTCCAAGTCATTGGGAAATGTTATAGACCCGTTTGATATTATCAACACCTATGGTGCGGACATACTCAGATACTATATGATATGGGCATCGGTTCCATGGGAGGACCTGAGATTCTCATACAACGGTATAGAAATCATTAACAGGATGTTTCACATTCTATGGAATGTATACATGTTCACAAAGACATATGCCGAACTTGATAATTTTGATATTAATAAAAAATATAACATTGAATTTCAATTAGAGGATAGATATATACTATCGAAATTTAATTCTCTAATAGAGGAGGTTACAGAAAATTTTGAGAGACTTCATCTGTTTGATGCGTGCAGAAACATTCGGAATTTTATATTGGAACTCAGTAGATTTTATATAAAACTTATAAGGGACAGGGTATGGATAGAAGGAGATAATCCAAAGAAGATTTCCGTATATTATACATTATATCATACACTCACTGGCATCTGTAGATTGATGGCACCTATAGCACCTCATATATCTGAAAAAATCTATATGAACCTAACAGGCGAGAGGAGTGTTCACCTAACAGATTGGCCATCTGCGGATAAGGATAGAATTCTTCCAGAGATCGAGACGAATATGGTGATTGTACAGGAGATTATAGAGTGTGTAATATCTGCAAGACAGGAATCCAATATCAAACTGAGATGGCCCATTCCAAGGGTAATAATAGCATACAAGGATGAGTGGAATCTGAATGAATTTGAGAATATAATCCTGAAGATGACAAATGCAAAGAGGATAGAGATAAGAGATGTTGAAACGGAGATTATCGTAAAACCAAATTTCTCAAGACTGGGTCCAAGGGTAAAGGACAGGATGAGGGATTTAATTGATGAATTTAAGAGAACAGATGCTAAAAAGATGTATGATGAGATAAATAAAAATGGAAGATACAAGATTCTTGATATCCTATTAGAACCAGATGATGTGATATTCGAGATGAAGATTAAAGAGGACATCATAGCAAAGGAATTCTCTAATGGTGTTGTGTATATTGATTCAAAGATTGATGAGGAATTATTTTCAGAGGCAATGGCAAGGGAGGTAATAAGAAGGATACAGGATATGAGAAAGGAATTGGATCTGGAGGAGATGGAGATTGTAAATGTGAATATTGAATGTAAAAGAGATTTTGGGGCATATATAAATAAAAATCTGAATTATATTGAAAGAGAGACAAGAAGTAGAATAAATATCGGAAAATCAAAAGGAAAAGGTTTTACAAGGGAATGGAAGATAGAGAATAACGATGTTATTATTTCAATTGAAAAATAATGGAGAATATAAGGATTGTTAAACCGGAGATATGGAATTTTGAGATTGTAAAGGGTAAGGATTCGTGGAAGGAGGTTGTTTATTCAGCCAGAATTAGCGGTGTTCCAGAACATATTGATGGTAAAGATGTATTTAAGATGTTGATTGAAAATGACTATGGTTCTGCTCTGGAACATATAATTATAAAATTTGATTTGAAGATGTCAAAGGGCAATGCCCCAGAATTCTTGGAGCATAGGATTATGAGTCATACGGGGTATTCCACGAGATATATAGATGTGAGTGAGGGTATAGACAAAAAAGAGCCCGTTTATGAGATAATTGTACCATATCATCTACTAAAAGGAGAAATAAATAAAGTAGATAAAATGTATAAATTGATGGATGATTGCATTAAAAATGCGATAAAGACATACAAAGATGTTACTGATAAGGGCATTCCAAGAGAAATAGCAAGGTATGTTTTACCATTTGCTCAAGCAGTTGGAATATATCATGTTACCATAAACCTCAGATCTCTAATAAATTTACTCTCTTTACGTCTGTGTGTGAGGTCATCTCCGGAATTTAGATGCATTGCAAGTCAACTATATTTTAGTTTGATGAGAGAACTGCCAGAAATCAAGGGGCTTATAGGGTGTCGTGGATTTATGAGAGGATTGTGTCCGGAAAGTAATGTAACTGGAGTGAGAGTTGGAGAACAGCACCCATTCTATCCACCATGTCCATTTAAATCACAAAATACTGATATCTTTATTCCAACCATCAAAGAATTAAGGAGAGGTCTGAAATTGAAGAAGTTCAATAAGGAGAGGGCCGTAATGGTTGGAGAGAATAATTTCAATAAATGGATGAAATGGGGATGATATTATCTTTTATATTTTAATTCTAATATTATTTCCATCAAAAAATCAAACAACTCCACACTGAAGTGTGGATTATAATATAAGCATACAAAATGTCAATTTCAAAAACAAAGGGGTGAAAGCGCAAGGTTTATTCCTTGCGTGTTTGTAATGAAAGGCTCTAAAGGGTATCGTAGAAGAACCAGGAATCTTAAAGTAAGACGGAGAGATAAAGGGAAGATAAGGATAAGGGATTATCTAAGGGAATTTAGAGAGGGTGATAAGGTTTCAGTAAAAATCAATCCCAAGTATCAGAAAATACCTCACCCAAGATTTCATGGCAGAATCGGTGAGATAATAGGAAAACAGGGGAGGGCATATTATGTTAAAATCAGGGACGGAAGCAAGGATAAAAAATTGCTTGTAACACCGGAGCATCTAATTTCTTTACAACAAAAATAAAATGAAAAAATTAAGGGAAAGATATGTTTCTCTACCAGAGGTTAGGAAGATTTTGGAAAGGAAGGAAAAGGAATATTCAAGTGAAGGAAAAGAAATGCTTTATGAGCAGAGAAGGGCATTAGAACATGCAAGAGCATCATCAAAATTGAAACTGAAGGATGTAAATGAGATGATTAAAAAACTGGAGGAATTAAATTTAGACCTATCAGAGGATCAATTAATAAAAATCTGTGATCTGCTTCCAGAGACCGTAGATGATGTGAGGGCAATATTTGCAAAGGAGAGATTTAGATATGCTGAAGAAGAAATCAAGAAGATAATAGACATACTAGATCAATATCGTTAATAAATATCGTTAATATCATAAGTTGATATTAAATTATTTGTCAATAATTGGCTAAGATGAAAAAGGATGAGTATGCAAGAGTGCTTGATTTTTTACCAAGGGGTAAATCAGAAGTACCTCCTCATAAAAGAAAACCAATTGCTCAGGTGGTTGGTGAAAAATATTTCTCATTATTAGAGATAGTTCCGAGAAAGAACATATCGTTTGATGTTGGCACCAGGGTTTATATAGGGGAGGGTGTCAGGGATAAGGTTGATCATATAGAGAGAAGGATAAAATATGATTGGCTTACTCCAACTGCAAAGACAGAACTTAAAATTATTTTAGAGGACATAATTAGAGACAGGGAGAAGGAGTTTATTGATTTTTTTAACACATCTGGGACAATAAGTACAAGATTACATAAATTGGAGATACTTCCAAGAATAGGAAAGAGGCATAGACAGGATATACTAAATGAACGAGAAATCAAAAAATTTGATAGTTTCAAAGATATGCAAAAGAGGGTAAAAAATATGCCCGACCCCGTCAAGATATTGGCGGAGAAGATTATAGAGGAACTTAAAAATGAAAGTAAATATTATCTCTTTGTCCCATATATCCAAATAAAACCATCTACTGGTAAATTTTAAAATGGTAAAGATAGAAATAGATACAGATAGATGTATAGGTTGTGGGGCATGTGTGAATGCTTGCCCTGTTTCACTTTTTGAACTTGTAGATGAGAAATCAAGGGTTACTGGAAATGTTGATACATGTATCATATGCAGGGCATGTGAAACCACATGTCCGGTGGGTTGTATAAAGATAACTGAATAGTGAATAAAATGAGTTTACCAATTTGTGATATCTGCGCAAAAACGGGAGTACTCTGTAGTAAGTGTGAATCAAAACTAAATAAAGGAAAGATTTCCGAATTAGATATAAAGATATCCAAACTTCTTTATAAGATTGGAGAAGGAGAAATAGGATTCGAGAGGGCTATAGATACCAAGAATTTTATTATAATACTCACACAAAAGGAGAATATAGGTAAAATAATCGGCAAGGGTGGTGACAATATAAGACACCTATCCAATACATTTGGAAAACAGATACGGGTAATAGGAACTGGGAATCTGGAGGATATCATATACGATTTTGTTGCACCCGCAAGAATCAATAGCATAAACACAGTATATAAAACAGATGGAACAATTATTAAGAGGGTCAAGATAAATAAAAAGGATAAAAAAAGGCTCAGGATGGGGGTAGAGGAGATAGAAAATCTCATCAAATCCCTCACCGATGAAAGTGTTGAGATAACATTTGAGTAATTGAATTTCTAAAATAAAAAATAGGATGAGAACCCATTACTCAGAGGATATCAATCCAGAACTTGATGGCAAAACAGTAGAGGTTTATGGATGGGTGCATGAAAAAAGGGATTTGGGCAGGTTAAAGTTTTTAATTATAAGAGATAGAGAGGGGTTTATTCAGATTACTGCCAAAAAGGGTATCACAGATGAAAATATTCTGAAAAAGATAGATAAACTCACCAGAGAATCCGTAATTATGATTAAAGGTACTGTCATAGGGAATCCAAAGGCACCCAGAGGGGTAGAAATCAACCCAGAGGCGATAGATATCATCAACAGGGCAGATTCACCATTACCGTTGGATGTTACAAAGAAGGTTTGTGCAGATATAGATACAAGATTAAATAACAGATTTATGGATTTAAGAAAACCGGAAATATCCGCCATATTCAGAATTAGAAATAAGATTATCAATGCGGGCAGAAGGTATCTTTTAAAAGAGGGTTTCATTGAGATTAATTCTCCCAAAATAATAGCATCCGCATCTGAAGGAGGTACAGATTTATTCCCCATATCCTATTTTGATAAGGAGGCATTTCTTGCACAGAGTCCCCAACTCTATAAACAGATGATGATGGCTGCTGGCTTTGATAGGGTTTATGAAACCACCACATATTTCAGAGCAGAGGAGCATGATACAAGAAGGCATCTAAACGAGGTTTCTGCGTTTGATGTTGAGATTGCATTTATCAGAGATGAGGAGGATGTGATGAAGATTCTTGAAAATTTAACCACTAAAATGATGGAAGCAGCTGCTTCATGCGAAAAGGAATTGAAACTTCTGAATAAGGATATCAAAATTCCCGAGGTGCCGTTTGAGAGGATAACCTATGATGAGTGCATAGAACTATTAAAAAAATATGGGAAAAAAATAGAGTGGGGGGAGGATATAGATACCGAAGGTGAGAAAATTCTTGGCAATATCATGAGAGACAGGTTTGATACAGAAATTTATTTCATAAAGAGATACCCTCTTAACACTAAACCATTTTATACGATGCCCTATGATGATAAATATTCAAGAGCATTTGATCTCGGTTATAAGGGTGTTGAGATTTCATCAGGCAGTCAGAGGATTCATAAACATAAACTACTCTTAGAAAGAATAAAATTCCATAATCTAAATCCCGAGAATTTTGAATTCTATTTAAAGTGTTTTAGATATGGAATGCCCCCTCATGGTGGTTTTGGCTTGGGCATTGATAGAATAATGATGCAATTATTAGACCTTTCCATAAGGGAAGTGGTTTTATTTCCAAGAGACAGACACAGACTAACCCCATAAAACCCATTCAGGCATTTTGGGGTTTTCCTCTTTCAATATAATCCCCCACTTTTCATTCATCACATACGCGCAAGGATACTACAGACCTTAGTCCGCAGAGGAACAATAAACTCAAAGAGTTTGTGTTCACAAACCGTTACGCAGTTTATTGAATCGCGCTTTTCACCTCTTATTCTTGTTTTGGTTTTTCTAATATCTAATCGTGGCAGCGCCCGCAAAGCGGGGCATTTGTATTTGTTTAACTGTCACAGAGGTCCAAAATGAATTTGGTTAGCATGAGCTATGGATTTGGGTAGGTAAGTTTCCCTTGGTGTTCTGCCCGAAGTATCGTTATAGTATCTTAATGGGTGAAGTTAAATCTGTATGCGAGCGTATTTTACGATTTATGAACTTCAAGTGCATCCTGATCATGTGCACTTGTTTGTGGGGTTTAAACCTGAAGTTTCAGTGAGTCGTGCAGCAACTTTTCATAGGTATCTCTGCTGGGTATCTATTTCCGGAATTTCCAGAGTTACGACGCACCTACTGGGTAGGTCACTTATGGAGTCATGGGAAATTCTATCGCAGCATTGGAAATGTGAGTGGTGACTGCAGACACTATAAAGCACTACATCTCTAAGTCAAGCGATGATTGGAGTCGCATCCTCACCAGAGTAGAAAGTTCAACCCCCAAAGATTTGCAGGTAACTAAACCTGCTTGACTATATGTGAATACTGCCGACTTTAGTCGGCGGATTGTTTATTACAAATTCAGCAGATACTATAAGCTTTAGCTTATAGATGAATGCTAATGTTGCATTTGTAAGTTACATCAGCAAAAATCGGAGAGTTTTGTCTGAGTCAAGACTGTTCTACAGTCTTGCTCATACTCCACACTTCAGTGTGGAGTTGTTTGATTTTCAACACATCCTGAAATTAGTATTACAAACAATGTTAGAACATTGATAAGATAAATATATAAATATAAAGGACAAATGTGGATATATACATACATTAATGAATATTTATATACAAAAATGAATATAATTATCCATGAATCAATTAAATGTCCTTCCCGTTCATATAGAAATATCAGAAAGAAATCCAGAGAACGTATATAGAGCTGTTAGAGAAGAAAATAGTTACCTTCTGGAGTCCTGCGAGGGTGTAGAGAAGGTAGCCCGTTATTCATTTATAGGATTTAATCCCGTTATTAAAATTGTATTTAAGGATGGAAAACCCTCTATTAAAACCTATGATTCTAACTTAGTTATTGATTTAAAAGGAAACTGCGGAAATCCCGTGGATTTTATGAAAAATATTTTAATGCAATTTAAAAGGATTCCAATACATACTCCAAGATTCATTGGCGGTTTTGTTGGATATTTCTCTTACGATATAATCAGATATTTCATTGATGTTGGTGGAAATACAAACGATGATCTAAAACATCCAGATTGTGAATTTATACTCACAAAAAATAATATCCTGTTTGACCATAAACTGAGGAAAACATATTTGATATCATATAATTTTGATTCTATAGATGAAAAATCAGCAATAGAGGAGTTAGAGGAGATGAAAGATAGAATCTCTGATGTAATTTCCAATACTATGCCCGAGAATGAAAACAATAAAAAAATTCTACATCATGAATCAAATATGACAAGAGATGAATTTGAAAGGGGTGTTAAAATAATTAAGGAATATATAAAATCTGGAGATGTATTTCAGGTTGTTCTATCACAGAGAATCAAAGCAGGTTTTAAAGGTGATAAATTTCATATCTATCAGAGACTAAAAAGGATTAATCCATCACCATATATGTATTTTCTTGATTTTGGTGATAGAAAGATTGTGGGAAGTTCACCAGAGATGCTCGTTAGGGTGGAAAACAGAAATGTTGAGACATATCCAATTGCTGGAACAAGACGCAGGGGAAAAACACCCATGGAGGATAAGAGACTGGAGGTAGAACTTTTAAGTGATGAGAAGGAAAGGGCAGAGCATGTTATGTTGGTTGACCTCGGTAGAAATGATATAGGCAGAGTTTGTGAGTTTGGAAGTGTTAAAGTAAAAAATTTTATGAAAATAGAGAAATACTCTCATGTCCAGCATATAATCTCTGAAATTACTGGAAAATTAAGAGATGATGAAGATGAATTTTCTGCATTAAAGGCGGTATTTCCTGCAGGCACAGTATCCGGGGCCCCAAAGGTAAGGGCAATGGAGATAATAGATGAATTAGAACCTACAAGGAGAGGCATATATGCTGGCTGTGTGGGGTATTTTTCATTTAATGGAAATATGGATACAGCCATAACAATAAGAACAATAGATTTTGAAAAGGATAATGCATTTATACAGGTAGGTGCAGGTATAGTTACAGACTCAAAACCGGAAAGAGAGTATGAAGAAACAATGAATAAATGTAATGCAATGTTGAAGGCATTAAATCTAATCTTAGAGAAAAATGAAAACATTGATTATTGATAATATAGATTCATTCGTTTATAATTTAGTTCAGTATATAGGAATCCTAAATGGAAATCCAATCGTCATTCAGAATACATCAGATTTCGATAGAATTAGAGAAATCATAGAAGATGAAGGAATTACTCATATAGTTATCTCCCCAGGACCAAAGAGACCAGAGGATGCTGGAATTTCAAATACAGTAATAGAGAAATTTGGTTCTAAGATACCCATTCTGGGGGTTTGCTTGGGACACCAGTGCATAGGGTATGTTTATGGTGCAAAAATAATCAATGCAAAAAATCTGATGCACGGAAAAACATCTCTAATAAAACATAATGATGATGATATATTTAAAAAAATTGAAAATCCTTTAACTGCGACAAGATATCACTCCTTGATTATAGGCAGGGAAAATTTTCCCGAATCCCTTGAGATTATAGCAGAGAGTTTGGATGATAATGAAATAATGGGAGTCAAACATAAAAAATTTCCTGTTTATGGCTTACAATTTCATCCAGAATCAATTCTTACAAAAAATGGTCTGAGGATTATTAAAAATTTCTTAGAGGTGAGAAAATGAGACAATTTATACAAAAACTTGTAAATGGGGAAGATTTAACAGGCAATGAGGCAGAAAGTGCTATGAATATCATAATGTCTGGAAAAGCCTCCGATATAGAAATATCAGCATTCTTGACCGCATTAAAAATGAAGGGCGAAACTGCAGAGGAGATAGCCTCATTTGCAATTGTTATGAGAAATCTTGCCCACAAAATCAATCCAAGGATTAATAAAACCCTTGTTGATGTGTGCGGAACTGGTGGAGATTCCCTAAATACATTTAATATATCAACAACATCAATGTTTGTTGTTGCAGCAGCGGGAATTCCTGTTGCTAAACACGGTAACAGGTCAATCACATCCAGATGTGGGTCAGCAGATGTTTTGGAGGAATTGGGAGTCAATATAAGTATGCCTCCAAATGGAATTCAAGAATCAATTGAAAGGATAGGGATCGGGTTTATGTTTGCTCCTCTCCACCATTCTGCAATGAGGCATGTAATGCATGTTAGAAAGGAACTCGGGATAAGAACAATCTTTAATATTTTAGGTCCTTTGACAAATCCTGCAGATGCAAGGGCTCAGTTAATGGGAGTATTCAATCCAGAATTAACCGAAAAAATTGCCAAGGTATTTAAAATTCTTGCCATGGAGAGATGTCTGGTAGTCTATG
Source organism: uncultured archaeon (assembly GCA_964592095.1). Classification (GTDB taxonomy): domain Archaea; phylum Altiarchaeota; class Altiarchaeia; order IMC4; family QMZM01; genus EX4484-2. The sequence goes on from CAZQER010000008.1 coordinate 20,928, forward strand.
GATATCCTGGATTGGATGAGTTATCAACGCTTGGAAAGACAAAGATTTCCGAACTGAGAAATGGAAAAATAGATACCTATTTTATAAAACCAGAGGACTTTGGCTTCAGAAGGGCTAAGAAGTCGGATATAAGAGGAGGGGATAAAAAATTTAATGCGGATATACTTGTGAATATATTGAAGGGCAAAGATAATGGATTTAGGAGAGATATAGTTCTATTAAACGCCGCAGCGGGAATTCTTATTGGGGGAAAGGCAGATAATTTAGATGAAGGGTTGAATATGGGGGAGGAAATACTCAACAGTGGAAGAGCATATAAAAAACTTAACGATTTCATTCAATTTACAAATCTACCTGTTTTTACAAAATATAGTAGAAATCAAAAATAATAAGAATGCAACCATTATTATCAATGGTCCGGCGGGCATACCCGTTATTCTAAACAATAGAATCCCAATGATTGCCGATATTACTCCAAATACCGAGGATAGGAAGGAATATTGCTTAAGATTTCTGCTCAGATTTCTGGAGGCTGCTGCTGGAATAGCCACCAATGCCGCTGTTAATAGAATCCCAACAATCTTAACCTCCATTGCTGCAACTAATGCTATGGAAATTAGATAAATCAGATTGTACTTATCTACATCCACCTTAATACTCTTTGCTAAATCCTCTGAAAGTTCTGATAAGACAATCTTTGTATAGATTTTTCTGATTACAAGAAAGATTATGGTTGATAGAAACATTGCAAGTATTGTATCGGATAAATCAACATCTGTGATATCACCTATTAGTGCCTCCTCGGCATGCTCCAATGGTAAAAATAAAAAGCCTGCAGCAACACCTGTAGCAAAGACAATCGCAGTCAATGCCTCAATCGGAATCTTTGCCCTCAGACTGAATATCCATATAAATACTGCTCCTATAAATATGGAAATCAATGCCCCAAAGAATATTCCAAAATTATAAATCAGTGCCAATGCAACACCTGGTAATGCCAGATGTCCTAAGGGACCTGCAACTAATGCCATTCTCTTTGTTATCATCAGGGAGCCTATATAACCTGCAATTGCTGAAATGAAAATTCCCGTTATCAAACTCAAGATAAATTGATCCATCTTTACTTATGTGTATGTTCGTAAAATTTAATCTCTATTCCATATATATCCTGCAATGATTCTGGTGTTAAAACCTTTTTTGGGGAGCCATAACAAAATTTTGTTTTACACATACATAAGCAATTTGTTGAATACGCATATACAATATTTAAATCATGTGTAACAAGAAAAATTGTCAAATTCTTTTTCATCCAGAATTCTCTGAGCAGAGAATAGATGGTTTCCTCGCCACCAATATCAATCCCTGATGTTGGTTCATCAAATAGCAATACATCTGGATTATCTATCAGACTAAATGCAACAAGCATTCTCTGAAACTGACCATACGATAACTCCCCCGGATTTCTCTTTAAAATCTCTCTACCACCTCCTAAACCAACATCTTCAAGCATATTCAGGATTTTATCATCATTTTTGGATTTGAATCTAAAGAACTCCCCGATCGAGATAGGTAATTCTGCAAATCTATCCTTTGATAATCTTTGCGGAAGATAACCAATTTTAATATCTTTGCTCCATCTTATTTTTCCACTATAGGGCAAAAGTCCAAGTAATGTCTTGAGAAGTGTTGTTTTTCCAGAACCATTTGGCCCCACTATTGTCAGAATCTCCCCCTTTTTCACATCAAAACTCAATCCTTTAATAATATACTCTCCCCCGATTTCAACACTCAAATCTTCAACACTCAGTATCCTCTCCATCTATACCATCACATATACCTTACAATAACCTTATAAATAAAATAAATAATATAAATATATTATCTATTGTCTTTATTTATTATTTATTATTCATGCAAACATATATCACTCAATTCTACCATTCTCATTCCAAGCCTCTTTGCCGAATCTATAGCCTCTTTATCATTCATTATCTCATTCTCATCAAATGCAATTCCGCAGACACCTCTATTTGCGGGAATCATCTCATGCTTAAGAAAGAAGGAATTGATGGATGTGATAACATTTTCTAATCCGTATCTCCTGCCAACAACGACCGCCCCACCAATCTTGTTTCTCAATTTCCCTTTGATACACCATGTTCTATCCATAAATGCCTTCAGATGTGCAGATACATTGTTGAAATAAACCGGACTTCCTATGATGATTGCATCACTTCCCAGAAGTTTTGGTATTATAATGTTTGTCATATCATCATTGATTACACACATTTTCTGTTTTATACATCTCCTGCAGGAATTACATGGTTTTATCACATATTCTGATAGTTTTATGAATTCTCCTCCCGTTACCGATAACACAATTTTTAATAGATAATCTGTATTGCTATTTCTTCTCGGACTTCCGGAAATGTATATGGTTTTCATTGTGAATTATATTGAAAATCTACCATCATCCTTTGATATCAAAAGTCTATGCATCCTTTTCTTCAACCAGCCCGTTCCATCTGTATCTCTACTGTCAAATTCCGGTACATATGGTTTGATATCCAAAAGAGGAGTTCCATCTACGATGTCAATATCTCTAACATAAAGTATATTCTCTCTGACTCCGAGAAGGCGTACTGTTGATATACCAATCGGATTTGGTCTACATGGGGCCCTGGTTGCAAACACCCCTCTTAATCTCTCATCCATATATGGAACTACCTTCATGGAATATTTTTTCGTAGATAGATGAAAGTGATATATCAAAATGATATGGGAAAACCCTTCAATATCCTTCAGACCCTCAGAATATTCGGGAAATACCTCCACCATCCCTTCAACACCCTCGGCAGATGTTGGTTGTATTGGTGTTCCTTCAGGTTTTTTAAATTTTGAATGAATAATTCCAATTGACCTGTACCTTATAATTCTTTTTTCCATTTTCTATATTGGCAATCCTAGGTAAGAGAACAAACCAATCATTTTCAGACCCATATAAACCATAACAGCAATAAATACCCATTTTAAGGATTTTGGATTGATTTTGTGGGCAATATGTGCCCCAACCTGAGCAAAGGGCACGCTTGTTCCTGCAAGCAGAATCCACTGTAAAAGATTTACATAACCTATGGAGTATGGCGGTAATCCCGTTGCATTTAATCCGTAAGCCATGTATGCCACAGCACCACCCAGACTTGTGAATATCATTACTGCCGTGGAGGTGCCTACAGCCTCATGCATATGGTAGTTAAGGAAGATTACCATAAGAGGAACCATTAAAACACCACCCCCTATGCCTATCAAACCAGTTATAAATCCAAAGATTATGCCAAGGAAAACATAGGTTAAATAGTTTCCGTGAGGCTCACCCTCAACCCTTATTGGATGCGCGGTTGCCATTCTCAACGCCCCCAATAAAATAGCAATACCAAAGATTATTTTCAACACACTTCCCGGCAATATGCTTGCAACATAGGCTCCCGCAAAGGTAAATATCATGCTTGTAATTCCAAGAATTATTGCATGTGTCCACAAAACAACCTCTCTCTTGTGATGCCTCAAAGAACCACTTAATGCAGTTGGTAATACAACCATAAGATTTGTTCCAAAGGATACCCTTATTGCTATTGTGGGATCTATTCCCATTGCAGTTAAAATAAAGTACTGAACGGGAACCATTATAAAACACCCTCCTACACCCAAGAGACCCGAAATAGTTCCTACCCCAATACCAGTGATCAATAAAATAACCACATATACCAATTCCATTTGTATCACCGATCCTTTAGTATCCTCAATATACTCTTAATCCTTTTATCTGCAATTCTATAGTATATTTTCTTTCCATCCCTCCTTGATTTCAAAATTCCCAAACCCTCCAGTTTTGCTAATTGAATTGAAACCGTTGATTGTGCTCTCTTTGTGTGAGGAATTATTTCACATACACATCTTTCTCCATCAAGAAGAAATTTAACAATCTTTAGACGAGTTTCATCGCTCAATGCTTTAAATATCCTGATCGATTCCTCCATTTTCAGAATATAATATATTTATAATTTTAGATATATAAATATTTAAAATGTAACTTGCATCTTCAATAAATCACCAAAGCTCCAAATTAAGCCTATTCTCGCTTCTTGAACACTTAATCCAGATTCTCAGGTTGTAGAGCAGATATCTTAAAGCCAATCTTAACTCTACAATCTCTGTCTTTCTCACACTTAATCTCTGACCAAACCATAAAGCCAATGCTCCAAAGAAGCCTTCTCCAATTCCTCTTAGATTGTAGAGTCTTCTTATCCTGAAATCTCTCCCGTGTTAGCATAGAGGCTTTGACTTTGGTACCATAGCCTTTTGGTCTGATTAATGGTATATAACCCTTCTCAACCATCTTATACAATACTTCCTTATCATTATACTAACGATCAGCAAATTATGGATTGCGATGATTTAAAGCAATAGGAAAATAGATATAGAATACCACTTTTATAACGAAGTAAGGCATTTATCAGCTCCTTTAGCCAAGAGGTGAACTTTGTTGGGTATTGACATAGAATCAACCTGCTCAACAATCTTTAAGGAATGCCCATTTTTTGATTGGTAATTCGAGAGAAAAGTTTATAAGCTCTGGTGTCATATCTATTAATGGGGTAGGTTGTGTTCATATTATCTTATCTAAAAACCACTCTTATATACTTTCTTCTCTTTTGATAACGAGAGGGAATTTTTGGACACGCTCACAAAAATGAAATTTAATTTAAAAAATATAAGGAATGAGAAAATCAGAGAGATTGAGGTTTTAAAGGAAAGGAGAAGCCTAAGGAGAAAAATTGAAGAAAGCAGGAGAATGAATCTATATCCCATTATAGCAGAGATAAAACTAAGAAGCCCCGTTATTGGAAGGATAAGTAACAACGATCCCATAGAACTGGCAAAAATCTTTGAGAAAGCCGGAGCATGTGGAATATCTGTTCTAACAGATAAGAATTTTGATGGTAAAATAGACTACTTGAGGGATGTTAAAAGAACTGTAAAATTACCCGTTTTAAGAAAGGATTTTATTGTTGATGAGTTTCAGATTTATGAAAGTTACGCCTATGGTGCAGATGTTATTTTACTCATAACAGAAATTTTAAAGAATAAAACAAAGGAATTTGTTAGAATATCCAAAAAACTTGGTATGGAAGCAATTGTTGAGGTACATAAAAAAGAAAATATTGAATATGCTCTAAAATCCAAGACAAACCTTATAGGAATAAATAGTAGAGATTTAGATACACTAAAAATTGACCTTGACATAATAGAAAAATTGATTCCGGAGATACCTGATGACAGGATTATAATCGGAGAGAGTGGAATAAACAATAAAGATGACCTTAGGAGAATTTTTAGTGCAGGAGTAGATGCTGTTTTAATCGGAACTGGTATAGTAACAGCTGAAAATATAGAAGAAAAAATACAGGAATTTGTAAAAAAGAAATGATAAGGGTAAAAATCTGCGGTATAACAAATAAGGAGGATGCACTAATGGCAGTGAGGTGCGGAGCAGATGCAATAGGTGTTATAGTGGATGTTCCCGTGGATACCCCAAGAAATATTGATGTAAACAGGGCAGAAGCAATAATGAATTCTATTCCGCCATTTATTTCAACCGTTGCGGTAATAATGCCCAAATCTATCAAAGATGTGAAAAACATTATAAATGAATTAAATCCCGATGTTGTGCAACTTCACGGCGATGAATCATTGAGATTTGTTTCAAAGATAAGAAAAATGTTTACGGGAAAGATTATTAAGGTTATTCATGTTGCTATTGATGAAAAAATGGATAGAATTGAGGATAAAATTGAGAATGCAAAAAACTATGCAGAGGTGGTTGATGCAATAATGCTTGATACAAAAATAAAAAAAACCGTAGGTGGAACAGGAAAATCTCATAACTGGGAGATTAGTGCAATGATTAGGGAGTCTATAAATAAACCGTTGATTCTTTCTGGTGGATTAAATATATGGAATGTGAAAAATGCAATAAAGAATGTGGGGCCATATGCTGTGGATGTATCCTCCGGTGTTGAACTTGAGCCTGGGAAAAAAGATGAAACAAAAATGAGGGAATTTATAAAAATTGCAAAATCACAATAAATCTTAAAATATAATAATACACATAATACATAATATAATTGACAATTGTTATGATAAATCAAATACGGATGAACAATGTGAATGAATAAATGAGGTGTTTTTCATAGATGGAATTGAGGTTATTTGTTAAATTTGTTAATATATCCATCATACTGTTGGTAATTCTGTCTCTTTCGAATCCGGCCAATTCAAATTCAATCAATTATGAGGATTATCCTCTGCTCAAATTAAAGTGGAAGTTTCCAGTCGGCTCTGATGATGTATATGCATTTGATTTTGACAGAGATGGAAAGATAGAGGTATATTCGTCTAAATACGATATTGTTAGAAGTTATCTCTATGTGTTAAATCTTGATGGAAATCTCATGTATAAGACATGGGTTGATAAGGTAGCAGAAAAAAAATTGATCGGTTGCGGTGCACCAGAGAGACATGCCAGGGAGAAGATTATGTATTTCCTTCCAGCAAATATAGACAATGACAACAATCTTGATATAATTGCAGGTTCAAGTATGAAGGGTACAGCCCTTGTTGAGGAGAGGGTTTATTACTTTGAGATGGAGGAGTCAGTTATCGGAACACATAAAACAAGGTACAGATGGGATTATCAGATGGGGGATATACCATCAAAGGCGATTGTTATGAACGGAAAGATTGTTGTTGCATCATTGGATTCCAATTTATATGTATTTGATATGTATGGGGGTTTGATAGAAAGATATAAAACTGGTGGTGCAATCTGGGATATATCATTAAAAGACAGGTCTACATTAGATGGTGCGGTATTGGGAACATTTAAGGGAATTTACAGGATTGATGGAAATGAGGCAAAACTTATACTGTCCACGAATGAAAGGGTATTCAAAGTGGATACAGGTAATGCAGATACAGATAATCAAGATGATATCGTGGCTTTGATGGAAGATGGTAATTTCATCATGCTTGATAGAAATATGAACATAATCTGGAAGAGGAGGATGGAAAACCCAATAGATGTGAAGATTCTTGAATTCGAGAGCAGTAATTTTGCCAGAACATTAATAGCCTCAGACGGAATCATTTATTCCGTAGATGAAAATGGAAATCTAAATGTTGAGTATATATTAGGAGAACATATCAATTCCATGTATGTCTTTTCCCAATCAGGTAATTCAAGATATGTTATTATAGGAACCAGCAGTTCAGTGTACTTCTTTGAGATAAATCCAGACTTTAGTGTTTATATGGATGGAAGATATTACCTTAAAAATGCAAGGTATTATTACCTAAGTGAAAGAAACTGTAATAAGGCTATAAAATATGCAGATAAATGTTATGAACTATTTCAAGATATAGACTATTTTGAGGGGGTATTAAAATGCTATTTAATATCATCAGAGTGTAGGACTATACCTACAAGTGAAAACAAGTCTGAGAAGGCAATGAAGTTCTATAATGATGCAGATGACCTTATGAAAAGAGGAAAGTATGAGACCGCTCTCGCATATGCGGAGATATCCCTTGATCTTTTCTTTGATGCAAACGATAAGGATGGAATACTCAAGGCAGATTCATTAATACTAAGCATCAAAAATGCATGGAGGGGCGAGGCAAACAATCTATATTCATCTGCCATAGGATTCCTGGATTCAGGTAATTATTCATCTGCTATTGAATATGCAAATTCAGCCAAATACATCTATACCAAACTAAACGATACCTTAGGTATAACAAAAACTGCAGTTATTATCAAAAGGGCACAAAGCACAATCTATGCAAATGAAAATCTCAAAAATGCTGAAGTTTGTTTTAAAAAGGGCGATTATCATAATGCAACAGTGTATGCGGAAATTGCAAGGGAGAGCTATCTATCCTTAGGTTACGAAGAAGAGGCAAAAATGGCCGACTATATACGGAATAAATCAATAAAATATCGGGAAGCCAAGGAACATTTTGACAAAGCACTAAAATACCTTAATTTAGAAGACCTTCAAAATGCAACAATCTATGTAAATCTATCCAGAAATATATACATTCAATTAGATGATAAAAAGAGGATTGCAGAGTGTGATTTGCTACTGAAGAGAATTGAGGATATAAAGATAAGAAGGAGGAATCAGGAACAATTGAATCTTTACATACAAGTAGGTATAATAATCCTCCTCATCATGATCCCTGCCTTAATTTACTATACAATAAAGAGAAGAAAAGGATAAGAAATAGAAATAAAACACATTGCCGTGATTTGAACTTTTCTAAAGGCTCTATGATGCGCCCGCCGGGATTTGAACCCGGGTCATTGGCTTGGAAGGCCAAGGTCCTAACCAGACTAGACTACGGACGCTTTTATCGTTTTGATATTAATATTAAATTCTTATCCTTGAAGATTAAATAATCAATCAATATTAAATTAATAAAGTGGTAAAAATGAAAAAGTATGTGATTATCAATTGTAAAACATATAGAGAAGCAACGGGGGATGATGGTTTTAAACTTGCAAAAATATGTGACGATGTGGCAAAGGAAACGGATGTTGAGATTATTATATGCCCTCAGTTTACAGATATCTACAGAATTGCAAAGAATGTTGATATTCCAGTCTATGCCCAACATGTTGACCCCGTGGATTATGGCAGCAACACTGGACATGTACTTCCAGAATCTGTAAAGGCAGCTGGAGCAGTCGGTTCTTTAATAAACCACTCTGAAAGGCGATTGAGATTGGCTGATATAGAGGCATGCATTGAAAAATTAAAATCATTAGGAATGATATCTGTTGTTTGTACAAACAATATAAATGTAACCAAGGCAGCATCAGCTCTTGGTCCAGATTTTGTTGCAATAGAGCCACCAGAGTTGATAGGAACGGGAATTCCTGTTTCAAAGGCACAACCAGAAATAATAACAGGTAGTGTAGATGCTGTAAATAAAGTAAATCCAGATGTTAAGGTTCTTACTGGAGCGGGCATTACTACAGGAGATGATGTTAAAAAGGCAATTGAGTTAGGTACTTGTGGAGTTTTGCTTGCCTCTGGTGTTATAAAGGCAAAGAATCCAAAAGATGTATTGATGGATTTGGTTAAAGATATATAAACCATAAAGATGACAAATAAGATAAGAAAAAGAAAATTGGATCACATCAGGATTTGTCTTAAAAAGAATGTTGAAGCAGGCAATCCCGGATTTGATAGGTACAGGTTGATTCATGCAGAACTTCCAGAAATAAATTTTGATGATATCAGTTTAAGGACAAAATTTCTGGGTCACAGTTTTGATTATCCATTCATTATAGAGGCCATAACTGGCGGAAGTAAAAAAGCAAAGAGGATTAATAAAGATTTAGCAGCAATCGCTCAGGAGTTCAATATAGGTTTCGGTGTTGGAAGCCAGAGGATAGCCATAGAAAACCCAGATCTTGAAGACACATACAGGGTGAGGGATGTGGCATCAGATATATTCCTGATTGCCAATCTTGGGGCAATACAATTAAATTACGGTTTTGGTATAGAGGAGTGCGAGAGGGCTATAGAGATGATTGATGCAGATGCTTTAGCACTACATCTGAATCCGTTACAGGAGGTCATACAGATGGAAGGAAATAGAAACTTTTCAAATCTTTTGGAGAAGATAAATAAAATTGCGAGAGACATCAAAAAACCCGTAATAGTAAAATCCGTTGGCTCTGGAATTTCCTATGAGACTGCAAAAAAACTAAAGGTCTCTGCAATAGATACCGGTGGTGTTGGTGGAACATCATGGAGTTTAATTGAGGGTTACAGAGGGGGTAAAAAAGCAGAATCAATAGGAAGAACATTTTCAGACTGGGGTATTCCAACAGCAGAATGTATAAGAGAGTTATCAAAACTCAAGATCCCAATTATCGCGTCTGGCGGTATAAGAAGCGGTATTGATGCTGCAAAATCAATAGCATTGGGGGCAAAGATGATAGGTGTTGCTCTTCCACTGTTAAGGGCATGGGATAGGGATGGAGTTAATGGAGTAAGGGATTACTTAGAAGAATTCCTTTTAGAATTAAAGATATCGATGTTTCTTACGAGTTCATCTACACTAGAGGATTTGTATGACAAAATTGAGATTCTTGGATAGATTATTCAAAAAAGAGAAAGAGGAGAAGGTAAAAGTAAGAACCTTAAGGTTGGATGATATTGATAATATTATAAAAAATAAATTAAGACTTCATAGGGAAAGAATTCTGAACGAATCCAAGGGGATTATAGAGAATATTCTTGATAGTTCATCTATCATAAAATCCAATGTTAAGAAAATAGAGGACACCGATATACCTAATGATATCCATATAAGACTTAAGAGAATTCTAAATACATCAAAACCATTATTTATCAAAGGTGTAATGGATTCTATAAGCCCATTTATAAACAAAGGGGTATCCAATTTTACAGATGTGGAGGAATTCCATGATGATTTAAAGAAGACTCTTGATTCACTTGCAAGGACATATAAAAGTCATGGAAAATACCTTTCCGTTGCATTTGAGAATGAAATCAAAACAATAAGGAGAGAGTCAAAAAACATGCTTGAAAATAACGATAGGTTGGAGAATATAATGGAGAGGTCAATGAAAGAAAACAAACTTCTCAATGAAACAATTGCAGAGTATGAGAGAATCAGGAAAGACATGGAGGAATTGAATTCCATAGGTATATCTTTAAAAAAAGACAGAGAGATGGTGGAATCACTGATAAGAATGAGTGAAAAAATTCAGAGAGAAATTGAAAATCTTTCTGAATCTGAGGAATTTCAGAGTTTATCAAAAAAGAAGAAAAGACTTGATGAGATTGAGAAAAGACTTGATGAGATTGAGGGCAATATATTCCATCTTCTGACACAAATGAAAAGACCACTTAAAAAATACAGAAAGCAGTGTGATACGGGAATAAAAAAGATAATTGATAATTATATAGAAAACCCTGTTGAGCAGTTTTTCTCCGATAACTCAAACTCATTGGTGTTCATACTGAAAGAAATAGATAAATATATAACCGAAGAGAGAATGAAAGTAAAGGATAGAGAAAAAAGGAAGATTTATGAAAGGATAAAAAACATATTAGATTTAGATTTGAATTCTATGAGAACTGAATATAAAAAACTTTGCGAGAAAAGGGAATATATTTCAGGGTCAATTAAAGAATCCAACATAATAAAAAAGAGAACCAAACTCATGAAAGACAGAAGAGAAATAGATGATAATATTACTATGTTAAGAGAGGAAATAAAGAATCTGGAAGACAGAGAAAACAGTATAATACATAATATAGAGAAACTCAAAAATAAAATCGAGGAGAATATGTCAAGAATAGATAAAACAGACAAAGGCAAAATAATAATTGATATCGGAATTAAACAGAATAAAGGTTCTGTTAACGTTCGTTCCGGGGATATGTGAAGTTTCGCCGTAAGGCGAAATTTGGGTGAAGAAACTGCAAGTTTCTGGAACCTCATAATCCTTGTTATATTCCCCAAAGAGCTGAAATTTAGTGCAACGTCCCGAAGGGAAATTTCAGAGTTGAGTTTTGAAATTATCTCTTTTTTAATCCTTTAAGTGAATAAACAATAACTTTCCAATGCTGAATAACATGTATAATAATAAGAACAAAAAAGATTGGTTGAATAATTTTTGTGAAAGGTAGATTGATAAATTTTGATACTATTATTAGTATAAATATTATTATTAACAACCAATCTACAATTAAAATATTCTTTTTCATAATATTACATTAAGCTATTGTTTATATATAAATCTTTTTCTAAATAATTTCAAAACTCGATTGAATTTGCGGTTATGAGGAGTTGAAATCTTTGATTTCAATTTGGGTGAAGGCGAAGCCGTAACCTCATAACCGCTGTTATGTCTTCCGTTAGGGTGAGGAGTGGAACAAAGTGAGCACCGCAGAGTTCGGGTGCCGATGTTTTTAATATCTCAAAAGTA